>CAYNYH010000071.1:7955-12534 GCA_964401425.1 uncultured Gallionella sp. | reverse complement strand
AGCCGACGGCAGCACCTATGCCGAGGCCGGCGTGCCGGGCGCAAAGCTCGCGCGCTTCGCCGCCCTGCACAACCTGCGCGGCGCGGAATTTTTCGCCGGCATCCCCGGCACGCTCGGCGGCCTGCTGGCGATGAATGCCGGATGCTACGGCAGCGAGACCTGGCAGAAGGTGCTGCGCGTGCAGGCCGTGAACCGGCGCGGCGAAGTGCGGATGCGCACGGCAGGAGATTATGAAATCGGCTACCGGCATGTGTCATTGCGGGAGAAGGCAGAAGAGTTTTTCGTAGCCGCATGGCTGAAGTTCGAGCAGGGCGATGGCGCGATCGCGCGGCAGGAGATCAAAACACTGTTGAGCAAGCGCATCGCCAGCCAGCCGCTGAACCTGCCGAATGCAGGCTCGGTGTTCCGCAACCCGCCGGGCGACCATGCGGCGCGGCTGATCCAGCAGTGCGGGCTGAAGGGAAAATGCATCGGCGGCGCGCAGGTGTCGGAGAAGCATGCCAACTTCATCGTGAACACCGGCGGGGCGACGGCGGCGGATATCGAAAATCTGATCAACGAAGTGCGGACTGCGGTGCGGCAACAGACCGGCATCGACCTGCATCCGGAAGTAAGAATTATTGGTGAACATGTGAATCATGGATAAGAGCAACCCTTCCCCCTTCCCCCTTTCCCCTTCCCGCTTTGGCAAGGTAGCGGTGCTGTTCGGCGGCAAGTCCGCCGAGCGCGAGGTGTCGCTGAAGAGCGGCGCGGCCGTGCTCGCTGCACTCAGGCGCAGCGGCGTGGATGCGCATGCTTTCGATCCGGCAGTACAGGATTTGCAGGCCTTGCGCGACGAGAGTTATGACCGTGCCTTCATCGCGCTGCACGGGCGCTTCGGCGAGGACGGCACGGTGCAGGGCGCGCTGGAACTGCTGGGCATCCCCTATACCGGCAGCGGCGTGCTGGCTTCCGCGCTGGGCATGGACAAGTGGCGCACCAAACTGGTGTGGCAGGCGGCCAATCTGCCGGTGCCGAAATACACGCTGCTCGACGCACACAGCGATTGGAATGCCGTGGTGCAGCAGCTGGGCCTGCCGCTGTTCGTCAAACCGGCCAACGAAGGCTCCAGCGTCGGCATCAGCAAGGTGAAGGCCGTCGGCGAGTTGCGTAGCGCCTATGAGGCAGCCGCGAAGCACGACAAGCTGGTGATTGCGGAGAGCTTCATCGGCGGCGGCGAATACACCGTGGCGATCCTCGGCGAGCAGGTGCTGCCGGTGATCAAAATCGAGCCGGCCAGCGAGTTCTACGACTATGAGGCGAAATATTTCCGCGACGACACCCGCTACCTGTGCCCATGCGGGCTCAGTGCGGAAAAGGAGGCCGAGATGCAGCGCCTCGCCAAGCAGGCCTTCGCGCTGATCGGCGGACAGGGCTGGGGGCGCGTGGATTTCCTGATGGATGAGGCGGGCCAACCCTATCTGCTGGAAGTGAACACCGCGCCGGGGATGACCGACCACAGTCTGGTGCCGATGGCGGCGCGCCAGGCCGGCATCGGCTTCGAGCAGCTGGTGATTCGCGTATTGGAGGGAGCACATGTGGGATAACGCCGCCCTGCTGAGGAATGTCGCCAACGCGCTGATGGTTTTCAGCGTGCTGGCGGTGTTGTACGGCGCGGCCTATTACGTCGTGCACCTGCCGGGATTGTCGCCGCTGCACAGCGTGCGCCTGGATGCGGCGCCGCAGCGGGTGGATGTGCAGGAAGTGCTGGCGGTGGCGCGCAGCGAGGTGCGGGGCAATTTTTTTACCGTGGATATCGAGCGCCTTCGGCAGTCGCTGGAAAAACTGACTTGGGTGCGCAGCGTCACGATCCGCCGCGAATTTCCCGACCGGCTGGCGGTGCAGCTGGAAGAGCATGAGGCGCTGGCGCGCTGGAACGGCGCGGCCTTGGTGAATACCCACGGCGAGGTGTTCGGTGCGGCGAGCGAGCAGGCGCTGCCGGGTTTCATCGGGCCGGAGGGCGCATCGGCCGAGGTGGCGCAGCATTACGCGCAGTTCAATGCGCAGCTTGCAGCGCTGAATCTGCAGGTGACGCAACTGGCGCTGACGCCGCGCCATGCCTGGCAGCTACGCCTTTCCAACGGCATGGTGCTGGAGCTGGGGCGCGAAGAGATGCAACAGCGCCTCGCGCGGTTTGTGACGGTATACCCGTACAGCCTGGCGGCGCAGGCGGGGTCGGTGCGGTATGTGGACATGCGCTATCGCAACGGGTTTGCGGTAGGCGGCATGGTCAGGAGTTGAGGATAGGCAGCGAGGTATAAACGATGAGCAGAAACAAGGAAACCAAGAACCTGGTAGTCGGGCTGGATATCGGCACATCCAAGATCGTGGCCATCGTCGGCGAGGTCAAGCCGGACGGCATGCTGGAAGTGATCGGCATGGGCATGCACGAATCCGACGGCATGAAGAAGGGCATGGTGGTCAACATCGAAGCCACGGTGGGCGCGATCCAGCGCGCACTGGAGGAAGCCGAGCTGATGGCCGATTGCAAAATCCACGAGGTCCATACCGGCATCGCCGGCAGCCATATCCGCGGCATCAATTCGCGCGGCATGGTGAAGATCAAGGAGAAAGAGGTCGTGTCGACCGACATCGAGCGAGTGGTCGAAACGGCCAGCTCGATCAGCCTGCCGGGCGACCAGCAGATTCTGCACATCCTCGAACAGGAGTTCAGTATCGACGGCCAGGACGGCATCAAGAAGCCGCTCGGCATGAGCGGCATGCGCCTCGACGTCGAGGTGCACATCGTCAGCGGCGCGGTCGCGGCGGTGCAGAACATCATGAAGTGCATCCACCGCTGCGGGCTGGAGGTCAACGAGCTGATCCTGCAGCCGCTGGCGTCGAGCAAGGCGGTGCTCGAGGAGGACGAAAAGGAACTGGGCGTATGCCTCGTCGACATCGGCGGTGGCACCACCGATATCGCGGTGTTCACCGGCGGCGCGATCCGCCACACCGCGGTGATCCCGATCGCCGGCGACCAGATCACCAACGACATCGCGATGGCATTGCGTACGCCGACCCAGGATGCCGAGGACATCAAGATCAAGCACGGCTGCGCCTTGCGCCAGCTGGCCGACAACGGCGCAATCGAAGTGCCGGGCGTGGGCGAGCGCGGGCCGCGTTCGCTGTCGCGCCAGACGCTGGCCGAGGTGATCGAGCCGCGCGTCGAGGAGCTCTACCTGCTGGTGCAGCAGGAACTGCGCCGCAGCGGTTTCGAGGACTTGCTCTCGTCCGGCATCGTGATCACCGGCGGCAGCAGCGCCATGCAGGGCATGGTCGAACTGGGCGAGGAGATTTTCCACCTGCCGGTGCGTCTGGGGATTCCGAAGTATGTCGGCGGGCTGTCCGACGTGGTGAAGACGCCGCGCATGGCAACCGGCGTGGGGCTGCTGCTGTATGGCCTGGAGCACTACCAGCGCGACGAAGAGACGCGCAAGCAGTCCGGTTCGTTGGGTGATGTATTGGGGAAGATGAAATCATGGTTTCAGGGGAATTTCTAGCGGTTTTCAGGGGTTAGCGGCTCAGGGCTCGGAAGTATATTTGAAGTTATTTTTATAAGGAGGCGACGATGTTCGAACTAATGGAAGCGGAAACACAGGATGCGGTGATCAAGGTGATCGGGGTGGGCGGCTGCGGCGGCAACGCCGTGGACCATATGATCGAGCAAGGCGTACAGGGCGTCGAGTTCATCGCCATCAACACCGATGCGCAGGCGCTCAAGCGCAGCAAGGCGCGCACCCAGCTGCAGATCGGCGCGAACATCACCAAGGGCCTCGGCGCAGGCGCCAAGCCGTCGATCGGTCAGGCGGCGGCCGAGGAAGACCGCGAGCGCATCAAGGAGATGATCAGCGGCGCGAACATGGTGTTCATCACTGCCGGCATGGGCGGCGGCACCGGAACGGGCGCCGCGCCCATCGTCGCGCAGATCGCGCGCGAACTGGACATCCTCACCGTGGCGGTGGTCACCAAGCCGTTCACCTACGAAGGCAACCGCATGCGCTTCGCCAAGGCCGGCATCGAGGCGCTGCACGAGCATGTCGATTCGCTGATCATCGTGCCGAACTCCAAGCTGATGGAAGTGCTGGGCAGCGACGTCACCGTGCCGGAGGCCTTCAAGGCCGCCAACGGCGTGCTGCAGGGCGCGGTGGCGGGCATCGCCGAAGTGATCAACGTGCCGGGGCTGATCAATGTCGACTTCGCCGACGTGCGCACCGTGATGTCAGAAAACGGCATGGCGATGATGGGTTCCGCGATCGCCTCCGGTCCGGACCGCGCGCGCGCTGCCGCCGAGCGCGCGATCGCCAGCCCCTTGCTGGAAGACGTGGACATGTCCGGTGCGCGCGGCGTGCTGGTGAACATCACCTCGTCCAGCAGCCTGAAGCTCAAGGAGCTGGAAGATGTGATGGAGTGCGTGCAGTTCGCCGCCGAAGAAGCGACGGTCATCGTCGGCTCGGTGTTCGACGAGAACATGGGCGAAGACCTGCGCGTGACCGTTGTGGCGAGCGGCATCGGCGCGCAGATGGCGCGCAGGCAGCCCAAG
>CAYNYH010000071.1:0-7945 GCA_964401425.1 uncultured Gallionella sp. | reverse complement strand
TTACCGCAGCGAAGAGACCTACCAGCGCACCGGCACACACGACGAGCCGATTGCCAACAGCGGCGTGAACTACACCGAGCTGGACACGCCTGCCGTAATGCGCCGCGGCCGCCGGGAAACCATCGATGCAATGGAGAAATCCGGCATGGATACGCTGGATATCCCGTCCTTCCTGCGCAAGCAGGCGGACTGAGGAGGATTCAGGATCCGGGATTCAGGGGGCGATGCAGCTCCTTGTTTCTGGTATTGCCGTGATAAAATTCACACATGATTCTTGTGTCTAAGGCACCAATGGTTAAGCAACGCACCTTGAAGAGCTCCGTCAGCGTGACGGGAGTCGGCTTGCACAGCGGCGAGAAAGTCACGCTGGGGCTGCGCCCCGCCCCGGTCAACACCGGCATCGTATTCCGCCGCGTGGATGCCAGGCCGGTCGAGGAAATCCATGCGCGCGCCGAGCTGGTGCATGACACGCGCCTGTCCACCTGCATGGAGCAGAACGGCGTGCGCGTCGCGACCGTCGAGCACCTGATGTCGGCGCTGGCCGGATTGGGCGTGGACAACGCCTATGTCGACCTGGACAGCGCGGAAGTGCCGATCATGGATGGCAGCGCCGGCACCTTCATCTTCCTGCTGCAATCGGCGGGCATCGCCGAGCAGTCCGCCGCCAAGAAATTCATCCGCGTGAAGAAGACTATCGATGTGAAACATGGCGACAAGTGGGTGCGCTTCGAGCCCTACAACGGCTACAAGCTGACCTTCACCATCAACTTCGCCCACCCGGTGTTTGCCGATGCCAAGCAGCATGTGGTGGTCGACCTGGGAGAAGAATCCTACGTGCGCGACATCAGCCGCGCGCGCACCTTCGGCTTCATGCAGGACGTCGAGAACATGCGCGCACAGGGCCTCGCGCTGGGCGGCAGCCTCGACAACGCCATCGTGATGGACGAGTACCGCGTGCTGAATGCCGACGGCCTGCGCTTCGACGACGAGTTCGTCAAGCACAAGGTGCTCGACGCGATCGGCGACCTCTACCTGCTGGGGCATCCGCTGATCGGTGCGTTCTCCGGCTACAAATCCGGCCATGCGCTGAACAACGCCCTGCTGCGCGCCCTGCTCGCCGACGAGCAGGCCTGGGAGTTCGTCACCTTCGATAGCGTGGAAGACGCGCCGGCCTTCCTGCGCCTGCAACTGCAGGCCGCCTGAGCCGACGCGACCATGGCGGACAAGTGCTGATCCTGCGCCTGTTCCTGATCCTGGTCGTGCTGCTGCTGGTACTGAGCGGCGGGATGTACGTCTTCACGCGCGACCGCCGCTACCTGAAATTCGCCTGGCAAACGCTGCGCTTCACCGTCGTGCTGCTGTTGCTCTTCGCCGTGCTGTTCGTGCTGGAACGCTATGTATTGACCGGCTGGCGCGTATTGCTTTAAGAGGGTAGTTCATGCCATTCAACATCCGCCAAGGTTCTCGCTGCGCCGCCTCGCTGGTGGCGCTGTTCTGCATGACGGTTGCCCTCTGCGCGGCACCCATCGCAGCCGCACAGACGGAAGGAACCGAGGGCGCGCAGCGCCCTGCGCCTGCCGCGAAAAGGAAAATTGCGCTCGCCCAGTTCGACGTCGTCAATACGCTGCATGTCGACGACATCAACAACATCTACGACGGCCTTCCCCTGGCGCTTGCCGGCCGGCTGGAGGCAAGCGGGGAGTTCCTGGCTGCTTATAGCGGCAGCTCGATCCCGGCCGAGGTGGGCGAGGCGCAGCGCGAGGCCATCACTCGGATTGCCGCAGAGAGCGGCGCGCAATTCCTGATTTCCGGCGTGGTGGTGAATGCGGGAACGAAGCAGGAGAGAGGCTACCTCGGCACGCCGATCGGCGGAGGCGCGAAGCGGCATATCGAAGTCGAGCTTGCCGTTTACGACGGATTCACGGGCAACCGCCTGCTGCTGCGCCGCCTGGGCGAACAGGCCCAGGGCGAGGTGCGGGTGGGCAACGACAAGCCCTTCGGCAGCAGCCTCTTTTTTGAAACCGAATTCGGGCAGGCGACAAACCGGCTGCTCGATCTTGCCGTCAAGGACATCCGTGCGGCACTGGAGAAGGTGCCGTTCTCCGCGAACATCATCCGGGTCGAGGGGAAGAAGGCCTATCTCGATGCGGGGAGCGATGCGCTGCTGAAAAGCGGCGACCAGCTCGTCGTCTACGTCAGGGACGCGGCGCCGGTCGTCGGGCTGAAGGGCGCGGTGCTGGGTGCCACGGACCGTGCGGCGGATACGGTTACCCTGACCCAGGTCCAGCCGCAGTTCTCCATCGGCGAACTCACGGAAGAGGCAGCGAAACACGGCATCAAGGCGGGCAACATCGCGAGAATCGACCCCATCGAACAGCGTGCCTTGCTTGCCAGGCAACTAGCCGCACAACAGGCGGCCAAGGCGGAACAGGATGCCAGGGCCGAGGCGGAGCGGCTGAAAAAAGAACAGGCCGCACAGGCGGAAGCGGCGCGGGTCGAAGCGAAACAGGCCGAAGCCGCCCGGCTCAAGGCCGAGAAAGAGGCGAAGGCGCGGGCCACCGCCGAAGCCAAGGCGGCCAAGCTGAAAGCTGTTCAGGAAACCAAGGTTCGCCGGCTTAGCGCCGCGCAGGAAGCGCGCGCCAGGGAAAACGCGCAGGCAGCACGCAATGCCGCCCGAGCCAAACGGGAAGCAGCCAGGGCCGAAGCCGAGCGCATCAAGGCGGAGAAGAAGGCGCAAGCCGAGGCGAAGGCACAGGCTGCCGCTGAGGCCAAGGCCGCCAAGCTGAAAGCCGCGCAGGAAGCCAAGGCCGAAGCCGCAAGGGTCAAGGCGGAGAAGGCAGCGCAGGCCAAGGTGGAAAAGGAGGCAAAAGCCAAGGAGCAGTCCGCTGCCGAAACCAAGGCGGGAGCAGCGCCCAAATCCGCCAAGGAAAAAACAGCACAAAAAGGCCCGGCCAGAATGGAAGTGCGGGCCGTGGCGATAGAGGATCTGCAGCGGGAAGCGGCGGAGGCGGCAAAGGCTGAAGCGGCATCAGGCGTACCGCCGGAACAGAAGAAGCCGGGGGTACCTTTGAAGCTGAAGGAGATAAAACCCTAGGGAAGCTACTCTCCGTTCGTGGTGAGCTTGTCGAACCATAATTAAAAGGGGTCAGGTTCGATAGTTTTCACGATAAATTGGCATCCTTGCCCCAACCAAAACAAAACGGCGCTTGAAGCGCCGTTTGTTTTGCAGCCGATGTTGCGCAGAATTACAAGCCTGCGTCTGCTTTCAATGCGGCAGCCTTGTCGGTCGCTTCCCACTTGAATTCCGGCTCTTCGCGGCCGAAGTGGCCGTAAGCGGCGGTCTTCTGGTAGATCGGGCGCAGCAGGTCGAGCATCTGCACGATGCCTTTCGGGCGCAGGTCGAAATGCTTCCTGACCAGTTCCGCGATCTTTTCGTCGGAGACCTTGCCGGTGCCGTAGGTGGTGACCCAGACGCTGGTGGGTTGCGCCACGCCGATCGCGTAGGAAATCTGGATCAGGCATTTGCTGGCCAGACCCGCGGCGACGATGTTTTTCGCCACGTAGCGGCCGGCATAGGCGGCCGAGCGGTCAACCTTGGAAGGGTCCTTGCCGGAGAATGCGCCGCCGCCGTGCGGGGCTGCGCCGCCGTAGGTGTCGACGATGATCTTGCGGCCGGTCAGGCCGCAGTCGCCCTGCGGGCCGCCGACGACGAAGCGGCCAGTCGGGTTGACCAGGTATTTGACGTTGCCCTTGATCAGCTCCTTCGGCAGGATAGGCTTGATGATCTCCTCGATCACGGCATCGATTGCGGACTGCTTCATCTTCGGGCCGTCGGACATTTCGGGCGAGTGCTGGGTGGAGAGCACCACGGTGTCGATGGAGTGCGGCTTGCCGTCCACGTAGCGCACGGTGACCTGCGATTTCGCGTCCGGGCGCAGCCAAGGCAGGCGCCCGTCGCGGCGCAGTTGCGCCTGGCGTTCCACCGCGCGGTGCGCGAGGTAGATCGGCAGCGGCATGAGAGTGTCGGTCTCGTCGCAGGCATAGCCGAACATCAGGCCCTGGTCGCCCGCGCCCTGATCCATGTTGTCGTCATAGGCCTTGTTCACGCCCTGCGCGATGTCGGGGCTCTGCTTGTCGTAGGCCACCAGCACCGCGCAGCCCTTGTAGTCGATGCCGTACTCGGTGTTGTCGTAGCCGATGCGCTTGATGGTGTCGCGCGCCACCTGAATGTAATCGACATTGGCGGCGGTGGTGATCTCGCCGGCCAGCACGACGAGGCCGGTATTGCACAGCGTTTCGGCGGCAATGCGCGAATGCTTGTCCTGCGCTAGAATGGCATCGACGATGGCATCGGAAATCTGGTCTGCCACCTTGTCTGGATGGCCTTCGGATACAGACTCAGACGTAAACAGATATTCGCTCATGGTTCTCCGTTCAATCACTATAAAAATTAATTAGGGCGCGCATTATAGCAAACCGGATTCACATGTTCGCCTTCCTCTTTAAAACCGTTTTCCGCCTGTTCGGGTTGCTGCCGCTGGGTGCTTTGCACAGCCTCGGCGCGCTGCTCGGGCGGCTGACCTATGCGGCCTCCGCGCAGTATGCTGCGCGCACCAGGGAAAATCTGCGCCAGGCAGGGATAACCGCCGATGAGGCCGAATATCGCAGCGTGCTGTCCGCGGCCATCACCGAGGCGGGCAAGGGCATTGCGGAACTGGCGTGGATCTGGGGGCGGCCGTATGACGAAGTGCTTGGCAAGGTGCGGGAATGCCTCGGGCTGGAGCACATCATCGCGGCGCAGGAGCGCGGCAAGGGCATCATCTTCCTGACGCCGCACCTCGGCTGCTTCGAAATCTCCGCGTTGTATGCCGCGCGGCGCGTCCCGATCACCGTGCTGTACCGCCCGCCCAAGCTCGGCTTTCTGGAGGGTGTGATGCGCGGTGGCCGCGAGCGCGGCCAGGCAAAGCTGGCGAAGGCCGACGTGAGCGGGGTGCGCCTGCTGTACAAGGCGCTCAGGCGTGGCGAGGCGATCGGGCTGCTGCCCGACCAGGTGCCGAGCCGGGGCGAGGGCGAATGGGCGGATTTCTTCGATCGTCCCGCCTACACCATGACGCTGGCTGCCCGCCTCGCGGAAAGCAGCGGCGCGACGGTGCTGATCGCCTACTCGGAACGGTTGCCGCACGGGCAGGGCTATGTGATCCACGTCGAACCGCTGCAACTGGATTTCACTGCCCCCGTGCCGCAGCAGATCAATGCGGCGCTGGAGCGCGTGATCCGCGCCTGCCCGGCGCAATACCTGTGGGGCTACAACCGCTATAAAATCCCGCGCGGCGTGAATGCGCCGGCGACAACTTCACAACAAGCATGAACATAGAAAAAGCATTTCACCACGAAGAACACGAAGATCACGAAGATTACTTATCGGGTTGCGTGAAACCGGAAGCTCGCCGGAAAAGTGATTCTCTTTTTCCATGCGGCGCATTGCTTTTCTTCGCGTTCTTCGTGAACTTCGTGGTCCAACCACGGTTTGAAAGATGATAACCAGAATAGGCATTTTCCTGATGTGGCTGCTGCATTTCCTGCCGCTGCCGCTGCTGGCCAGGCTGGGCAATGCGCTGGGCCTGCTGCTGTACTGGTTCGCGGCCGAGCGGCGTTTTGTCGCGGCGACCAACCTGCGGCTGTGCTTCCCCGAGCTGTCCGAGGCCGGGCGCAGGGGGCTGGCGAGGAAAAATTTCCAGGCCTTCGCGCGCAGCTTCCTGGAGCGCAGCATCCTGTGGTGGAGCCCGGCGTCCCGCATCCAGGGTTACATCCGCGTCGAGGGGCTGGAGCACTACACTGCGGCGCAGGCGCGCGGGCCGGTGATCGTGCTCGCGCCGCACTTCGTCGCGCTGGATGTCGGCGGCTCCTGGATGATCCAGCATGTCGACCTCGTCAGCGTGTACTCCAGCCAGAAGAACCCGCTGTTCCACAAGATGTTGCTGCATGGCCGCTCGCGCTTTGGCGAGCAGAAGCTGTACGTGCGCCAGCAGGGCCTGCGCCCGGTCATCAAGGCGATGCGCGAGCGGCGCCCGTTCTACTACCTGCCGGACCAGGACCTTGCGACCAAGGACGGCGTGTTCGTGCCGTTCTTCGGCGTGCCCGCCGCGACGCTGACCACCGTGCCGCGCCTCGCCGAGATGACCGGCGCGCAGGTGGTGCCATGCATCAGCAAACTGCTGCCCGGCGGCCAGGGTTATGAGGTACGCTTCTATCCGGCTTGGGAGAACTATCCGACCGGCGATGTGATCGCCGATACGCGGCGCATGAACGAATTCATCGAAGAGCGCGTGCGCGAAATGCCGGAGCAGTATTTCTGGCTGCACAAAAGATTTAAAACGCGGCCCGAGGGCGAAGAAAAATTCTATTGAAAAGCGTCCGCAGATTACGCAGATTGACGCAGATTATTTGAGAACTGCGGCGGAGTTTTCCAGAATGCTGTTCGGGTGAACGGAGTTCCGGAATGGGAGGTGTGGATGATCGGCCGCTCATGCTTCGACAGGCTCAGCACGAACGGCCTTTGTTCTTGGTTTTGAAATCTGCGTCAATCTGCGTAATCTGCGGATAGTGGCTTGGGGATTGGGGGGCTGAATGAAATATCAAGACTTGCGCGACTTCATCGCGCAACTGGAAAAGCTTGGCGAACTCAAGCGCGTGGCCGCGCCGGTTTCGCCGCACCTGGAAATGACCGAAATCTGCGACCGCGTGCTGCGCGCGCAGGGGCCGGCCATCCTGTTCGAGCATCCCGCCGGACACAACATGCCGGTACTGGCCAACCTGTTCGGCACGCCGCGCCGCGTCGCGATGGGCATGGGTGCGGAGAGCACGCAGGCGTTGCGCGAAGTCGGCAAGCTGCTCGCCTACCTGAAGGAGCCGGAGCCGCCCAAGGGGCTGAAGGACGCGTGGGAAAAATTGCCCGTGCTCAAGCAGGTGCTGACCATGTCGCCCAAGGAGGTGTCCTCCGCGCCTTGCCAGGAGATCGTCTGGGAAGGCGCAGACGTCGATCTCTCCAAATTGCCGATCCAGCATTGCTGGCCGGGCGACATCGCGCCGCTGATCACTTGGGGGCTGGTGGTCACGCGCGGCCCGAACAAGCCGCGCCAGAATCTCGGCATCTACCGTCAGCAGGTGATCGGCCCGAACAAGACCATCATGCGCTGGCTCGCGCATCGCGGCGGTGCGCTGGATTTTCGCGACCATTGCCAGAAAAATCCGGGGCAGCCGTTCCCCGTCGCGGTGGTGATAGGCGCTGATCCGGCGACCATCCTCGGTGCGGTCACGCCGGTGCCGGATACCCTGTCCGAATACCAGTTTGCCGGGCTGTTGCGCGGCAGCAAGACCGAGCTGGTGAAATGTGTTGGTTCCGATCTGCAAGTGCCCGCTTCCGCCGAGATCGTGCTGGAAGGCGTGATCCATCCGGGCGAAACCGCGCTGGAAGGGCCGTATGGCGACCACACCGGCTACTACAACGAGCAGGACAAATTCCCGGTGTTCACCATCGAGCGCATCACGATGCGCCGCAATGCGATCTACCACTCCACCTACACCGGCAAGCCGCCCGACGAGCCCGCGATGCTGGGCGTCGCGCTCAACGAGGTGTTCGTGCCGCTGCTGCAGAAGCAGTTCCCGGAGATCGTGGATTTCTACCTGCCGCCGGAAGGGTGCAGCTACCGCATGGCGATCGTGTCGATCAGGAAGCAATATCCGGGGCACGCCAAGCGCGTGATGTTCGGCATCTGGAGTTTCCTGCGCCAGTTCATGTACACCAAGTTCATCGTCGTGGTGGACGACGACATCGCCATCCGCGACTGGAAGGAAGTCATCTGGGCGATCACCACGCGCGTCGATCCGGCGCGCGACACGCTGCTGGTGGAAAACACTCCGATCGACTACCTCGATTTCGCCAGCC
>CAYNYH010000070.1:0-12627 GCA_964401425.1 uncultured Gallionella sp. | reverse complement strand
CCAGAAGTGGACATTGACCAGGTTGTCTGACTACATTTCGGTGTTCCACCGCTGCTTCACCAGATGGTAGATCGCGCCGATGGAAACCATCGCCACCCAGCCCAGTGCGCCGGAATGCACGTGGCCGATGGTCCAGTCGGTGTAATGCGACAGGGCATTCACGGTCTTGATCGACATCACCGGCCCTTCGAAGGTGGACATCGCGTAGAACGCCAGTGCAACCACCAGGAAGCGCAGGATGTAATCGGTGCGCAGGCGATCCCATGCACCGGACAGCGTCATCATGCCGTTCATCGCGCCACCCCAGGACGGGATGATCATCGCCAGGGAAACTGCCGCGCCAAGCGAGCCGGTCCAGTCGGGCAATGCGGTGTACTGCAGATGGTGCGCGCCCAGCCACACATAACCGAACATCAGCGACCAGAAGTGCAGCACGGACAGTCGATAGGAGAACACCGGACGGTTGGCCTGCTTGGGCACGAAGTAGTACATGATGCCGAGGAAGCCGGCAGTCAGGTAGAAACCTACCGCATTATGGCCCCACCACCACTGGATCATGGCATCCTGCACGCCGGAGAAAATGGCATAGGACTTGGTCAGGCTAACCGGAATGGCAAGGCTGTTCACCACGTGCAGATAGGTGATCATCACGATCATGCCCATGAAGAACCAGTTGGACACATAGATATGCGAAGTCTTGCGTTTCGCTATGGTCATGATGTAATTCAGCCCGAACGCCAGCCAGACGACGGCGATCAGGATGTCGATCGGCCATTCCAGTTCGGCGTACTCCTTACCCTGGGTGAGCCCCAGCGGGAGAGTGACTACCGCAAGCACAATGATCAGGTTCCAGCCCCAGAAGGTGAACCACCCCAAGCCATTGCTCCACAGCCTGGTCGCACCGGTGCGCTGCACGATATAGTAGCCGGTAGCCATCAGCGTACAGCCACCAAATGCAAAAATCACCGCATTGGTATGCAGCGGGCGAAGGCGCCCGAAGGAGATCTCAGCGATATCGAAATTCAAAAACGGCCACGCCAATTCCGCTGCGATCCAAACGCCGACCAGCGTGCCCACCAAAAAGTAGATCACCGCCGCGATGGAAAACCATCTGACGACTCCCATGTCGTATTTCACTGGTGCTGCTTGAGTTGTCTCCACAATACCTCCCTGATGCTAGTTAAAAACAATGCATTTCCCCTACAACACGGAAGCGCGATCCGGAACTCCGGCAATGTGCCAGTCGCGCCCCGCTAAACTACTCAAACGGCCTGGGGCGTGGCGTCTTGTCCGTTGACGGCGGCAGTATCGGCAGCTTGAAATCCGGCTGCTTGCCGGTAAGAGTCTTCAGAAAGGCGACTATCTTGCCGATTTCTTCCTTGCTGAAATTGCGGCCGAGCTGCAGCCTCCCCATCGTGTCCACCGCCTCTTCCAGGGTCCAGGCAGCGCCGTCATGGAAGTAGGGGTAGGTCAGTTCGACGTTGCGCAGGATCGGCACCTTGAAGTTCATGCGATCCGCATCTTTACCGGTGACAGCAATCCTGCCTACCGCCTTGCTGGCTGTCTTGTAGTCGGCATGCAGCCCCATCTTCTGGAACGATCCACCGCCCACGGCAGTACCGTTGTGGCAGGCGACGCAACCGGCATCCTTGAATAATTTGTAACCGGCCAGCTCGTTGCTGTTCAGCGCTTTTTTGTCACCCTTCAGCCATTTGTCGAAACGGGAATCCGGCGTAACCAGGGTTTCTTCGAAGGCAGCGATGGCATCGGTCACCATGCCGATCCTGATATCGTCCGAGCCGAACACCTGCTTGAATTCGGTACGGTACTGGGGAATGGAACGCAATACATCCACTGCCAGTTCGTGAGTGAAAGCCATCTCTCCGGGGTTGGCGATGGGACCACCCGCCTGCTCCTTCAGATCCTTGGCGCGCCCGTCCCAGAACTGCGCCAGGTTCATGCTCGAGTTCAGCACGGTGGGCGCATTGATCGGGCCTTGCTGCCAGTGGTCGCCGATGGATGTCTGCAAATTATCCGAGCCGCCCATACTCAGGTTGTGACAGGAATTGCAGGAAATGAAACCGGATTTTGAGAGTCGCGGATCGAAGAAAAGCTTCTTGCCCAATTCCATCTTCGCCTTGTTCTTGGCGGATGCTGCAGGGACAGGCTGGATAGGTTCGCTGGCGGCGGCCCAGGAGGCCGAAGTTGAAACAACAATCAGTGCTGCTATCAAAGTGCCAAGTTTCATGATCATTCCTTTCACAGGAGAAGAAACACAAGGACGGACTTAGCTTTGTGGTGCAACAACCAATCGCGGCATAGTGTAGTGCACATTTTCCCAATAGGAAAGGCA
The DNA here is from genome assembly GCA_964401425.1 of uncultured Gallionella sp. GTDB lineage: Bacteria > Pseudomonadota > Gammaproteobacteria > Burkholderiales > Gallionellaceae > Gallionella. The sequence continues at coordinate 10,274 of CAYNYH010000070.1, read as the reverse complement.
ATTCATCCCAGGCCAGCCATCCAAAAAATCCAAGTGCTGCTCGAACGCCTGCCTTCCGGCAGAACGCAAATATTCTTTACTTAACAACCCAACGCAGGTTACCAATCTGAGCAAGCCCGACTTACCTTGCAAAATGCTATTCGCAACGGAGAGGCGCCATAGGCTGCCAGCATCAGCGCACGAAATAAATGAACTGCTGCAGATTGCTTGCTTTTCTCATTTTCTGTTTAAACAATGTGAAAAACCCTGATGCACGTCAACCTTTCTGTCCAGCATAGAAAATGAAAGGCTGACGCAAACACAAGAAGATATTAGGCCCGGCGAAATCCGCTTGAAGCGTTTGCCGCCGGGCCTCACCTTTGCTTTAGAACTTCCAGCCCAAACCGACACCGAACAGGATCGGATCGATCTTCAGCGTCGTCACATAAGCGCCTGCCGTTGTCTTCACGTTGGTTTTCATCCAAACCTTTTTCAGGTCAACGTTGAAGGACAGGTTTTTATTGATCGGCATGTCGAAGCCAACTTGCAGCGCACCGCCTGTGCTGCTCCTGTCAACATCCAGGTTACCCAGGCTCACGCTCGAAAATTTCGTGTAATTCAGGCCAGCACCCACATAAGGACTGAAAGAACTGCCGGGCATGAAGTGATATTGCGCCAACAGGGTCGGCGGCAGCTCTCTCAATGTACCGAGCGATGCGCCGTTCAGCGTCACAGTATGTTTTTGCGGATAGGTCAGCACCAGTTCAGCCGAAATGTTGTCGGTGAAAAAGTAGCTGATATCGACCTCGGGAATCGTCTCGTTGCTGACTGCCACGCCCGTAAGAGGGCTGGAGCTGTTTTGCGGAGCAACGTTGACCGCACGCGCGCGCACCAACCAATCGCCAGTCCCTGCAAATACGCCAGATGAAGCAAACAACGCGCTTGCCGCCACGGCCATCAATACTCTTTTCTGCATGATTCTCTCCTCTAAAGTTAATTACTGCGGTTTAAAAAATACCCCCAAAGAATATGTGGGTTTGAGCGAGAGAACCATGACGCGCGTCAACCTTCCTGTTCGACGCTCAGAGACATGTGCTTTATTGCCAAACCAATTGGACGCATCGATTGCCGATACAGGCATCAGTTCTTTCAGGGCAATAAGATATAAACCTGTTTTGCTGAGTAGGCGCACACCCGATGCAAAGCACTGCTTGCAACGAATTGAGGTGCCTGGAGTTGATCAGCGAGAGGGGATTGCGCGCTATCGCTCGGATTGAGATGGTCTTTATTTGCCGTGACCTCCCATGGGCTGCATGCCCAGGTAGCGGTGCGCATCAATTGCCCGGCTATTGCCTGATGGGGATATTGCTCCGCTCTGCAATGGAGCGTCCGCGCAAAAGCAGAATGGCCGCAACGGGGAGTTGCGCCTCATTCTGCAGCGAACGACAGAAAATAGTAAGGCCCGCTGAAAGGCCCGCCAGACAACGAAAATCAGCGGCAGGGCTGAGTGCGCAGCAGCGGGATAACCTGCGCGGTAGCGGTATAAGGTTCACGCGCAATGGCACTCAGGCGCTCGAGATCATTCAGGACGATATGCCGGCGTTCAATGGCAACCACCCCATCTTCCTGGAAACGGGTGAAGATGCGACTGACCGTTTCCTCGGCAATGCCCAGATAATTGCCGATATCCCCGCGCGACATGCTCAAATTGAACTGGGTGGGAGAGTAGTTGCGCATGGCAAAGCGCCGCGACAGCGACAGCAGGTAGGTTGCCAGCCGCTCTTCGGCATTCTTTTTCCCGAGCAACAGCATCAACTCCTGATTGTGCTTGATTTCCCTGCTCATCATCCTGAGCATTTGATAATGCACCGACGGGATTTGCCGCGCCAGCTCCTCGAAGCAATCCACGGAAATCTCGCACACCGAGGTGGTTTCCAGCGCAATCGCTTCGCAGTTATAACGTCTCTCGTCTATGGCGTTCAGCCCGAGCAGTTCGCCCGGAACGTGGAAGCCGGTAATCTGCAAACGGCCATCGTCGGTGGAAATACAGGTCTTGACCGATCCGCTGCGAATGGCATAGATACGATTAAACGCTTCGCCGACGCGATAAAGCACTTCTCCGCGCTTGATTATGTGTTTCTTCTTCACATAGCGGTCGAGCACCGACGTATCGGCGCTTTCCAGCCCCATGGATAAACCGATCCGGTAAAAGCCGCAGTTCTGGCAGGCTATCACGGGACAGCCCTGTTTTAGCTCAGCTTGAGGTGCCATCATTACTCCACTCAAATATAAAATATTCTGTGCAACCCTGCTTGTTTGAGCGCAACAGCGCACAAGGGTTCCGGCGCAACGCGCCTGATATTTGAAAAATATGCCTCAAAGGGGTTTTAACCGCATGACTTTGTGCAACTGCGGGCCTTTTCAATATTACGTTCACAAGACCCTCCGTAGCGCTGTAGCAGTTCAAGCATGGCGGATGCCTTGTCCAGCGTCTCCTGGTATTCCGCCGCCCGGTCCGAGTCCGCCACGATGCCGCCACCGGCCCAACAGTATATTAGTTTTTCATTATACACCAAGGTGCGAATGGCGATATTGCTATCCATGTTGCCGTCGAAACCGGCATAGCCGATGGCACCGCAATAAACACCGCGGCGGTTTGGCTCCAGTTGCTCGATGATCTGCATCGCCCGCAGCTTGGGCGCACCGGTGACGGAGCCTCCCGGGAAGCAGTCGCGCAGCACGTCCAGCGCGTCGCGCCCCGCCGCAAGCCTTCCTTCCACGGTGCTGACCAGGTGATGCACATTGGCAAAGCTTTCCACCTCGAACAATTCCGGTACGCGCACCGAACCGGGCTCGCAGCTCTTGCCCAGATCGTTGCGCAGCAGATCCACGATCATCAGGTTTTCCGCGCGATCCTTGGGATGGTTGCGCAACTCCCCGGCAAGCCGGCGATCCTGCTGCGCATCGCCGCTGCGCGGGCGTGTGCCCTTGATCGGCCTGGTCTTTACCATGCCGCCTTGCACACTGACGAAACATTCCGGCGAGGCGCACAGAATCTGCGCCTGGGGCAGGTTCAGGAAGGCTGCATAGGGCGCGGGGCTCAGGCCGCGCAGCGCAAGATAGGCGCCGAAGGCATCGCCTTCTGCATGCGCGCTGAAGCGCTGCGCGAGGTTGATCTGGTAACAATCGCCCGCCTGCAGATAATGCTGCACCGACGCGAAGGCGGCCGCGTAGCCTTCCGGGGTGAAGTTCGAGACTATCTCTCCCTGTACGCGGAAAGTATCGGCGGGAAGAGGCGGAAGGTCCTGCAGGCGGCGCAATATTTGCGGCAGCAACTCCGCCGTTTCGGCAAAGCGCCGGTGCGACACCAATTTTGCTGTATGCAGCCGGTGATCCAGCACGACCGCCCAATCGTAGATACCCACCGCCAGGTCCGGCAACTGCCCGTCGGCCCGCGCAATGTCCGGCAAGATCATCATGCGGCGCGCCAGGTCGTAGCTCCAGTAGCCCAGTGCGCCACCGGCGAAAGGCACGTCCGCAACGGGCGCGACCGGCTCACCCAGGGCATCGCGCAGCAAGACAAACGGATCGCCCTGCACTTCTCCTTCGCTCAGCGTCAGGGTACGGTGCGGCGCGGCGGTCAGGATGTCGTAGCGCGCCATCCCGCCGCTATCCAGCCACACCGCCCAAGGCAGGTCAGCCAGCGCGGCGTAATAGCGCGCAGCATCGGGCTGATAGGGTAGCGGGGTGCTATAGAAACTCATACTCGATCATGGGTAGTGGCGGCATCGAAACGCGCGGGGCAGGAAGCCCACACCGCCAAAGGTGGAATGATACCACCGCAGCCATACCTCACGCTGCACCTGTCACCATTGCACAAGAAAACACCGCGCAATTAACGATGCGTTTGCCGAAATCAGCTTCCCGGCGCCTACTCAGGAAAACCAGCGCAGCACGGCGGCGGCACTCAGCGCGAGAGCACCGAGGCCGAACAGGACGATCCAGACCGGCCGGCTTGGCATCTCCGAAGGATGGGCGAACAGCCGCCACGCCGCCAGAGCAAAACCGGAAGCCGCGCACGCCATTTTCACGCCGAGCGCTGCCACGGCGATGCCGTGAATGTCGGGAAACTCCCCGTAATGGTAAAAACTGATCGCGCCGAAAGTGGCCCCGCTTGCCGCCTGGGTCGCCCAGCCGATGAGCACGATCCAGATGAGGCGGCGCTGCAGCGCCGCCTCGCGCCAGGCGAGCGCGCAAGCCGCGCCGCCTACCACCGCCACCGCCCCGAAATTGTGCACAACCTGGGTGGCGGCATAAGCAAGGTTCTGCCAGTCCACCGCTATTCTGCCGTGACCTTGACGCAGCGCTCCACACCGATCGGCGTGTGATTCTTGTTGACCAGTTTGGCGCAGATTTCATGCATCCCCGGCATCAAGGGATCGAGGGTGTAGCTGCCCTTCTTCTGGCGCAGCAAACCCGTTTCCCTGCCATCCACGTAAAGGTGGGCATGATCGCCGCCGCCCGCAAGGGTAACTTCATAGGCAAGCTGGCTTGGCATTCCGGCCTTGACCTTGGCGCCGTCCGCAGGTGAGGTAATGTTGATTTTCGCTTCGGCGGCCACCGCCGGCAATGCGGCAAGGCTGGTGAGCATGAGTGCCAGCATGGAAAGTTTGCGCATGTTTTTCTCCTTCGATGTGTTGAAAAAGCATGATGGGAATTCAAGCCGGGATTGCTGCTGTTCAGGCTTGCAGCGTACGAACTATCACACCGCGGCAGGGCAAAATCTGTAGGTGAAAATACCTAGGTTTTTCGTGCACGAACCCGCCCCACGCCAATCCGGGCGTGATTGGCGGGCAACATGATAAAATCCGCGCTCATTTTTCAGGCTACGCACCATGACCGGCAACACCATTGAGCAACTCCTGCAACAACGCATCCTGATCCTCGACGGCGCGATGGGCACGATGATCCAGCGCTATAAGCTCACCGAAGCGGACTACCGCGGCGAGCGCTTCAAGGATTGGCCACGCGACCTCAAGGGCAACAACGACCTGCTGTTGCTGACCCGGCCCGAGGTGATCAAGGCGATCCACAGCGAGTACCTCGCAGCGGGCGCCGACATCATCGAGACCAACACCTTCGGCGCCAACGCCACCACCCTGCACGCCTACGGCATGGAATCGCTCAACTACGAGCTGAACGTCGCCGGCGCGCGCATCGCGCGCGAGGCATGCGACGCCTATGCCACGCCCGGCAAGCCGCGCTTTGTCGCGGGTGTGCTCGGCCCGACCGACAAGACCTGCTCCATCTCGCCGGACGTGAACGACCCCGCGGCGCGCAACATCACCTTCGACCGGCTGGTAGCCGATTACTCCGATGCGACGCGCGGCCTCATCGACGGCGGCGCCGACCTGATCCTGATCGAGACCATCTTCGACACCCTCAACGCCAAGGCAGCCATCTTCGCGGTGCAGGCAGTCTTCGACGAGCGCGGCTCATCGCTGCCGATCATGATTTCTGGAACCATCACCGATGCATCCGGCAGAACGCTGTCCGGCCAGACCGTCGAGGCCTTCTACAATTCGCTGGCTCACGCCAAGCCGCTCTCCATCGGCCTGAACTGCGCGCTCGGCGCCGAAGAGCTGCGCCAGTACGTGGAGGAAATGTCGCGCATCGCCAACTGCTTTGTTTCCGCCCACCCGAATGCCGGCCTGCCCAATCCGCTCGCGCCGACCGGCTACGACGATACGCCGGAAAACATGGCCGGCCATATCAGGGAGTGGGCCAGGAGCGGCTTCCTCAACATCGTCGGCGGCTGCTGCGGCACCTCGCCCGCCTTCATCAAGGCGATCGCCGAAACGGTCAGGGACATCGCGCCGCGCAGGATTCCGGGCAACCCGGTCGCGTGCCGCCTGTCCGGCCTGGAGCCGTTCAACATCGGCGACGGCTCGCTGTTCGTCAACGTCGGCGAGCGCGCCAACGTCACCGGCTCGGCCAAGTTCAAGCGCCTGATCCTCGAAGCGCAATACGAAGAAGCCCTCGAAATTTGCCGGCAGCAGGTGGAAACCGGCGCGCAGGTGATCGACATCAACATGGACGAGGCGATGCTCGACGGCGAGGCCGCGATGGTGAAGTTCCTCAACCTGATCGCCTCCGAGCCGGACATTTCCAGGGTGCCGGTGATGATCGACTCCTCGCGCTGGAATATCATCGAGGCGGGGTTGAAGTGCGTGCAGGGCAAGCCCATCGTCAATTCGATCTCGCTCAAGGAAGGCGAGGAGAACTTCATCAAGTACGCCACGCTGGTGCGCCGCTACGGCGCGGCGGCGGTGGTGATGGCCTTCGACGAACAGGGGCAGGCCGACACATTCAAACGCAAGACCGAAATCTGCCAGCGCAGCTACGACATTCTGGTGAACAAGGTCGGCTTCCCGCCCGAGGACATCGTCTTCGACCCGAACATCTTCGCGATCGCGACCGGCATCGAGGAGCACAACAACTACGCGGTGGACTTCATCGAGGCGACCGCGTGGATACGCAAGAACCTGCCTTACGCCAAGGTCAGCGGCGGCGTATCGAACGTATCCTTTTCGTTCCGTGGCAACGAGCCGGTGCGCGAGGCGATCCACACCGTGTTCCTCTACCACGCGATCAAGGCCGGTATGGGCATGGGCATCGTCAACGCCGGCCAGCTCGGCGTGTACGAGGAGATACCGAAAGAGCTGCGCAACGCGGTGGAGGACGTGGTGCTCAACCGCAGCCCGGACGCCGGGGAGAAACTGGTCACGCTGGCCGAAACGGTGAAGGGCGGCGGCAAGGCGCAGGTCGAAGACCTCGAATGGCGCAAGGGCACGGTGCAGGAGCGCCTGACCCACGCGCTGGTGCGCGGCATCACCACCTACGTCGTTGAAGACACCGAAGAGGCAAGGCTGCAGGCGAAGTCCTCGGTCGAGGTGATCGAAGGCCCGCTGATGACCGGCATGAACGTGGTCGGCGACCTGTTCGGCGCGGGCAAGATGTTCCTGCCGCAGGTGGTGAAGTCGGCGCGCGTGATGAAGCAGGCGGTGGCGCACCTCGTACCCTACATCGAGGCAGAGAAAGCCAGGTCCGGCAACAACAAGCCCAAGGGCAAGATCGTGATGGCGACGGTGAAGGGCGACGTGCACGACATCGGCAAGAACATCGTCACCGTGGTGCTGCAATGCAACAACTTCGAGGTCATCAACATGGGCGTGATGGTGCCCTGCCAGCAGATCCTCGACGCCGCGCGCGAGCACAACGCCGACGCGATCGGCCTGTCCGGCCTGATCACGCCCTCGCTGGAAGAGATGGCGCATGTCGCGAAGGAGATGCAGCGCCAGGGCTTCACCGTCCCGCTGCTGATCGGCGGCGCGACCACCTCGCGCGTGCACACCGCGGTGAAGATCGAACCCCACTACCAGAACGGCCCCACCGTATATATCGTCGACGCGTCGCGCGCGGTCGGCGTGTGCAGCAACCTGCTGAGCGAAACGCTGCGCGACGGTTACGTCGCGGGCATCAGGGCCGACTATGCACAGGCGCGCGAGCAGTTTGAGGGCCGGAAAGAGAAGGCCGTGTATGTCCCGCTGGCCGAGGCGCGCGCGCATGGCCTGAAAACGGACTGGAAGAAATACGCCCCGCCCAAGCCAAAAATGCCCGGCGTGCACAGGCTGGAAGACTACCCCATCGGCATCCTCGTGGATTGCATCGACTGGACGCCGTTCTTCCACGCCTGGGAATTGTCGGGGCGCTACCCGAAAATCCTGCAGGACGAGACCGTGGGCAGCGAGGCGCGCAAGCTGTTCAATGATGCGCAGGCGATGCTGAAAAAAATCATCGAGGAAAAATGGCTCGCCGCGAACGCGGTGTTCGGCCTGTTCCCGGCGAACAGCGTGGGTGGCGACGACATCGAAATCTACGCCGACGACAAGCGCAGCAAAGTCCTGATGACCTGGCACAACCTGCGCCAGCAGACCAAAAAGCCGGGCGACATCCCGAACTACTGCCTAGCCGATTTCATCGCGCCGAAGGAAACGAAGATCAGGGACTACATCGGCGCATTCGCGGTCACCGCGGGCATCGGCATCGAGAAGAAGCTGAAGGAATTCGAGAAGGCGCACGACGACTACAGCGCCATCCTGCTGCAGTCGCTCGCCGACCGCCTCGCCGAGGCCTTCGCCGAGCACCTGCACCTGCGCATGCGCCGCGAATTCTGGGGCTATGCGGCGGACGAGAAGCTGGACAACGAAGCGCTGATCGCCGAACAATACCGCGGCATCCGCCCCGCCCCCGGCTACCCCGCCTGCCCGGACCACACCGAGAAGGGCGCGCTGTTCGAGCTGCTGCAGGCACCGCAGAACGCGGGCATCACCCTCACCGAGAGCTACGCGATGCTGCCCACCGCCGCGGTGAGCGGCTTCTGCCTCTCGCACCCTGAGGCGCAGTACTTCGCCACCGGCAAGGTGGACCGGGATCAGGTCGCGGACTACGCGAAACGCAAGGGCATGACAATGGAAGAGGCGGAGCAGTGGCTGGCGCCGGTGCTGGGGTATTAGAGATAGAGGAGCAACAAATCAGCTCTGAACACAGTCGAAGAGCGTAGTGCATACATCATAGATATGAGGCTATGCTAATTTTGTCGTAGCGGCAGTCAAAACCACTGGGAGCAGCGATATGGGCATAATTTTCGGAGATCCAGCACTCAAGATTGCAGCCTTAATAGCAGTTGGTTGCTTGGCTGCTTGCGCTCAACCAATGTCAGCGTCACGGGAAACAACGCTACCAGCAGCATCGGCACAGGCAATAATTGCAGAACAACAAACACCAGTAGTAGCCGCATCCGCACCAACACCAGCAGTCCAACAGCATACAAAATCTTCAAGTAAGCATGCTGATCGCGAAGTGCATCTTGAAGGCAAAATCGATAAACGTGATAGCGCTGAGTATAACTTGGGTTTGGATCAACGTCGCGCGGATAACGTAAAGGAGAAGCTCGAACTGGGTGGTAAAAAAGCAAATCAACTACACGTTCTTAGCTATGGCGAAGAAAGGCCTAAAGCCATAGACCATAACGGAGCAATGGTAACAGCACAACCATTAACATCAGAAGCGAAAGCTAAAGCTGGATCAGTTGCAGTAATGACACCAGAAAACCATACTAAACCCCCTATTGATAAATCTATGACGAAGGGTATTGGGGAAACACCGGAAATAGCAATAGGTACAGAAGTACCTTGGGTTGTGAATAAGCCTCCGAAGATTTATGCCGAGAGCAATGTACCTATTGAGGTCGTGTTGCAACCAGGAAAGGCTCAAGAATTCCTTTCCAGAATACTCAAAAATGATGTAGGCAATAAATTTGTAGGAAGTGTTATTACTGGAGGTGCAGAATACACAAAGAGGATGCGAGCAAGCTTAACTGGCGATAAAGATGAGTTTGAAATTATTCCACTACCAGAAAAATCAGACGGTTGGCAGAAAATAGAGCTTGATCATCCAACGAGATGGGCGTGGAACGTGACCCCAAAAAAAACCGGAAAGCTAATGCTCTATGTAACGATTGAATCTGATTTTGGAGATGGTGTACGTCATTCACTTCCCAAACCACATGAAATAGAGGTAGAGGTATCTTGGGTCTATGTTATACACATTGGCTGGCAATTTATTAAGGAAAACTATGATGTATTGGCAGGAATTTTCGCTGCACTTGGCGCAATTCTAACTTGGATATTGAAACGTCGAAAACGGACGCTGCGTAGGGCGGAACGCATCGCGGTTCCGCCGCATGATTGAATGGTAAAACGCCCTGCGGGTATCCCCCTACAAAAATCACAAATGAACAAAATGAAACGCATCACTTTCTTACCGCTGGCCTTGCTGCTCACTGCCGGCATTTTTTCAACCACGGCTTACTCCGAACAGGCCAACACACAGAAGGAAAAACGCATCATGACCGAACTCATCAAGACCGATACTATAGTGGGCGAAGGCGCGGAAGCCACCGCGGGCAAGCTGGTGCTGGTGCACTACACCGGCTGGCTGTATGACGAGGCCGCGCCCGGCCACAAGGGCAGGAAGTTCGACAGCTCGCACGACCGTGCCGAGCCGTTCGACTTTCCGCTCGGGGCGGGGCATGTGATCAAGGGCTGGGACCAGGGCGTGGCAGGCATGAAGGTCGGCGGACAGCGCACGCTGGTCATCCCGGCGCAGCTCGGCTACGGCGCACGCGGCGCGGGCGGCGTGATTCCGCCGAATGCGACGCTGGTGTTCGATGT
>CAYNYH010000069.1:0-12702 GCA_964401425.1 uncultured Gallionella sp. | reverse complement strand
CCGGGCTGATGCTGGGCGCGAGTTTGTTTTTGCCGAACCGGCGCCCGGTAAAATAGGCCGCGATGTCCGCCACCCACACCAGCCCCATCACGAACAGCAAAATCCAGGGGCTCGGAACCGCTTCACGCAGGTCCAGCATCGCCAGACCGGTCGGAACCAGCACCGCCCATCCGGCCAGCGCCATGAGCAGCGGTTGTTTGACCTTCCAGCCCGCCATCAGCCAGGCCGGTACGACGATCAGCCACAGCAGGGCCGCTACGGCATAGATTGCAAGATGAAGATAAACCCGTTGCGCTTCGGCAGCGCCGGCATCCGCCCACAACAGCCCCAGCATCAGCAGCAGGGTCAGCCCCCAGTAGGCATTAGCCTGCCTGCCGCTCAAGCCGGACAGGCGCGACCACTCGACGGTCCCCTGCATGACCATCGCCACGATCAGCACCGCCCATGCGAGTGGCGGCAGCGCGAACAGCGCCCCCAGCAGCAATGCCAGCAAGATGACGGCAGTGATCACCCGGGATTTAAGCATCCGTTTTTCCCTGCCTGTCCTGCAACTGTTCGCTGGTCCGGCCAAACCGCCTTTCGCGCTTCTGGTACGAAGCGATCGCCGCTTCCAGTTCCCTGCGCCCGAACGCCGGCCACAGGATGTCGGTGAAGTACAGCTCGGCATAAGCCAGTTGCCACAGCATGAAGTTGCTGATGCGCTGTTCGCCGCCGGTGCGGATGAAGAGATCCGGCTCGGGCGCGTCGCTCATCGAGAGATAGGGGGACAGATCCTCTTCCGCGAAACCTTGCGCGAGTTGCGGGTGCTCCCTGAGCATGGTTTGCACCGCCTGCATCATGTCCCAGCGGCCGCCATAATTGGCGGCAATGGTCAGGGTCAGGCCGTCATTGTTGGCGGTAAGCTGCTCGGCATGCTGCATGGCCTGCCTGAGCTTGTCGTCGAAGCGGCCGCGGTCGCCGATGATTTTCAGGCGGATGTTGTTTTCGTGCAGATTGGCGACCTCGCGCTCCAGCATTTTCAGGAATAGCGACATCAGGAAGGAAACCTCATCGGCAGGACGCCGCCAGTTTTCGCTGCTGAACGCGAACACCGTCAGGTACTCCACGCCCAGTTCGCGGCAGGTGCGCACCACCTCGCGCAGCGCCTCCACACCACGCTGATGCCCCATCACACGCGGCAGGAAACGCTGTTTGGCCCAGCGCCCGTTGCCATCCATGATGATGGCGATATGGCGCGGGACGGCAGGGACGTCGGGAATGATGCGTGTGGAACTCTGGAATAGCGCCATGGTCAGGATTTTGGATTTAGGATTTAGGAATTGGGATTTATGAAGGGTAAAATCCTCAATCCCAAATCCAAAATCCTATTAGACCGCCATCAGATCGGCTTCTTTTGCTAGCAGCGCCTTGTCGATCTCGGCGACGTAGCGGTCGGTCAGTTTCTGTATCTCGTCCTGCATGCGGCGCTCATCGTCTTCGGCGATCTCTTTCTTCTTGAGCGCATCCTTGAGGTGGTTGTTGGCGTCGCGGCGGATGTTGCGCACCGCGATCTTGGCGTTCTCGCCTTCGGACTTGACCACCTTGATCAGGTCGCGGCGGCGTTCTTCGGTCAGCATCGGCATCGGCACGCGGATCAGTTCGCCCTGGCTCGCCGGATTCAGGCCGAGATCGGAATCGCGGATTGCGCGCTCCACCGGGCCGACCATGTTCTTTTCCCAAGGCTGCACGCCGATGGTGCGCGCATCGACCAGCGTGATGTTGGCGACCTGGTTGACCGGCGTCGGGTTGCCGTAATAGTCCACCATCACGTGATCCAGCAGGCCGGTATGCGCGCGCCCGGTGCGCACCTTGCCCAGGTCCGCCTTCAGCGACTCCAGCGATTTCTGCATTTTTTGTTCAGTCGTTTTTTTGATCTCGGCAATCATGGTTTATCTCCTGAATCAGTCGACGCGCACCAGCGTCCCTTCGCCTTCGCCCAGCACCACGCGCTTCAATGCGCCTGCCTTGAAGATGCTGAACACGATGATCGGCAGCTTCTGGTCGCGGCACAGCGTCAGCGCGGTCGCATCCATCACCTTGAGATTCTTGCCGATCGCCTCGTCGAAACTCAGGCTCCGGTAGCGCACCGCATCGGGTTCTTTCTTGGGGTCGGCGGTATAGATGCCGTCCACCTTGGTGGCCTTGATCACCACATCGGCGGACATTTCCACGCCGCGCAACGCAGCGGCGGTGTCGGTGGTGAAGAAAGGGCTGCCGATGCCGGCCGCAAAAATCACCACCTTGCCGTCTTCCAGGTAGCGTAGCGCCTTGCCGCGGATGAACGGCTCGGCGACCTGCTCCAGGCTCAGCGCGGACTGCACGCGGCAATCCAGCCCACCGCGCTTCATCGCGTCCTGCAGCGCCATCGCGTTCATCACCGTGGCCAGCATGCCCATGTAATCGGCGGTCGCACGGTCCATCCCCGCCGCGGCCGGAGCCACGCCGCGGAAGATGTTGCCGCCGCCGATCACGATCGCCACTTCCACGCCCAGCCCGGCCACTTCCGCAATCTCGGCCACGATGCGCTCGATCACCTCGCGGTTGATGCCGTAGCTGTCGTCACCCATCAGGGCTTCGCCGGACAGCTTGAGCAGGATGCGTTTGTAGGCCGGCTTCATGGCGCTTAGCCCTTGGCGGCAGCCGCTGCTGCGGCCACTTCGGCCGCGTAGTCCTCGACCTTCTTCTCGATGCCCTCGCCGACCACAAACATCTGGAACGCGGTCACTGATGCGCCCTTGACCTTCAGCAATTGCTCGATGGTCTGCTTGCCGTCTTCCGCCTTGACGAACACCTGGCCCAGCAGCGTCACTTCCTTGAGGAACTTCTGCACCGTGCCATCGGCGATCTTTTCCAGCATCGCTTCGGGCTTGCCGGATTCCTTGGCCTTCTCGATGGCGATGCGGCGCTCGGTCGCGATGTCTTCCGGATTCACGCCGGATGCATCGATCGACTTCGGCTTGCTCGCCGCGATGTGCATCGCGATGTCGCGGCCCAAGGCATCGTCGCCGCCGGTGTAGTTCACCAGCACACCGATCTTGCTGCCGTGCAGGTAGGTTGACAGCTTGCCGGTGGAGGTTTCATAGCGAGCGATGCGGCGGATCGAGAGGTTTTCGCCAATCTTCATCACCAGCGCCTTGCGCACTTCATCAACGGTACCTGAACCGTTGGCCAGCGCCATGCCGGACAATGCCTCGACATCGGCCGGATCGTTCTTTGCCACGGTCTCGGCGACATTCTTCGCAAACGCGATGAAGTCGTCGTTCTTCGCCACGAAGTCGGTCTCGCAGTTCACTTCCACCACGGCGGCGGTCTTGCCGTCTGCGGCGATGAACGCACTGACGATACCTTCAGCGGTCACGCGCGATGCTGCCTTGCTGGCCTTCGCGCCGCTCTTGATACGCAGTTGCTCTTCAGCCACCTTGAAATCGCCGTTGGATTCAACCAGCGCCTTCTTGCATTCCATCATGCCGAGGCCGGTTGCCTCGCGCAGTTCCTTGACCATGCCTGCAGTAATTTCCGCCATCTTAAAACTCCATAAAAAAACTTATAAAAAAAGGGGCTTGCGCCCCTTTATGCGCCTTATTGAAACCAGGGGCGCGCCTTGTTGAAACTCAGGCGGCTTGTTCTTCGGTTCCCGCAACCTGCTCGACCAGTTCGTTCAGGGCTTGCGCGCGGCCTTCCAGCACCGCGTCGGCGATGCCGCGCGCGTACAGGCGGATCGCCTGCGTCGAGTCGTCGTTGCCGGGAATGACGTAGTCCACGCCGAGCGGGGAGTTGTTGGTATCGACGATGCCGATCACCGGGATGCCCAGCTTCTGTGCTTCGACGATGGCACCCTTCTGGTAGCCCACATCGATCACGAACAGCGCAGCCGGCAGGCCGTTCATGTCCTTGATACCGCCCAGGCTGCGGTTCAGCTTCTCCAGTTCGCGCTTCATCATCAGCGCTTCTTTCTTGGAAAGCTTTTCGGATGCGCCATCGGCCGTCATCGCCTCCAGTTCGCGCAAACGCTTGATGGATTGCTGCACGGTCTTGTGGTTGGTCAGCATGCCGCCCAGCCAGCGATAGTTGACGAACGGCGAATCCGCGCGCACCGCCTCTTCCTGGATGATGTCGCGCGCCTGGCGCTTGGTTGCCACGAAGAGGATGGTGCCCTTCTTCGCCGACAGCTTGCGCACGAAAGTTTCCGCCTCGGCGAACATCGCGACGGTTTTTTCCAGGTTGATGATGTGGATCTTGTTGCGGTGGCCGAAGATGTACGGTGCCATCTTGGGGTTCCAGAAACGGGTTTGGTGGCCGAAATGAACACCGGCCTCCAGCATTTGACGCATAGTTACAGCCATGATTACTCCAATCGTAAGGGTTATCGACTACCACTCGCCAGCCTGACCCATCTGGGCACCCCAACTTGCGCGAGCGGGAAATTTGCTCCGGCCTATTCCGGAGCGGCGCGCATTCTAGCACTAATGCGCCGATGCACTCAACTTTCTCCTGCTTGCCGGTTCCATTAAAGGTTGCCGGAGCCAAGCCGGCAAAACACCTGGGGAAATGGCTGCAAGGCAGGGGTGCCGTAGCGCACCGCCTCGATGAGGGAAAGGCGCGCGGCAGCGCCTCCCGAACGGATGCCGGCTTACTCGTTCAGCAATATTCTCACCGGCGGCAACTGCGCGAGCCTCCTCACCGCCAGCCATCCCGGCAGCATCACCGCCAGCATCCCGCCCAGGCAGCCGATCGGCCAGATGGCGAAGCTCGCGTGGTAGGGAATCTCCAGCACGAAGCGCGCCAGCACCCAGCCGAGCAGCACCGCGCCGGCGGAGGCCAGCAGGCCGCTCAGCAAGCCAAGTGCGGCGAATTCAGAGAGGTGCAGGCGGCGCAGATAGCGGCTGTCCGCGCCCAGGGTGCGCAGGATCGCCGCCTCGTTGATGCGCTCGTCCTGCGTGGCGAGCAGCGCGGCATACAGCACCGCGAGGCCGCTCAAGAGGGTGAAGAGGAAGATCACACTCGCGGTCTGCGCGATCTGCTCCATGATGCCGCGCACCTGGTCGATCATCGCGCCGGTGTCGATCACCAGCAGGTTGGGGAATTCGCGGATAAGTTGGTCGCCCACGCGCACCTGGTCCGGCGGCAGGTAGAAGCTGGTGATGTAGCTCGCCGGGTAATCCCTGAGCAGTTCCGGCGTGGCGATCACGAAGAAATTCACCTTCATCGAATCCCACTCCACCTTGCGCAGGTTGACCACGCGCGCGGTGAAACGACTGCCCGCCACGTCGTAGGTGAGCTCATCGCCGAGGCGGATGCCGAGCCGCTCGGCGATGCCCTCCTCGACGGAAAGCTGCATCCGCCCGGATTCAGGACCGCTCCACCAACTGCCGCTCACCAGTTCGTTCCACTCCGGCATCTGCTCGGCCCAGGACAGGTTGAATTCGCGCTCCACCAGATCGCGCGCGCGCGGGTCGGGATAGCTGTCACCGCTGATGGAAGTGGTGTTGATCGCGACCAGCCGGCCGCGCACCATCGGCAGCAGCAGCGGCTGCGGCAATTGCGCACGCGCGAAGAAATCCTGCACCGCCTGCCGCTGGTCCGGCTGCATGTTCACGATGAAGCGGTTCGGCGCGTCCGGCGGCAGATTGCCCTGCCAGCTCTGCAGCAGGTCGCCGCGCACCAGCGTCAGCAGCAGCAGCGCCATGCCGCCCAGGCCGAGCGCCACCACCTGCAGCGCGGAGTCGCGTCCGTGCCGCGTGAGGTTGTTGAGGGCGTGGCGCAACTGCGCATGAAAGCGGAACGAATAGCGCGCCAGCCCGTGCAGCAGCAGCCAGGCCAGCAGGCCGAAGCACAGCAGCCCCGCGAGCAGCCCGCCCAGCATGATGAAGCCCAGCCTGGCCGAGCCGGAATGCCACAGGAACAAGCCCGCCAGCACCAGCACGGCGAGGCCGTAAGCGAACAAGGCGTTCGCCTGCGGCGCGCCGAGCTCGCGGCGCAGCACGCGCAGCGGCGACACCCTGCGCAGTTGCAGCAGCGGCAGGAAGGCGAAGCCGAGCAGCAGCGCGAAGCCGCTCGCCGCGCTCTTGAGCGCGGGCAGCACCGAAGGCTGCGGCAGCTCCGTCTCGCGCATCGCCTCGATGAAGGAAATCAGCACCGCCTGCGTGACATAGCCCAGCAGACAGCCGAGCAGCACCGCGACCGCGCCGAGCAGCAGGAACTGGAACAGGAACAGGCGCAACACCTGCCCCTGCTCTGCGCCGAGGCAGCGCAGCATCGCGCAGGTATCCAGGTGACGCAGCACGAAGCGCCGCGACGCCAGCGCCATCGCCGCGCCCGCGAGGATCGCCGCGGTCAGCGCGGCAAGGCCGAGGAAATTCTCGGCGCGTTCCAGCGCGCTGCGGATTTCGGGGCGCGCATCGCGCACGCCTTCCAGCTTCTCACCGTTCGCAAGTTTCGGCTCCAGCTCGTCATGCAGGGCCTCGACCTGCCGCGCGTCACCCGCGACCAGCAGGCGGTAGGTGATGCGGCTGCCTTCCTGCAGCAGCCCCGTCGCGGCGAGGTCGTCGCCGTTCATCAGCACGCGCGGCGCGAAGCTGTAGAAGCCGACCGCGCGGTCGATGTCGCGCACGATGCGCGCCGCCACCGTGAAGCGCCGCGCGCCGATGCCGACCTCGTCGCCGACGCGCAGGTCGAGCCGGCGCAGCAGCCGCCCGTCCACCCACACCGTGCCGCGTGCAGGAATATCCTGCGCAACATGCGCGCTGCCGTCGTCGAGCTCGATCCTGCCGCGCAGCGGATAGCCTGCGCCGACCGCCTGGATCTCGGAGAGCAACGTCTCCTCGCGGTGCGCCACCATGCTCAGGAACGCGCGGCTCTCCACCGTGCTCAGCCCGCGCGCCTCGGCCATCTCGCGAT
The DNA here is from genome assembly GCA_964401425.1 of uncultured Gallionella sp. GTDB lineage: Bacteria > Pseudomonadota > Gammaproteobacteria > Burkholderiales > Gallionellaceae > Gallionella. The sequence continues at coordinate 5,766 of CAYNYH010000069.1, read as the reverse complement.
AGGCAGGCGGCAGCGGGCGCGCCGAGACGATGCGCAAATCCGCGCCGATCAGGCTGGTCGCCTCCTGCTGCAGCGCGAGCCGCACGCGGTCGGCGAACAGCCCCACGGTCGCGAGACTGCCCACCGCCAGCACCAGCGCCAGCAGCAGCACGCGCCACTCCCCGGCGCGCCAGTCGCGGCGCAGCAGGCTGAGGGAGAGGCGGAGGAGGTTCATTTTTTAGAAAGGTAAATTTCCATCAGAAGGTGGACCATCTGTTTGCAGAACACTATTAATCAACAATTTTGCTGGCTTATCAGACATCACAGAAAACTCTTGCCTACCAAGGTACATCAGCAACCCAAGCTTTTCTAAATGCTTCAAAAAATACCACACAGCAACCTTTTCAGAGTTGGGGAATGCGCGCTCAACTTTAAAAAATTGATAACTCCAATTGCAAATTGCCTCTACACCAACACTGCCTAGTTCATTTTGATAAATAAAGTTTGTATATACCGCCGTTTGCCAAACTAAAGCACACGTTGAAAATGAATTACCGCCCTTTACGAATTTTCCTAAAAAATGAGGTAACTGATTTCGCGTGATTCCGAGCTTTTTGAGTTCAACACCCAACTTCTCTTCTTCATTCATGTTCCGATAACGCTCTGCCCATTGACGATATTGTTCTCTTCTCAACTCTTCCCTAACCACGGCTTTTGTCAGTTTTTGCTTAGCAACCTCAGAAACACGACGATTGAGTTCATCCTGCTTGAGGTTGCATACCCAAAATCTATTCGAAGGTTCCTCCACAACAAGGCGAGCAAGCTCACTCATGCTTGGCACTTCTGACAAACCAGACAAATCAATCTCAAGAGTTGCAATCCCAAGCTCTTGCAGCTTTGATCTTTTTACTTCATCGACAAAATGCGTATATGCAATTTCAACGAATAGTTTCTTCCCCAATGCCGAGATAACTAAGTCAGGCACAACGCTGCCCATATCTTTCTCAGCTTCCACATCTTCGATTGGAATAAATCGCCCAGCAATACTTTGGCTCTCTCTAACATCTACATTCGAGCCACGATCAAGTAAAAATTCAGAGGCGTGTATGGGCGGAACTAAAATCTGCTTACTTTGAAGTAACACTTGTTTTGCTGCTTTATGAATTGCGCTTTCAAAACCGTTAATGCAAGCGGTTGAGTAATGAACAAAATGTTTTACTTTCTTCTCGCCATGATGCGCGACCAATTTCGAACCACAGCCAGGGCAAATACAATCACATGCCAAACCGCGTGAAACCTCATCAGGCTGTAACAATCTCCCATCGCGCAACCCAAACGGTATTTTTCGTACAGACATTAATCAATCCTACAAATAGAATTCAAAAATGAAAGATGAAAGTACTGAACCCTCAATCATCACTGCACCACCCTCCCCGCCTCCAGCCGCAACTGCCGGCCGCATCTTCGCGCCAGCGCCTCGTCGTGGGTGACGAGGATCAGGGTCGTGCCCTGCGCGCGGTTGAGCTCCAGCATGAGTGCGATGACCTGCGCGCCGGTCGCGGCGTCGAGGTTGCCGGTGGGTTCGTCGGCGAACAGGATTTTCGGCCGGGTGACGAAAGCGCGCGCGAGTGCGACGCGCTGCTGTTCGCCGCCGGAGAGGTGTTTGGGGAGGTGGTGCGCGCGGGCGCTCAAGCCGACCTGATGCAGCGATGCCGCGGCGCGTTCGCGCGCATCAGAACTGCCCTGCAGCTCCAGCGGCAGCATGACGTTCTCCAGGGCGTTGAGCGCGGGCAGCAACTGGAAGGACTGGAACACGAAGCCCGCCATCGCGCCGCGCAGCCGCGCGCGCCCGTCCTCGTCCAGCGTGAAGAGGTCCTTGCCGTCGAGCAGCACACTGCCGCTGCTCGGCATATCCAGCCCGGCGAGCAGGCCAAGCAGGGTGGACTTGCCGGAACCGGACGCACCCAGGATCGCGAGGCTCTCGCCCGCCTCGACCGCGAAGCTTGCCTGCTGCAGGATGGTCAGCGGCTGGTCGCCGCTCAGCACTTGCTTGGTGAGTTCAACTGCCTGCACAATCGCTGCCATGAAGAATCCATTCCTGAAAGTTATCCTGCTGGCCGCCGCGCTGTGGCTGCCGCTTTCCGCGCAGGCCGCGAAAAACATCCTGGTGTTCGGCGACAGTTTATCAGCCGGATACGGCATCGCAGTAGCAGAAAGTTGGCCCGCCCTGCTGCAGCAGGAACTGACGCGCAGCCATCCGGAGTATCGCGTGGTAAATGCGAGCATCAGCGGCGAGACCACAGAGGGCGGGCGACAACGCATCGCAGGAGCGCTGCGCGAACACCGCCCGGCGGTGGTGATCGTGGAGCTCGGCGCGAACGACGGGCTGCGCGGCTATCGCATCGCGGACATCGAAAGCAACCTCGGCAAGATCATCGCGAGCGCCCGCGATGCCCGCGCCAAAGTGCTGCTGGTCGGCATGAGGCTGCCGCCGAACTACGGCGAGCCCTACGTCACGCAGTTCGCGAAGATGTACCCCAGGCTCGCGAAGAAATACCGCACCCGGCTGCTGCCTTTCCTGTTCGAGGGCATTGCGCCTGAGCAGTTCCAGGCCGACAATCTGCATCCCACGAAGGAAGCGCAACCGCAGTTGATGCGCAGCGTGCTGAAGGAACTTACACCGCTGCTTCACTGATGCACACACCGAAAGGGGTAATCGATGACTAACGAGTTAGCGCGAGAAACCAGCCCCTACCTGCAGCAGCATGCCGACAACCCGGTGGACTGGCATGCGTGGAACCCCGAAACCCTGCGCCTCGCGCGCGAGCAGGACAAGCCCATCCTGCTGTCGATCGGCTACTCGGCCTGCCACTGGTGCCATGTGATGGCGCACGAATCGTTCGAGGACGCCGAAACCGCAGCGCTGATGAATGAGCACTTCATCAACATCAAGGTGGACCGCGAGGAGCGCCCCGACCCCGACCAGATTTACCAGAGCGCGCATTACCTGCTGCTGGAGCGCGGCGGCGGCTGGCCGCTGAACATGTTCCTCAGCCCGGACGGCACGCCGTTCTTCGGCGGCACCTATTTCCCGAAAGAGGCGCGCTACAACCTGCCCTCCTTCGCCGATGTGCTGCTCCGCGTCGCGCAGATATACCGGGACAAGCGCACAGAACTCGCGGCGCAGGGCAGGCAACTCGCGGCGGCTCTCGCCAGCCTCCAGCCGGCACGCGGCGGCGAAATGCCACTGAACGGCGACCCCATCGAGCGGGCGCTGAGCCAGCTCGGCGAACAGTTCGACAAGGTCAACGGCGGCTTCGGCGACGCGCCGAAATTCCTGCATCCGGCGGAGCTCGATCTGCTGTTGCGCAACGGCCACGAGAGCGGCGACGAATTCGCGCTGCACATGGCGCGCCACACCCTGCAGAAGATGGCGCACGGCGGGGTGTACGACCAGCTCGGCGGCGGCTTCTGCCGCTACAGCGTCGATGCCGAGTGGAGTATCCCGCACTTCGAGAAGATGCTCTACGACAACGGCCTGATGCTCGGCCTGTACAGCGCCGCCTGGCAGGAATACCGCGAGCCGCTGTTCGCGCGCGTGGTCGAACAGACTGCGGCCTGGGTGCTGCGCGAGATGCAGTCTTCGGAGGGCGGCTATTTTTCTTCGCTGGACGCCGACTCGGAACACGAGGAAGGCAAGTTCTACCTCTGGCAGATCGTCGAGGTGCGCGAGTTGCTGAGCCCGGAGGAATACGAAGTCGCCAAGAGCTATTACGGCATCGAGTGGCCGCCGAATTTCGAAGAGCGCGCCTGGAATCCGCGCGTCCGCGCGACGCCGGACTTCGTCGCGAGGCATCTGCAGGTAACGCTAGAACAGGCGGAGGCGCTGACCGCGAGCGTGCGCGAAAAACTTTTCGCGGCACGCGAGAAGCGCGTACATCCCGGCCGCGACGAGAAAATCCTCGGTAGCTGGAACGGCCTGATGATCGCGGGCATGGCGCGCGCCGCACGCGTGTTCGGCTGTGAAGAATGGCTGCGTTCGGCGCAGCGCGCGATGGATTTCGTGCGCGGCACCCTGTGGCGCGACGGGAAATTGCTGGCGACGTACAAGGACGGCAAGGCGCACCTCAACGCCTACCTCGACGACCACGCCTTCCTGCTGAACGCCGCACTGGAATTGCTGCAGGCCGAATTCAGGAACAGCGACCTGGCCTTCGCCGTGCAGCTCGCCGACGCGCTGCTGTCGCGCTTCGAGGACAAGGAACGCGGCGGCTTCTTCTTCACCAGCCACGACCACGAGGCGCTGATCCAGCGCAACAAGACTGGGCAGGACGACGCCACGCCGTCCGGCAACGGCATCGCCGCGCAGGCCCTGCTGCGCCTCGCGCTGCTGACTGGAAATGGGAAATACCATGCGGCAGCGGAGCGCTGTTTGAAACTGTTTTTTCCGGCGATGGGCGAGGCTGCCGGCTACCACTGCAGCCTGTGCACCGCGCTGGCGGAATACCTGCGGCCCACGAGCCTGCTGGTGCTGCGCGGCAAGGAGGCCGCGGCGTGGCAGGAGGCGCTGCAAACGCGCTACCTGCCGGATGTGCTGGTTGTGGCGTTAAGCGAAGATGCGGTTGATCTGCCCGAGGCGCTCGACAAGCCGCGCAGCGCACAGACCACCGCCTGGTTGTGCCGCGGCACGCAATGCCTGCCGCCGATCACGGATTTAGATGAGTTGATTGCGCAGTTGGCAGGCCGTTGAAAAACGTAGCGAGTTATGGCGCGCCTCGTCCGCCAGTGCGCTGCTTTCAGTGAATTGTTGGGTTACGCGATAAAGCCGCTAACCCAACCTACGCTAGCGTAGCGACGCGCCGGCCTGCGCCGAGAACCCGATCGCGCTCGCCACGCCCGCACCGAAGCGCTTCGCCAGGCGGTCAGCGAAGTTTTCCTTCATCGTGAAGTCCACGATCTTCTCCGCCTTGATTACATCGCGCGCGACCGACTCCACGCTGCCGTAACCGTCCGCCAAGCCCAGTTCGATGCCGCGCTGCCCGTTCCACACCAGGCCGCTGAAGGTGTCCGGCGTTTCCTTGAGGCGCTTGCCGCGCCCCTGCCTCACCACGTCGATGAACTGCTGGTGGATTTCCTCGATCATCTGTTTGGCGTATGCCTGGTGCGCCGGATTGGCGGGCGAGAACGGGTCGAGGAAACCCTTGTTCGTGCCGGCGGTAATGAGGCGGCGCTCAACGCCGAGCTTCTCCATCGTGCCGGTGAAGCCGAAGCCGTCCATGAGTACGCCGACCGAGCCGATCAGGCTGGCCTTGTCCACGTAGATTTTGTCCGCCGCGACAGCCACGTAATAGCCGCCGGAGGCGCAGATGTCCTCGACCACCGCGAACAGCGGAATCTGCGGATACTTCGCGCGCAGGCGGCGAATCTCGTCGTTGACCTGTCCGGCCTGCACCGGGCTGCCGCCGGGGCTGTTGATGCGCAGGATCACGCCCTGCGTGTTCTTGTCCTCGAACGCATCCTGCAGGCTGGGAATCAGGTTGTCGGCGCTTGCTGAGCTGTCCGCCGAGATCACGCCCTGCATGTCCACCAGCGCGGTGTGCTTGCCCGTGCTCAGCGCCTTTTCCGAGTTGCCGACCCAGCCCATCACCAGGAACAGGACAAGGAACAGGTAGGCGAAGGTCAGCGTCTTGAAGAAGATACCCCAGTGGCGCGCACGGCGCTGCTCCTGGACGGCCGACATCGCGAGCTTCTCCAGCACGCCGCGTTCCCAGTTGTTGTTTTGATCCG
>CAYNYH010000068.1:0-13025 GCA_964401425.1 uncultured Gallionella sp. | reverse complement strand
CCTTGGTCGGGATCGTGGTGTTCTTCTGGATCAGCTTGGTCATCACGCCGCCCATGGTCTCGATACCCAGCGACAGCGGGGTCACGTCGAGCAGCAGCACGTCTTTGACCTCGCCTTGCAGCACGCCGCCCTGGATCGCAGCGCCCACGGCCACGGCCTCGTCCGGGTTCACATCCTTGCGCGGATCCCTGCCGAAAAATTCCTTCACTTTCTCCTGGACCATCGGCATACGGGTCTGGCCGCCGACCAGGATCACGTCGGCGATGTCGGAGTTGGACACGCCCGCATCCTTCATCGCGATCCTGCATGGCTCGATGGTGCGCGCGACCAGGTCATCGACCAGGCTTTCCAGCTTGGCGCGGGTGATCTTCACCGCCAGGTGTTTCGGGCCCGAAGCATCCGCGGTGATGTAGGGCAGGTTCACTTCGGTCTGCTGCGCGGAAGACAATTCGATCTTGGCCTTTTCCGCCGCGTCCTTCAGGCGTTGCAGCGCCAGCATGTCCTTCTTCAGGTCGATGCCGCTTTCCTTCTTGAACTCTTCCACCAGGAATTCGATCACGCGCATGTCGAAATCTTCGCCGCCGAGGAAGGTGTCGCCGTTGGTGGACATCACCTCGAACTGGTGCTCGCCTTCGATTTCCGCGATGTCGATGATGGAAATGTCGAAGGTGCCGCCGCCCAGGTCGTACACCGCGATCTTGCGGTCGCCTTCCTGCTTGTCCAGGCCGAAAGCCAGCGCGGCCGCGGTCGGTTCGTTGATGATGCGCTTCACTTCCAGCCCGGCGATGCGGCCGGCGTCCTTGGTGGCCTGGCGCTGGCTGTCGTTGAAATACGCGGGCACGGTGATGACTGCTTCGGTGACCGGTTCGCCCAAGTAATCTTCGGCGGTCTTCTTCATCTTCGCCAAGACTTGCGCAGAAATTTCAGGTGCAGAAATCTCCTTGTCGCGCACCTTGATCCATGCATCGCCGTTCTTGGCCTTGACGATGTTGTAGGGAACCATGCCGATGTCCTTTTGCACCATCTTTTCCTCGAAGCGGCGGCCGATCAGGCGCTTCACGCCGTACAGAGTGTTCTTCGGGTTGGTCACGGCCTGGCGCTTGGCCGCCGCGCCGACCAGCACTTCGCCGTCTTCCATGTAGGCGATAATGGACGGGGTGGTGCGAGCGCCTTCGGCGTTCTCGATCACCTTGGTCTTGCCGCCCTCCATGATGGCCACGCAGGAGTTGGTCGTGCCCAGGTCAATACCGATAATCTTTCCCATGATGCTGTTCCTTTCAGTTGAATAGGTTGAATCCGTAAATCTGCTGTTGCCTAAAATGGGGCGGGTAGCCGTAATTTCAAGTGCTGGGTGAGACGGGGGAAGAGAGAAGGGGGAAGGGTAAACCCCGGCGCTCTTTGTTCGGAGAGAGGTTTTTACCCTTCTCCCTTCCCCCTTTACCCTTCCCGCCTTATTCTTTCCCTTTCGAAACCATCACCAGCGCCGGGCGCAGCACCCGGTCGTTCAGCGCGTAGCCTTTCTGCATCACGCTGACCACGGTGTTGGCCGGCTGGTCGCTTTCCAGCATGCCGATCGCCTGGTGCCTGTGCGGGTCGAGCTTCTCGCCGACCGGGTTGATCTCGGCGATGTTGAACTTCTCGAACACGCTGGATAGTTGCTTGAGCGTCAGTTCCATGCCGCTCTTGAAGCTCTCCACGTTCTGCGTGGTGACCGCCATGCCCGCTTCCAAGCTGTCTTTCACCGCCAGCATTTCATTGGAGAAGCGCTCCACGGCGAATTTCTGCGCCTTGCTCACGTCATCGGCCGCGCGGCGGCGGATGTTCTCGCCCTCGGCCTTGGCGTACATCCAGGCGTCGTAGTGTTCCTGCGCCTTGCGCTCGGCCTCCTTGAGCATCTCTTCCAGGCTGGGCATGACCTCGGCCTTGTTCCCGGCGGCGGGTTCCGCGGCCGGGGCGGCCTGCTGTTGTTCGATTTTCGGGGTATTTTCCTGCTGTTCCATTTGCCTCTCCTGTTTGCGACTTGCGAGAAGTTGGGGTGAAGTTGGCGTTTTCAAGGGCGGCGGCAAAATTATTTTTGCGGCATGGGATAATGCACGCCATTCGTAATCCGCATCGTCATGACTATCACCAAGAATTACCACTGGCGCATCGCCGGCTTCTATTTCTTCTATTACGCCTTCGTGGGGATGTTCGCGCCCTACTGGAGCCTGTATCTCCAATCTATCCACTTCGACGCCATCGAGATCGCCATCCTGATGTCGGTGCAGCCGGTGATGCGCATGATCGCGCCGAACATCTGGGGCTGGCTGGCCGATCGTTCCGGCAAGCGCAGGGAGGTGGTCGTCGCGGCGGCATCACTCAGCGCGGTGTTCTATCTTGGGGTGTTCGCCACCACCAGTTTCTGGGGCATGCTGCTGGTGCTGGGGCTGATGAGCTTCTTCTGGAGCGCGTCGATGCCGCTGGTGGAGGCGACCACGCTTACCTGGCTCGGCAAGAACACCGCCCATTACGGGCGCATTCGCTCCTGGGGCTCGATCGGCTTCATCGTCGCGGTGGTGGGGCTGGGCTACGCCTTCGACTACATCGCCATCGCGTGGCTGCTGTGGGCGGGGGTGGTCTGCGAGCTGGGCATCCTGCTCTTCGCGCGCCAGATTCCGCCCACCGAAGTGCTGGCGCACCATACCGACAGCCAGTCGATCCGCAACATCGTGCTGCAGCCGCGCGTGTTGGCGCTGTTCGGCGCGTGCTTCCTGATGTCCGTCGCGCACGGGCCGTACTACACCTTCTTCTCGATCTATCTGGTCGAGCACGGCTATGCCAAGAGCGCGGTGGGCGGGTTGTGGGCGCTCGGCGTGATCTGCGAGATCGGCGTGTTCTTCCTGATGCCGTGGCTGGCGCGGCGCTACGGCTTCACGCGCATCCTGCTGTTCAGCTTGGCGGCGGCGGTAATGCGCTTCCTGCTGATCGGCTGGGCGGTCGATATGCTGCTGCTCATCCTCATTGCACAGGTGCTGCATGCCGCGACCTTCGGCGCCTACCACGCCGCCTCGGTCGGGCTGGTGCATGAATTCTTCCGCGGGCGGCACCAGTCCAAGGGGCAGGCGCTGTTCGGCAGCGTGACTTACGGCGCGGGTGGCATGCTGGGCGGGCTGGCCAGCGGCCCGATCTGGCAGCATTACGGGCCGAGCGTGCTGTATTCGTGCAGCGCGGCCATGGCCTTGGCCGGCATGCTGCTGATGTGGTGGAAGCTGCGCAACGTGGCGGAGAACTAAGCTGCTGTGGCATAATCACATGCTCAACCGGGAACAGCAATGAGCGCAAAAACCTTATACGACAAACTCTGGGATTCACACGTGGTGCGGCAGGAAGCCGACGGCACCGCGCTGATCTATATCGATCGTCAACTGGTGCACGAGGTGACCAGCCCGCAGGCCTTCGAGGGCCTGAAGCTTGCGCACCGCAAGCCGTGGCGCACCGCATCCATGCTGGCGGTGCCGGATCACAACGTGCCGACCACCAACCGTGCGGCGGGCATCGCCGACCCGATCTCGCGCCTCCAGGTCGAGACGCTGGACGCCAACTGCGCCGAGTTCGGCGTGACCGAATTCAGGATGAACGACATCCGCCAGGGCATCGTGCATGTGATCGGCCCGGAGCAGGGTGCGACCCTGCCGGGCATGACGGTGGTGTGCGGCGATTCGCATACCAGCACGCACGGCGCATTCGCCGCACTGGCGCACGGCATCGGCACGAGCGAGGTCGAGCATGTGATGGCGACGCAGTGCCTGGTGGCGAAGAAATCGAAGGCGATGCTGGTGAAGGTGGAAGGCGCGTTGGGCCGTGGTGTGACCGCGAAGGACATTGCGCTGGCGGTGGTCGGCAAGATCGGCACGGCGGGCGGTACCGGCTATGCGATCGAATTCGCCGGCAGCGCGATCCGTGGCTTGAGCATGGAAGGTCGCATGACGTTGTGCAACATGGCGATCGAAGCAGGCGCGCGCGCCGGCATGATCGCGGCCGACGACACCACGATCAACTATTTCAAAGGTCGCCCGTTCGCCCCACAAGGCGAGAACTGGGACAAGGCTGTTGTTTACTGGAAGACATTGCATTCCGACGCGGGCGCGCAGTTTGACGCGGTGGTCGAGCTGGATGCTGCAAGCATCCGTCCGCAAGTGACTTGGGGCACTTCGCCGGAGATGGTGACGTCTATCGACGGTCGCGTGCCTGATCCGGCATCCGCACCCGACGATGTGAAGCGCCACGACTGGCAGCGTGCGCTGGAATACATGGGGCTGCAGGCGAATACGCCGGTTACGGAGATCAGGATCGACAAGGTGTTCATCGGCTCCTGCACCAACGGGCGCATCGAGGATTTGCGCGCCGCGGCGGCGGTGGCCAAGGGCAAGAAGGTTGCAGCCAACGTGAAGCTGGCGATGGTGGTGCCCGGCTCCGGCCTGGTGAAGGCACAGGCGGAAAAGGAAGGCCTGGACAAGGTGTTCACCGAGGCGGGCTTCGAGTGGCGCGATCCGGGTTGCTCGATGTGTCTGGCGATGAACGACGACCGGCTGGAGCCGGGCGAGCGTTGTGCCGCGACTTCCAACCGCAATTTCGAAGGGCGCCAGGGGCAGGGTGGGCGCACCCATCTGGTGAGTCCGGGGATGGCGGCCGCCGCCGCGATTGCCGGGCATTTTGTCGATGTGAGTGTTTCTGAGTGAGGAGAGGACGATGAGATTGGTTACATTGTTTCTGGCAGCGTTGTTGCTGGTTGGCTGCAATACCATGGAAGGTCTGGGCAAGGATATCCAGAAGGGCGGAGCGAAGCTGGAAAAGGCGGCGAACAAGTAATGCGCAAATTCACCCTGCTCGATGGATTGGTCGCGCCGCTGGATCGCGCCAATGTCGATACCGACGCGATCATCCCCAAACAATTCCTGAAGTCGATCAAGCGTTCCGGCTTCGGACCGAATGCGTTCGACGAATGGCGCTACCTGGATCACGGCGAGCCCGGCATGGACAACAGCAAGCGGATACTCAACCCGGACTTCGTGCTGAACCAGCCGCGCTATCGGGGCGCGCAGGTATTGCTCGCGCGCGAGAATTTCGGCTGCGGCAGCTCGCGCGAGCACGCGCCCTGGGCGCTCGAAGACTACGGTTTCCACGCCATCATCGCGCCTAGCTTCGCCGACATCTTCTTCAACAACTGCTTCAAGAACGGCATGCTGCCGATCAAGCTGGCGGCGGACAAGGTGGATGCGCTGTTCAAGGCGGTGGAAGCCACGCCGGACTACCGTTTGAAGATCGACCTGGAGCGGCAGAGCATCACGGCGCCGGACGGTACGGAATACCAGTTCGAGGTGGACGCGCACCGCAAGCATTGCCTGCTGAACGGCCTGGACGACATCGGTCTGACCCTGCAGCATGTGGACGAGATCAAGGCATTCGAGGCGAAGCATCGCGCGGCGCAGCCGTGGCTGTTTGCGTAAGTCAAAGGCGGGTTGTCCGCAGATTACGCAGATCAAACAGATAAAAAATCTTGCTGAGCCCAGCAAGCATCGTGTTTGTTTTTAATCTGTGTGAATCTGCGCAATCTGCGGCTAAAAAGGTTTTGTTTTTTAGGATGGGAAAGTAAATGAAAATCGCAGTATTGCCCGGTGACGGGATAGGCCCCGAGATCGTCGCGCAGGCGGCGAAAGTGCTGGAAGCGCTGCGCGGCGACGGCTTGAAGATCGAAATGGAATACGCGCACCTCGGCGGTGCGGGCTACGACGCGGCGGGCGACCCGTATCCTCCCGCGACCGAAAAACTGGCAAATGAAGCCGACGCGGTGCTGCTCGGCGCGGTGGGCGGCTACCAGTACGACAACCTGCCGCGTCCGTTGCGTCCGGAGCAGGGGCTGCTGCGGATTCGTAAGGGTTTGGGGCTGTTCGCCAACCTGCGCCCCGCGCTGGTATATCCTGAACTGGCCAATGCGTCGACCCTGAAACCGGAGGTGGTCGCAGGGCTGGACATCATGATCCTGCGCGAGCTGACCGGCGACATCTATTTCGGCCAGCCGCGCGGCATCCGCACGCTGGACAACGGCGAGCAGCAGGGCTTCGACACCATGCTGTACAGCGAGTCGGAGATCCGCCGCGTGGCGCATGTCGGCTTCCAGATCGCGATGAAGCGAAATAAAAAAATGTGCTCGGTGGACAAGGCCAACGTGCTGGATACCAGCATGTTCTGGCGCGAGATCGTCATCGACGTGGCGAAGGAATACCCGGAGGTCGCGCTGTCGCACATGTACGTGGACAACGCCGCGATGCAACTGGTGCGCGCGCCCAAGCAGTTCGACGTGATTCTCACCGGCAACATCTTCGGCGACATCCTGTCCGACGAGGCCTCGATGTTGACTGGCTCGATCGGCATGCTGCCATCCGCCTCGCTGGATGCGCACAACAAGGGGCTGTACGAGCCGTGCCACGGCTCGGCGCCGGACATCGCCGGCAAGGACATTGCCAATCCGCTGGCGACCATCCTGTCGGTGGCGATGATGATGCGCTACACTTTTGCGCGCGAAGACATCGCGCAGCGCATCGAAACGGCGGTGCGCAGGACGCTGCAACAGGGGCTGCGCACGGCGGACATCGCCGAGGCAGGCATGCAGAAGATCGGCTGCGCCGCGATGGGCGACGCGGTGGTCGCGGCATTGTCGTAAAGTAACTTTAACCACGAAGTTCACGAAGAGCACGAAGTAATTCGCTCTCCGAATAAGGGACCTTGTTTGCTCGGATGTGTGCCGTAAAACGGCATTCAGGCTGGTGCATCGGACTATGAACTGAACACAAATTCTTCGTGTTCTTCGTGAGCTTCGTGGTGAAATGGTTGTATTCAATTTCAGAGAGACAAAAATGAGCAAGCAATACGACGTATGCATATTGGGCGCGACCGGCGCGGTGGGTGAGGCGATGCTGGCCATCCTGGAGCAGCGCAAGTTCCCGGTGCGCAATCTCTATCCGCTGGCTTCCAGCCGTTCGGCGGGTTCCACGGTGCGCTTCAACGGCAAGGAGCTTGCCGTCCTCGACGTGGAAGGCTTCGATTTCTCCAAGGCGCAGATCGGCCTGTTCTCGGCGGGCGGCAGCGTGTCGGAAAAATACGCGCCAATCGCGGCCGCCGCTGGCTGCGTGGTGATCGACAATACCGCGCATTTCCGCTACGACCGCGATATTCCGCTGGTGGTGCCGGAAGTGAACCCGCATGCCATCGCGCAATACAAGAATCGCGGCATCATCGCCAACCCGAACTGCTCGACCATCCAGATGGTGGTGGCGCTCAAGCCGATCAAGGATGCGGTGGGCATCACGCGCATCAACGTGGCGACTTACCAGGCGGTGTCCGGCACCGGCAAGGAGGCTATCGAGGAGCTCGCCGAGCAGACCCGCGCGCTGTTCAATCATCAGGATGTGACGGCCGAAGTCTATCCGAAGCGCATTGCCTTCAATGTATTGCCGCAAATCGACGTCTTCATGGAAAACGGCTACACCAAGGAAGAAATGAAAATGGTGTGGGAAACCCAGAAGATCATGGAAGACGACACCATCCTGGTGAACCCGACCGCAGTGCGCGTGCCGGTGTTCTACGGGCACTCCGAGGCGGTGCATATCGAGACGCGCAAAAAGATCACTGCCGCCGAGGCGCGCGCCTTGCTGGAAAAGGCGCCGGGCGTGACCGTCATGGATAAACGCGAGCCTGGCGGCTATCCGACCCCGATCGAGGCGGCCGGCAACGATGCAACTTACGTCGGGCGCATCCGCGAGGATATTTCGTGCCCGCTGGGCTTGAATCTGTGGGTGGTAAGCGACAATGTGCGCAAGGGAGCGGCGTTGAACAGCGTACAGATTGCGGAGATTCTGATCGCAAAATACCTCAATTAGGACATCATGCAAAAAACATTATGAGCTTGTGCTTATAACTCCATGATGTTATTTTACTTGTTCAACGAATAACCATAAGGTGATAGCGTGCGTAAGTCACTACTGAAACTGCTCGGGGTAATCGCTGGTTTGACATTGTCCACATGTGTTTCCGCAGTTGGCATGGGCGGGATCAATGTGGCTTCCGCTCTGGGACAGCCGCTGAAGGCCGAGGTCGAACTGGTGGCGGTCGGCAAGGCCGACAAGGCCAGCCTGGTTGCCCGCCTGGCGTCACCCGATGTCTACCGGGGCGCCGGCCTGGAATATCCTTTCGGCAACAAATTCAAGTTTCAGATCGAGAGCCGCGCGAACGGCGAGTCGTATATCAGGGTGAGCAGCGCGCAGCCGATCAATGATCCCTTCGTGAGCCTGCTGGTCGAATTGACCTGGGCCTCCGGCAAGCTGTTGCGCGAATACACCTTCCTGCTCGATCCGCCGGATTACGTCGCGGAACAACCCAAGCCGGCGGAAGTGCAGGCCGTTGCCCCGGTAGTGCAGGCTGCGCCTTTGGAAGCTCCTGCCAAGCCGGTTGAACAAGCCGCTCCTGCAGTTGCGGCTCCCGCTCCGGCAGTCGCTGCGCCGGTTGAGAAACAACCCCGGCCGATGCGTGCCACTGCACCGATGGACGAAAAGGTTCTTGGGGCAGCGCCGCAGCAGAAGCCGACTGCCGTTGCGACCGGCGAGATCACCGTCAAACGCGGCGACACGCTGAACAAGATCGCCATGCAGAACAAGCCGGCCGAAGTCAGTCTGGAGCGCATGCTGGTCGCGCTGTACCGCGCCAATGCCGACCAATTCGACGGCAAGAACATGAACCGCATCAAGGCCGGCAAGATCCTGCGCCTGCCCGACCAGAACGAACTGATGGACGTGGCGCAATCCGATGCAGCCAGGGAAATCCGCGCCCAGACGTCCGACTGGAACGCCTACCGGCAAAAACTGGCCGCTGCCGCTCCGGCCGCCGCCCAGCCGCAGGAAGCCCAGCAGGTTGCCACCGGCAAGATCGCCAGTTCGGTTGCCGACAAGGCGCCGGTTGCCAAGGAGTCCGCCAAGGAAGTGCTGAAACTGTCCAAGGGTGAAGCTCCCGGAGACAAGGCTGCCGCCGCTGCGGGTGGCAAACAAATGACTGCCCAGGAAAAGAAGAATGCCGAGCAGGAAGATGCGATCGCGAAGGGCAAGGCGCTGAAGGAAGAGCAGGCACGCACCGCCTTGCTGGAAAAGAATCTCAAGGATATGCAGCGCCTCGCCCAACTGAAATCCGAGGCTGCGGCGCTGGCGGCGCAACCTTCCGCCGTGGCGCCTGCGGCTGCAGCATCCGCAGTCGCCGCTGTATCCTCAGTCCCAGCCGCCTCCGCGGTTGCCGCTGCCAGCGAAGTCAAGCCGGCGCCTGTTGCCAAGCCCAAACCCAAACCCCAGCCGGTGGTTGTGCCGCAACCCTCTCTGACGGATGAGATTCTGGGCAATCCGCTTTATCTCGCTGGCGGCGCGGCGCTCCTGCTTGGCTTGGGCGGCTTGGGCTTCATGTTGAACCGCCGCAGGCAGGCTGCTGCGGCCGGCGTGAAGAAGGGTGAAGATGCCGGTGCAATAACCGGTCACCTGACCCCACCGGCGGCACCTTCTCCGGAGACCGGCGATTTCACCAGCACGACAGGGGAGCATGCCGCAGCGGCGGCTGTCACCTCGGAGGAAGTGGACCCGATCAGCGAAGCGGATCTGTTCCTGAATTTTGGCCGCGACGCGCAGGCGGAGGAAATTCTCAAGGAAGCGCTGCAGAACACACCAAGCAACCACCAGATTCATCTCAAGCTGTTGGGTATTTACGCCAACCGCAAGGATGTGAATTCCTTCTCGACCATCGCGCGCCAGTTGAAGGATTCCGGCGACGAGGAGGCATGGCAACAGGCAGCGGCAATGGGGCGCAAGCTCGAGCCGAACAATCCGATGTATGGAGGAGCGGGAACTGTCGAGGATACCGGCAGCGCGACCATGCAAGCGACGGTGCTCAGCGCCATGCCGGATATCGATCTGGGCGAGACGCCGGCTCCCGAGGTGGATTTCGATCTGGGCGGCACGGAGAAGACTGCGACCCTTTCCACCGAAGAGAAGGCAGCGGCCCAGGCAGAAGCCATGGATTTCGACATTACTTCCACCAGCCCTTCGCTGGCTGCAGCACCCGAGGCGATGGACTTCGATGTGACTTCCACCAGTCCGTCGATGAGTGCGCCGACCGAGATGGATTTCGACATCACCTCGACCAGCCCGTCGATGCCTGCGGCGACCGGAGAGAAGGAAGCCGCGTTGCCCAATCTGGACGACCTGGTTTTCGACGTCACTTCCACCCATCCTTCGATGCCTGCGGCGCAGCCGGAGGCCGAGCCGGCAAAAGCTGCACCGGCAGACGAAGGCGGCATGGAGTTCACGCTGGACTTCCCGATCGAGGCGCCAGCCGAGAAACCTGCGCCCGCGGCGCAACCCGCCGAAACCGGGTTTGCCGGCATCAGCCTGAACCTGGAAGGCATCGGAGCACCGGGCGAACCGGCTGCGGAAGGCAAGGACGAGCATTGGCATGAGGTTGCCACCAAGCTCGATCTGGCCAAGGCCTACCAGGAAATGGGCGACCTGACCGGCGCGCGGGAAATCCTCGAAGAGGTTCTGCGCGAGGGCGACGAGGGACAGCGCGAGGCAGCGCAGTCCATGCTCGATCAGATCGGTTGATCATGGCATTGTGACGACGGCAGCCCGCTCCCGGGCTGCCGTTTTCTTTTGGAGCGAAGATTGCAATTCCATCCCGCCGCACAAATCCTGACCTGGTGCCTGCTGGTCGCCGCCATGCAGGTGCTGGCGCCCGGCGCCTTGCTGGTCGCCGCCGGTCTGGTGCTGCTGGGCGCATTCGCCGTTTCCCGGCACAAGTTCGTGCAACTGGTGCGCCGCACCCGCTGGATCATGCTGTCGCTGCTGCTGATCTACGCCTGGAGCACGCCGGGCCAGGCACTGCCGGAATCGCTCGGTGTGTTCGGCCCGACCCGCGAAGGATTGATTGACGGCGCGCTGCAACTGACCCGCCTGCTGGCCGCATTGGCCGCGCTGGCGATCCTGCTGGACCGCCTGCACCGCCAGCATTTGATAGCCGGGCTCTACACCCTGTTCACACCCTTGCGCCTGATCGGCTTGTCGCGCGAGCGGCTTGCGGTGCGGCTGGCCTTGACCCTGCATTATGCCGAGGTCGCGATGCTGCGCAGCAAGGGCGGCTGGCAGGAGACGTTGAATAGTTTGCTCGAGCCGCATGGCGAGGCCGACCGGCACATGGAATTGCCGCTGCACCGCTTCGGCATCGGCGATGCGCTGCTGCTGTGCTTCGCGCTGCTCCTGTTATGGGGAGCGCTGCGATGAGGGTTGCTTTAGGTATCGAATACGACGGCCGCCCTTATTGCGGCTGGCAGAGCCAGGCGGATGAGAACACCGTGCAGGACACGCTGCAGCGCGCGTTGAGCCAGATTGCGGGTGAGCCGGTTTCGGTGATCGCAGCGGGACGCACCGACACCGGCGTGCATGCGCTGGAGCAGGTGGTGCATTTCGATACCCGAGTTGAGCGTCCGCTTTCCGCTTGGGTGCGCGGCACGAATGCCGTGCTGCCGGAGAGCATCGCGGTGCGCTGGGCACATCCGGTGCCGGACGAATTCCACGCGCGCTTTTCCGCGCATGGGCGCAGCTACCGCTACCTGCTGGTCAACCGCCCGGTGCGCAGCGCCCTCCATGCCGGCAAGGCGGGCTGGTTCCATGCGCCGCTGGATTTGGCGGCGATGCAGGCTGCCGCAGAATACCTGCTCGGCGAGCACGACTTCAGCGCGTTCCGCTCGTCCGAATGCCAGGCCAAGTCGCCGGTCAAGCACCTGCGCCAACTGGACATCCGCCGCGAGGGCGAGATGCTGGTCTTCGATCTGGGCGCCGGTGCCTTTCTGCACCACATGGTGCGCAACATCGTCGGTTGCCTGGTGTATGTCGGCAAAGGCAAGCACCCGCCGCAGTGGCTGAAGGAAATCCTCGAAAGCCGCAACCGCATTATGGCTGCACCGACCTTCGCGCCGGATGGCTTATACTTGCGCCGCATACAATACGAGGCGAAGTGGGGGCTGCCGCAAATGGAAAACGAAACAATGTTGGGAGAGCTGCTGTGACGCGCGTCAAAATCTGCGGCATCACCCGTCCTGAAGATGCGCTGGCCGCCGCGCAGAGCGGTGCGGATGCGATCGGGCTGGTGTTCCACGAGAAAAGCCCGCGCCACGTCACCGTGCAGATGGCTGCGCGGGTGGCGGCTGTGTTGCCGCCGTTCGTGACGCTGGTGGGGCTGTTCGTCAACCCTGCCGAAGACGCGGTACGCGAAGTGTTGCGCGTGGTACCCCTCGATACGTTGCAGTTCCACGGCGAAGAAGAACCGGAATTCTGTGCGCGCTTCGGTCGCTCCTGGATCAAGGCGATCCGGGTGAGGCACGACGTGGATTTGATACAATGCGCGGCGCATTACCGCATGGCGCAGGGTTTATTGCTGGACGCCTTTGTGGAAGGCGCACACGGCGGCACCGGGGTGGCGCTCGACTGGGCGGTGATCCCGCAAGCCGTGCCGCTGCCGGTGATCCTGGCCGGCGGCCTGCATCCCGGCAATGTGGCGGAAGCCATCCGGCTGGTGCGGCCCTACGCGGTGGACGTGTCCAGCGGCGTGGAGGCGGGCAAAGGAATCAAGGATGCGGCGAAGGTCGCCGCATTCATCAACGAGGTTAAGCGAATCGATGTACAACTATCCCGATAGCACCGGCCACTTCGGCCCTTACGGCGGCATTTACGTCGCCGAGACCCTGATGGGCGCGCTGGAAGAGCTGAAGCAGGCCTACGAGAAATACCGCAACGATCCGGAATTCATCGCCGAACTGAATTACGATCTCAAGCACTATGTGGGACGCCCCAGCCCGATTTATTACGCCCGGCATCTGTCGGCGCACCTCGGCGGCGCGCAAATCTACCTGAAGCGCGAAGACCTCAACCACACCGGCGCGCACAAGGTGAACAACACCATCG
>CAYNYH010000067.1:0-13200 GCA_964401425.1 uncultured Gallionella sp. | reverse complement strand
TCCTGATGCGCAGCAAGCTGCTCTCTCCGGACCTGATGGATGAGGCGCGCCAGATCATGCAGGACATCGATTCGCTGGACGGGCATACCGCCTTCCTGTTCGACAAGATCAACTTCCTGATGAATGCCACGGTCGGCTTCATCAACATCAACCAGAACAAGATCGTGCGCCTGTTCTCGGTGGTCTCGGTGGCGCTGCTGCCGCCCACCCTGATCGCGTCCATCTACGGCATGAATTTCAAGTTCATGCCGGAACTTAACTGGCCGAACGGCTATCTATTCGCCCTGTCGCTGATGGCGATATCCGTCGCATTGCCGTTCTGGGTGTTCCACCGCAAGGGCTGGCTGAAATAGGCGGTTTGCCGTTCGCGGCCACCATACGAAAAACTTTAGCCTGGTTGCATCATGAAAAAAACGAACCATTCCGCCTGCTGGGGCGGCTTCCTGCTGCTGTGCCTGCTGCTTGCGCCAGCGGCCCATGCCGGCGATGAGGCCTTTGTGCTGTGCGCGAAGCAATACGCGGACAACAACGCCGAGCGCCTGAAGTGCTACGACAATGCGCAGGCCGCCGCTTCCGTATCGGCGCTGCCGCAGCCGGAAGATGAAGAAGAGGTGCCGCCGGCAGTGGCTCAGGCGCCGGCACCGGTTGTCGAGCGTACCTACCTGACCAAGGCCTGGAACCTGGATGACAGAACCAATCGCGATGAGAGCAAGCTGGGCCGCCTGACACCACACCGGCAAAGCTACCTGCTGATGCGCACGACCGGCAAGATCAACAGGCAGCCCGCCTCGCCTGCCCCCGGCCACAGCACGCCCGCGCCCTTCGACTTCGATGCGCTGGAAACCAAATTCCAGTTGAGCTTCAAGGCGGACATCGGCAGCCAGAGAAACATCAACTTCCTGGGGTTGAAGACGCTGCGCCTGTGGGGCGCCTATACGCAGCAATCGAACTGGCAGATGTTCAACACGCGCAATTCCTCGCTGTTCCGCGAGACCAATTACGAGCCGGAGCTCATCGCGACCTTAGGCACGGGCAAGGATTCTGGACTGAAGCTCGTCAACCTCGGCCTGTCGCACCAGTCGAACGGCCAGCACCTGCCGGAATCGCGCAGCTGGAACCGCCTCTACCTGCAGGGCGGCTGGGAATGGGGCAACACCTCGGTGATGGCGCGCGGCTGGTGGCGCATCCCCGAGAACTCCATGAAGGACGAGAACCCGGACATCACCGATTATGTCGGCCGCGCCGACCTGGTGGCGCGCTGGGAGCCCGCAGACAAGTCGCAGGCCGTGGCCCTGCTGCTGCGCAACAATCTCAGCCTGCCGAACAACCGCGGCTTCATGCAACTCGACTGGTCGATGCCGGTGCCGCTGGGGAACTCCGCGCGGCTGCATACCCAGCTGACCTCCGGCTTCGGCGAGAGCCTGATCGACTACAACCATCGCCAGACGACGCTGGGATTCGGTTTTTCCTTCCGCGAGTGGTGATCTGGGAAAAGCGTTATCCGCAGATTACACAGATTACGCGAGATTAATAAACCTTTTAAGGCGCTGAATACGGTATGTGTTTGTGCCGCATCGATTTTCGGTGGCTGCTTAAAAATCTGCGTGAATCTGCGTAATCTGCGGATTGGACTGCGGTTTCGAGGTTCAATCCCCGGACTGCGCCACGAGCCGGTCGATGCACCATGCCGCCGCGGCGAACCCCATGGACGCGGTGACCGTCACCACCGAGCCGTAGCCCGCGCAGCTCAGGTTGCCCGCGGTGCACGTGCCGCTCCTTCGGGACGGCTCTTCCAGGTATACGCAGGCCACGCCGAACTTGCCGTTCTTGCGCGGCAGGACTTTGAATTCCTTGCGCAGCAGATTCCGGATGCGCGACAGCAAGGCGTCGTGGGTGACCAGCCCCAGGTCGGCCTGCCGCAGCTTGAGGGGGTCGCTCTTGCCGCCCGCCGCGCCGCACACGACCAGCGGAATCTTGTTGAAGCGTGCGTGGGCGATCAGCGCCATCTTCACCTTCGCCTGGTCGCAGGCATCGATGACGGCGTCGAACGCGCCTTCCGGGATCAGCTCGCGGAGGTTTTCTTCGGTGAGGAAATCGTCGACAGCGCTCACCTTGCAGGCGGGGTTGATGTCGCGGATGCGCGCTTCGAGCACCGTCACCTTCGCCGCGCCGAGCGTGCTCTCCAGTGCCTGGATTTGCCGGTTCATGTTGGATGCGGCGACATGGTCGAAATCGATGAGCGTGATATGCCCGACGCCGCTGCGCGCGAGCGCCTCAACCGCCCAGGAGCCGACCCCGCCCACGCCCACCACCGCCATGCGGCTGCGATGCAGCACCATGCGGGTGCCCTCGCCGTAGAGGCGATCCACCCCGCCGAAGCGGCGCTCATGGTCGTTGTCGAGATGGGAAAGCGGCATGTTCAATCCAAAAACATTTCACCACGAAGGCACGAAGCACACGAAGAAAAACTAGTGGCCATTTTCATTCCTTGTGATTGATTGTCCTATTTGCATAAATCCTTCGTGATCTCTGTGTCTTCGTGGTGAAGGTTTTTTTCACTTTGAGCCTTGAGTTTCGGCAGCGCGGCCAGCGCATTCTCCGTGGTGATGCGCGCGATCTCTTCCAGCGGTATGCCGCGCAGCTCCGCGAGCATCTGTGCGATGCGCGGCAGGTATTCCGGCTTGTTCGGCTCGATGATCCTGGCTTTGCGCAGCAATTCGTTCGCCTCCTCTCCCGCTTGCGGGAGAGGATTGAGGAGAGGGCTACGCAGGAAGGCCGGCGGGATATCCGGCGCGTCGGTCTCCAGCACGATGCTGTCCAATGGTAGGGTCGCGGCGAGCTCGCGCAGGCGCGTGGCGCGCGTATGGGTCATCGCGCCGCCGAAGCCGAGCTTGAAACCGAGCGCGATGAACTCATCCGCCTGCTGGCGGCTGCCGCTGAAGGCGTGAGCAATGCCATGAACTTTGTGCTGACGCAGAAGCTTGAGGACGATGTCTTGCGCGCGGCGGATATGCAGCAGCACCGGCAGGTCGAATTCGCGCGCCAGCTTCAGTTGCTCGACGAAGTAGTATTCCTGCCGCGCGCGGTCGTGCGGCTCGATGAAAAAATCCAGCCCGATCTCGCCGACCGCGACGGTGGAAGGCCGCGCGAGATAGCCGCGCAGCGTGTCGAGGTCTTCCGGTTGCGCACCGTCCGCGTACATCGGGTGGATGCCATAGGCGGGCGCGCAGGCGGGGAAGCGCTCGCACAGCTCGCGCACCGCCTCGAAGTTGGCGCGCGCGACCGCGGGTACGGCCATGTGCTCGACCCCGGCGGCCTGCGCGGCTTTCACCAGTGCGGCCTGATCGTTGCCAAATTCGGCGGCATCCAGATGGCAGTGGGTGTCTATGAATTGCATTGCCCTCTCCCTAACCCTCTCCCCAAATTGTGAGAGGGAATAATTGCCCTCTCCCGCAAGCGGGAGAGGGGGTCGGAGAGAGGGTGTTTTTTGTCATTGCATCGTCAGCACGATCTTGCCGGTCATGCCGCCCGCCTCGATCAGACGGTGCGCCTCCGCCGCCTGTTCCAGCGGCAACTTGTGAGACACCAGCACGCCGAGCCTGCCTGCCTCGACCAGCTTCGCGCCTTCTTCGAGGATCTTGCGCTGGCGCACGCGCTCGTCGTGCAGGTTCAGCAGCTGCGGGGTGAGCATCAGGTCGTAGCACAGCGACAGGTTGCGCAGCCGCGCGAGCTGCGTATCGGCCAGCGACAGCGGGGTGGAGAGCAGGGTGACCAGTTTGCCGCCGATGCGCACGGCGTTCAGCGAGCGCAGGAAAGTCTCGTCGCCCACCGTGTCGAGTACCACGTCCGCACCTTTGCCGCCTGTCCAGTTAAGCACTTCCTGTACAAAGTCCTGTTCGCGGTATTCGATGATCTTTTCCGCGCCGAGGCCATGCGCGAGCCCCGCCTGTTTTTCGTCGCCGACCGTCGCGGCGATGTTCGCGCCGAGGTGATGGGCGAGCTGCACGGCGACATGGCCCACGCCACCGGCGGCGGCATGGATCAGGACGGTCTGCCCGGCCCGCAGGCTGGCGCGCTCGACGAGCGATTCCCAGGCGGTGAGCAGCACCAGCGGCAGCGCGGCGCTGTCCTCAAGCGAAAGGTTGGCGGGCCTGGCAGCGCAGTATTCCTCGTGCAGCGTGGTGTATTCGGCGTAGCAGCCCGGCTCGTCGCGCAGATTTCCTCCGAGGCCACCGTTGCAGAAATACACTGCATCACCCGCCTTGAAGCGCGTCACCGCGCTGCCGGTTTCCTCGACGATGCCCGCGCCGTCGCAGCCGAGGATTGCGGGCAGCCTGTCGGGATGATAGACGGGATTGGCGCGCAGCTTGGTGTCGAGCGGATTCACCCCGGCAGCGGCGAGCTTCACGCGCAGATGGTGCTGCGAGGGAAGCTCGGGTTTCGGAACCTCGCGCAGTTGCAGCGTATCGGCGCTGCCGGCTGCGGTCATCAGGATGGCTTTCATCGTCATTTCCATGCTCCCGGGAAAAGCGGTTGATCCGCAGATTACGCAGATGGGCACGGATTAAACCCCATGCCGGAAAGGCTTCGATGCACGCTGGATGCGTAAATTATTGGCGCCTTCACATCTGTTTAATCTGCGTAATCTGCGGACGACTACGGTTTTGCAATCAATGCATGCCGTCCATGCGTTGCGCGAACAGCATCCTGACGAAGCGGTGCGGATCCTTCATGCCGCGCTCCATCTGCGCGGGTGTCGGCGTGTAGTCCTCGCGCTCGGCGAAGGTATAGCGCACGCTGTCCGCCTGGTCGGTCAGGCCGCGCTCGATCTGTTCGGGCGTCGGCTTGTAGTCCTTGCGGTCGGCGAAGCGCGCCCGGACTTCGGGGCTCTCGTCGGTGAGGCCGCGCTCGATCTGCGCCGCGCTCGGCGTGTAATCCTTGCGCTCGGCGAAGTCCTTGCGCACGGCGACGTCCGCGTTCGTCAGGCCGAGTTCGATTTGTTCCGCTGTCAATTTCTGCATGGTCGTGGTTTCTGTAATGGTTGTTGGTGGCGTGTCCGCGCGGGCCGCTATGTTAAACTGAGCGCCTCATTTGCGCATCTTTTAGAAGCCACCTTCAAAATTGCTGTGGAGGGCGTCTGCGGCGTTGCGCGGTACTCGAAATCCTCATGTACCTCTATGTACATTCCGGTTTCTGCGTTCCGTGCGCCTTGCACCCCTCCCTCCTCGCGAATTTTTAAGATAGCTTCTTGGAGGGGATAGGTTATGTCTGGTAACACCTTCGGTACCTTGTTCACGGTGACTTCGTTCGGCGAATCGCACGGCGCGGCAATCGGCTGCATAGTGGACGGCTGCCCGCCGGGCATGGCGCTGAGCGAGGCCGACATCCAGCCGGACCTCGACCGGCGCAAGCCCGGCACCTCGCGCCACGTCACGCAGCGCCGCGAATCGGACACCGTGGAAATCCTCTCCGGCGTGTTCGAGGGCAAGACCACCGGCACGCCGATCGCGCTGCTGATCCGCAACGAAGACCAGCGCAGCAAGGACTACGGCAGCATCGCCGAGACCTTCCGCCCCGGCCACGCCGACTACACCTACTGGCAGAAATACGGCATCCGCGACCATCGCGGCGGCGGGCGCGCCTCGGCGCGCGAGACCGCGGGGCGCGTCGCGGCGGGCGCGATCGCCAAGAAGTGGCTGAACGAAAAATACGGCGTCACGGTGCGCGGCTACCTCGCGCAGCTCGGTGAGATCGCGGTTCCGTTCAGGAGCTGGGACGACGTGGGCAACAATCCCTTCTTCGCGCCCGACGCGAGCGTGGTGCCCGCGCTCGAAGACTACATGGACGCGCTGCGCAAGTCTGGCGACTCCATCGGCGCGAAGCTCGCGGTCGTCGCGCACAACGTCCCGGTCGGGCTCGGCGAGCCGGTGTTCGACAGGCTGGATGCCGAGATCGCCTACGCGCTGATGGGCATCAATGCGGTGAAGGGCGTCGAGATCGGCGCGGGCTTCGCCTGCGTGGCGCAGAAGGGCAGCGAGCACGGCGACGAACTCACCCCGAATGGATTCCTGTCGAACAACGCGGGCGGCATCCTCGGCGGCATCTCCACCGGCCAGGACATCGTTGCACACTACGCGGTGAAGCCGACTTCGAGCATCCGCATCGAGCGCGATTCCGTCGACAAGTCCGGCAAGCCGGTCAAGGTCTCCACCGAAGGGCGGCACGATCCCTGTGTCGGGCTGCGCGCGACGCCGATCGCGGAGGCGATGGTGGCGCTGGTGCTGATGGACCATGCGTTGAGGCATCGGGGGCAGTGTGGGGATGTGGTTTGTGGGACGCCGAAATTACGTTAGGCATATAAATTCGATAACAAATGTGCAAATGAAAAATTCATTAATATCAAAGAAGCATTTAATCACAGGCAGACAATACTGGTGCATTTGCAACAAACATAGTGAACTCCGGTTGTTGAAATATTGTGGCCACGATATTTTTGAAGAATCTAGTGGTTCTATTGCTAGCGCCAGTATTCGAGTGATGTTTGAAGGGTATGTGAATATCAATAAATCTCTAATTCCAAAAAAATACCTTGCACCAAAGAGGTGCTACTGGTGTAGGTATTCAGATGACAGTGAGTTATTGCTCATGCGTTATGAAAATGAAAATTCATTTTATTCTTTCGCTCATGATGTTTTTTGGGATTCGAAGGATGTAAAAGTTATATTTGAAGACTATGAGCACTAGAAATGCTTGAGCCTAACCTACGCTCTGGTGCTGATCGACCATGCGTTGAGGCATCGGGAGCAGAATGGGGATGTGGTTTGTGGGACGCCGAAATTGCGGTAGGGATTTCAATATGAAACAAGTTTGTCGCAATTGCCATTTTCTGTCGAAGGAGCATAGAGAATGGAATAGTGATCGAATTTATAAATCCTCACTGACTACGCCAGAGAGGGAAAAGGCGAAAGAAACTCCTCAAGAAATCATTCCGGCCTCCTTCACTCTTAATTGTTACATGGGTGTTTGGGATGAGGGCTTGTCTGGAGTGGCGGTTGACCGTAATGCGGTCATTAATCTTGAATCGAGAACGTCTTCATGCTTCTTTTTTCCATATAATTCGGCAATGCTTTTTGATTCGGCGCGGGAACTTCAAAAGAGAGCTGCTGAGTATGGGGAGTTGAAGCGTTCAAATTCCTATACACGTGCGGGTCTTTGGATTGCATCTGGGGCATTAGCTTTAACAGCCTTGGTTGAATATCTAAAATCCACGTAAGTCGCACACTGTAGTATGAGATTGCTTTTCATCAACACATCTGAAGGTGAATATGAATATTATTGCGATGATTTTGTTGCTTTTAAGCTTTACGGCTGCAACTGCCTCTCCGGTTTTAGCTCCTGAGGATAAGTTTTCTCCAGAAGATAGGTTCACTCCGGAAAATGGGTATGCTGCGGAAGGGAGGGAAGGAGTTATCAATGGAATTGAGTACAAATACGAAAAAGATGGTAGCGGAGACATTGGACATTGGCATGTCGCATGTTCGATTGACAAATTTTCCAACAAAAAATTGTGCTTTGCACAACCGAGGCTGGATACAAATTTCGGTATATTCTTATTTGCCCCCAATGAGCCAAAGATTATCATTGGCTCGAACCACTACCCTAATAGCAGCGTATCCATCCGAATCGATAAGGACAAACCAATAACCTCATTGGCTGGTAGCGAAGGTAGCTTTACCGCAAAGGATAGTAAGAGAATAGTTAAAAATATGAAGCGAGCCGAAACGTTTAGTATCCGTTATATGGAATGGCCTTACAAAAGTTGGAAAGATGGAAAATTGAGCGCTAAGGGTTTTAACGAAACGTACCAATATCTTAATTGGGCTATTGAGCACATTCGAGATAGTGGCGATTAACGTTCACGAATCAAAGCAAGCAAGCGTAGGATGGGTTGAGCCCTTCGCCTTCGCTCAGGATAAACTCCGCGATACCCATCAATCAAATCCAAAACCGCCGGGGGTAGCCCGGCAGCTAGTCACTTTTTGACTCCGACTAACCTGAAGGTAAGTCTACGCCGCAACTTCGTTGTCTTGCTTGCCAAGAAAGCCGAAGGCTTCAGTGCAGGCTAACATGCACAGCATGTTATGCCGGAACTAAAAAGTAACCAAAAAGAAGGCGACCCCGGTTTGCCGCCGCTGCGCGGTTCCCTGCGTTGTTGGCTACGACATAACCTGAAGGTTAGTCTTCGCCGCAACAAGCCGCTACGCGGCGTGTTGTCAGCTGGTCAGGCGGCTGCGGAACTCGCGCTGCGCGCTCAGACAGTCCTCGCCGAAATCCCCTGACCAATCTCCGCTACTCGGCGGCGCTCAGGGGATGGAAAGCAAGGCGGTCAATGGTTGGCGGGCGGTTGCCCGCCAACCATTGAGTGGTCGCGTGGACACGCGGTCTTGTTGATGTGTACCCCCCTCTCGAATACCCGATTACCCTACCTTTTCATTACAAACAACTTTAGCTTGTTTGCGCAATTCATTGCTTTATAAGTATATTTGTTTTGCATTAACTTCCCTCGCTAACTCATTGTCCCGTAAAGAAAAAACCTGTTTTTCGGCTTGACTCGCTGGATTTTTTTAAATATAGTGGGCTTAAGTGGTAAAAAGTGGGTAAAAGTGGGGTCGAGAAGATGTTTCAGGGAGCGGCGCAACTTAATCTGGATAGCAAGGGCAGGCTCGCGATACCGGCGCGGCATCGCGACATGCTGCTCGCGCATTGCGCGGGCAAGCTGGTGCTGACCGCCGATGCCGACGGCTGCCTGCTGGTGTATCCGCAGCCCGACTGGCAGCCGATCCGCGACAAGCTGCTCAAGCTCTCTGCGCTCAATCCGAAAATCCGCGCTTTGCAGCGCCGCCTGATCGGCTATGCCGAGGAGGTGGAGATGGATGGCGCGGGGCGCGTGCTGATCTCGCCGACCCTGCGCGGCTACGCTGCACTCGACAAGCGCGTGATGCTGGTCGGCCAGGGCAACAAATTCGAATTGTGGGACGAGGCCAAGTGGCAGGCGCAGCAGGATGCCGCGCTGTCGTTCATGGAAGGTGAGTTGCCGCCCGAGCTGGAGGGCTTCTCGTTGTGAGTGAGGGCTTGGCCCACACCACCGTTCTGTTGAATGAAGCTGTCGAGGCGCTGGCCATCAGGCCGGACGGCGTCTATGTGGACGGCACGTTCGGGCGCGGCGGGCACAGCGCGCGGATACTCGAACGGTTGGGTGGTGAAGGCAGGCTGATCGCGCTGGACAAGGACCCGGCGGCGGTGGCGGTTGGCAGGACATGGCGCGATGCGCGCTTCCGGATGGTGCATCGCGGTTTTGCACAGCTTGCGGAAGTGCTGCGCGAAGAAGGTGTGGCGAAGGTGGATGGCATCCTGCTGGATCTGGGGGTGTCGTCGCCGCAACTGGACGAGGCGGAGCGCGGTTTCAGTTTTCGCTTCGATGCGCCGCTGGACATGCGCATGGACACCAGCAGCGGGATGACCGCGGCCGAGTGGCTGGCGACGGCGGATGAAGGTTTGCTGACGGAGGTGATACGTGATTACGGCGAAGAACGGTTTGCTAAGCAGATTGCAAGGGCGGTTGTTGCGGCGCGCGCAGTCCAGCCCATCCTCACCACGCGGCAGCTCGTCGAGCTGGTTGGCAAGGCGGTACGTACCCGCGAAGCCGGGCAGAACCCGGCAACGCGCACCTTTCAGGCTATACGGATTTATCTCAACGGGGAACTCGAAGAGCTTGAGAGGGTGCTCCCGGAATGTGTGATGCACCTCAAGGCCGGGGGGCGGCTGGCGGTGATCAGTTTCCATTCGCTGGAGGATCGCATCGTGAAGCGCTTCATGCGCGACATGGCGGAGGGCGACAAGCTGCCGCGCGATGTGCCGATCCGTGCGAGCGAAGTGCCGCAGGGGCGGATGCGTCTGGTCGGCAAGGCCGTGCGCGCGGCTGAGGCGGAAGTGAATGCCAACCCGCGCTCGCGCAGCGCGGTGATGCGTGTGGCGGAGCGCAGTGATGTGGCGTAGTGAGGGCGCATTGAATGCGCTGCTGCTCGCGGCAGTGGTGGTCTGCGCGCTGAGCGTGGTCACTTCGCAGCACCGGGCGCGCAAGCTGTATGTCGAGCTGCAGAAGCAGAAGGAGCTCGCGCAGCAGATGGATGTGGAGTGGGGACAGTTGCAACTGGAACAGAGCACCTGGGCCACGCCGGCGCGGGTGGAGAAGATCGCGGCACGACAGTTGCAGATGCAGTTGCCCGCAAACGGGCAAGTTCAATTTATACGGGTAGAGCCTGACGGCAGAGCGAACCAACAACCATGAATTATGCGTCCAGCGCACATCCAGACATCACGGCAGAATTGCCCGGATGGCGCGCCACCGCGCTATTTGTGGTGCTGCTGGCCGGATTGGTTGGCCTGTTCGGCCGCGGGGTGTACCTGCAAGTCATGCACGACGACTTCCTGCAGGAGAAAGGCAACGCCCGCTACAGCCGCGTGATCGAAGTCGTCGCGCACCGCGGCATGATCACCGACCGCAACGGCGAACCGCTGGCCGTGAGCACCCCGGTGGAATCGGCCTGGGCCAGCCCGGCGGATGTCGAAGCCGATGGCCGGCAGATCAGACAACTCGCACAGGCGCTCGGCATGAACGCCGAGGAATTGAAAAACCGCCTGTCCGACACCTCGCGCGATTTTGTCTACCTCAAGCGGCACCTGCCTCCCGATCAGGCCGGCAAGGTGGTGAGCCTGAATCTTCCCGGCATTTCGTTGCAGCGCGAATACCGCCGCTACTACCCGGCGGGCGAAGAGGCCGCGCAGACGCTGGGCTTCACCGGACTGGACGACAACGGGCAGGAGGGGCTGGAGCTGGCGCTGCAGGAACGGCTGGCCGGCAAGTCCGGCAGCCAGCGCGTCATCAAGGACCGGCGCGGGCATATCGTCGAGGATGCCGGCAGCCTGCGCGCGCCCAAGCCGGGCAGCGACATCGCGCTGAGCCTGGACAGCCAGATACAGCACCTCGCCTATCGCGAGCTGGCCGATGCGGTAAAGCAGCACAAGGCCAGGGCCGGCGCGGTAGTGGTGCTCGACGCGAAGAGCGGCGAGGTGCTCGCGCTCGCCAACTATCCCGCCTACAACCCCAACAACCGCAGCAAGGTCGGCAGCCAGGCGATGCGCAACCGCGCCATCGCCGACCTGTTCGAGCCCGGTTCGACGATGAAGCCGTTCACCGTGGCGACCGCGATCGAGCAGGGCAAGGTGAAACCGGAAACGGTCATCAACACCGAGCGCGGCGTGCTGACCGTGGGCAACAAGAAGATACATGACACGCATCCGGAATCGATGCTGACCGTGGCGCAAATCATCCAGAAATCCAGCAATGTCGGTGCAGCCAAGATTGCCCTGTCGATGGAATCCGAGGTGCTGTGGCAGAGCCTCGCGGATAGCGGCTTCGGCGCGCAGACCGGCAGCAATTTCCCCGGCGAGGCGCAGGGCAGGCTGCGCGACGCGAAAACCTGGCGGCCCATCGAGCAGGCTACCCTATCCTATGGGCACGGCATGTCGGTGAACCTGCTGCAGCTCGCGCGCGCCTATACCGTGTTCGCCAGCGATGGCGAATTGAAGCCCGTGTCGCTGCTGAAACTGGATGCGCCCGCAACCGGCAGGAAAGTGTTTTCCGACGGCACCGCGCGCACACTGCGCGGCATGCTGGAGCTGGTGGTGCGGCCCGGCGGTACGGCGCCGCTCGCGCAGGTGGCGGGCTACCGCGTGGCGGGCAAGACCGGCACTGCGCACAAGCTGGAAGGCGGCCGCTACATCGACCGCTATGTCGCCTCTTTCGTCGGCTTCGCGCCGGCATCGAACCCGCGCCTGGTCGTGGCGGTGATGATCGACGAGCCGGACAACGGCCAGTATTACGGCGGGCTGGTCGCCGCGCCGGTGTTCAGCAGGGTGACGGGCGCGGCGCTGCACGCGCTCAACGTGCCGAACGATGCGCCGCTGGACAACGTCATTGCGCCGCCGGCCGACATCGTCAGGGAGGAGGTATGAGCTTTCCTCTCGAACAACTGAGCAAGCTGAACGTAAAAGTCACGCACCTCGTGACCGACAGCCGCGCGGTGCGGCCGGGCGACACCTTCGTCGCCTATCCGGGCGAGAAAACGGACGGGCGACAATTCATCGCGCAGGCGATCGCGCAGGGCGCGAACGCGGTGATTTATGAAAAGCTTTTGTCCGGGGGGGAGGCGCAGCATTTCGCGTGGAGTGACGCGTGGCAGATTCCCAATCTCGCGGTGAGCGATCTGCGCCACAAGGCGGGGTGGCTCGCAGACGCGGTGTACGGCGCGCCCTCGGAGAAGCTCTGGATGGTCGGGGTGACCGGCACCAACGGCAAGACCTCCACCAGCCACTGGATCGCGCATGCGCTGAACGATGCCGGGAAGAAATGCGCGCTGATCGGCACGCTCGGCAACGGCTTCGTCGATAGCCTGCAACCCAGCGCCAACACCACGCCGGACGCGATCCGCGTGCATGGCCTGCTCGCGGATTATTTGCGCGCCGATGCGCAGGCCGTGGCGATGGAAGTGTCCTCGCACGCGCTGGCGCAGGGGCGGGTGAACGGCGCACGTTTCGACGTGGCTCTGCTGACCAACCTGAGCCGCGACCATCTCGATTATCACGGCGACATGGAAAGCTACGCGGCGAGCAAGCACAAGCTGTTCGACTGGGATCAACTGAAATATGCGGTGCTGAATCTCGACGATGCCTTCGGCGCGGAACTGGCGGAACAGTTGCGTGACGGCAGCGCGGAGATTATCGGCTACGGCCTGTCCGATGCCGCCCTGCAACTGGCCGAGCGCCATGGCCTGCGCATGGTGTACGGCAACCTTGCCGAGATGAGCGGGCAGGGCTTGCGGCTCGATGTCCATACCAGTTGGGGCGGGGCGCAGATAAACAGTGCACTGGTTGGGCGCTTCAACGCAGCGAATCTGCTGGGCGCCCTGGGAGTGCTGCTGGCGAGCGGCATCGAACTGGATAAGGCAGTGCAGTCCTTGAGCAGGGTGCAGGCGGTGGCCGGGCGGATGCAGCGGGTCAGTGTTTCAAGTCAGCCGGGGGGCAGTCAGCCGACGGTCATCGTGGACTACGCGCACACGCCGGACGCGCTGGAGAAAGTGA
>CAYNYH010000066.1:0-13299 GCA_964401425.1 uncultured Gallionella sp. | reverse complement strand
CCATCACCATGTGGATGCCGAACAGCAGCGCGATCACGGTCATCACGATCAGCGGAATCATGCCGTCGGCAACCGAGTGCGTATTGAGGAACTTGTAGCCGAAGAAAACAACGACCAGCAGGCCCAGCAGGTTTATCCAGTGGCGTGCGGGCAGGAGCAGGGGTTTGCCGCCGATCTTGCCGGACAGTTTGCCGAAGGCGATGATCGAACCGGAAAAAGTCACTGCGCCGATCAGGATGCCGATGTAGATCTCGATCTCGTGGATGGCTTTTTCGGCACTGGTCAGGTTGGCCGCCGCCGCCGGGTCGATGTAATTTGCAAACCCGACCAGGCAGGCGGCCAGGCCGACCAGGCTGTGCATCAGCGCGACCAGTTCGGGCATCTGCGTCATCTTCACTACGCGGGCGGCGTAGATACCGACGCTGCCGCCGACCACCATGGCGCCGACGATCCACGGAACACCGGCCATCGTGACACGCGGTCCGAAGATGGTCGCCAGCACGGCCAGGGCCATGCCGATCATGCCGTAGAGGTTGCCGCGCCGTGAGGTTTCCGGATGGGACAGGCCGCCGAGACTCAGGATAAAGAGTATCGTCGCGCCGATATATGAAACTGTTGCCAAGCTTTCAGACATGATTGATTACCTTGTATTGTTTTCTACGGCCTAGTTATTTGCGGAACATCGCCAGCATGCGCTGGGTGACGGCAAAACCGCCGAACATGTTGACTGCGGTGAGCGCCAGTGCGGCGACTGCGAGGCCGAGGATGAGGCCCCTGCCATCTGCCCCGCCAACCGGCGGCGCGACCTGCACCAGCGCACCGATGGCGATGATGCTGCTGATCGCATTGGTGACGCTCATCAGCGGCGTATGCAGGGCGGGGGTGACGTTCCACACCACCATGTAGCCGACGAAGCAGGCGAGCACGAACACCGTGAAGTGCCCGAGGAATGCCGCAGGCGCGAAGGAGCCGACGAACCAGAACATGACTGCGGCGACGGCGAACATGATCGCCAGTTTGCCACCCGCCATCGGCTCGCTGCTGCCGCCGTGGCCGTGGCTCTTGGCGGCGGGCGCAGCCGCTTTTGCGGCAGCCGGTTTGGCCGGAGCCGCGGGAAGCTTCGGTGCGGGTGCCGGCCAGGTGATGTTGCCCTCCTTGATGACCGTCAGGCCGCGGATGGCGTCGTCTTCCATGTTGACGTTGATGATGCCGTCCTTGGTCTTGCACAGTTCCTCGGCCAGGCGGAACAGGTTGGTCGCATACAGCGTCGAGGACTGCTTGGCCAGGCGGCTGGGCAGGTCGGTGTAGCCGACGATGGTCACGCCGTGCTTCACCACCGCCTGGCCGGGCTCGGTCAGCTCGCAGTTGCCGCCCCGCTCGGCCGCCATGTCGACGATGACGCTGCCCGGCTTCATCGACTGCACCATTTCGGCGGTGATCAGCCTCGGCGCGGGCTTGCCGGGGATCAGCGCGGTGGTGATGATGATGTCCACCTCCCGCGCCTGCTTGGCGTACATTTCGCGCTGGGCCTGCTGGAAGCCCTCGCTCATCACCTTGGCGTAGCCGCCGCCGCCGGAACCTTCTTCCTCGTAATCAACCTTGACGAATTCGCCGCCCAGCGACACGACCTGGTCGGCTACTTCGGCGCGGGTGTCGTTGGCGCGCACGATCGCGCCCAGGCTGGCCGCGGTGCCGATCGCGGCGAGGCCCGCCACGCCGGCGCCGGCGATGAAGACCTTGGCCGGCGGAACCTTGCCCGCAGCGGTGATCTGGCCGTTGAAGAAGCGGCCGAAGGCATTGGCGGCCTCGATCACGGCACGGTAGCCGGCGACGCCGGCCTGGGAGGTCAATGCGTCCATCTTCTGCGCGCGGGAAAGCTGGCGCGGCAGCGAGTCGATGGCCAGCACGGTGGCCTTCTTCGCCGCGAGCTGCTGCATCAGTTCGGGGTTTTGCGCCGGCCAGACGAAGCCGATCAGGGTGCCGCCTTCGCGCATCAGGCCGACCTCTTCCGTCGTCGGCACGCATACCTTGAAGACGATGTCGGACGAGGACCACAGTTTGGCGGCGCCGTCGATAATTTCCGCGCCTGCGGCGCGGTAGGTGTCATCGCTGAAATTGGCCGCATCCCCGGCGCCGGATTCGACGGCCACTTTGAAGCCCAGCTTGATAAGTTTCTCGACGACCTCAGGTACAGTCGCAACACGTTTTTCTCCCGCGGCGGTTTCCCGCGGGATTCCTATCATCAGAGTCATGGAGTTTCCCGTTTTGGTTAAAGTTTGTTTCTATCTGCCGTTCCGGCTGGCACGCCGCTTCGGCTTGTGTTTTTTTTTGCTGCACCATCAGGATGTTTTGCTGCATTGCCGGAATGTCGTTCATTCGGGATGCGCGGAGGCGCGATGTTACTTCAAAAATCTTCCGGCCATCAACCTTCTTTTTTCGCTTTTTTATGGTCGCCTGCGGCGCAAAAGACGGGCTCAGGAAAAGAAGCGCCGACGGGCGTCGGAAGGGATGTTCATGCCTGTCGCTTGCGCGCGCTGCAGGAGCTCCCAGTAGTAGCGGTAGGAGGCGCGATCATGCAGTTTTCCTTCGTGCTGGATGGGCCCCCAGGCCGTGTCCTGGGCGGCGACCAGCAAGGTGGCGGCCTCGCCGACTTCGGCGAAGTCAGGACGCATGGCCTCCACGATAGGCATGATCTGGTTAGGGTGAATGCTCCACATGCGCAGGAAGCCGAGCTCCTGCCGGGCGCGGCGGGCGTCTTCTCGCACCACATTGATATCGCGAATTTCGGTGGTGACATTGTGGCTGGGTACGACGCCGTTGCCCAGCGCGGCGGCGGCAATTTCACACTTGGCGCGCACCACCAGTGCATGGCTGAACTGGCCGGGGGAGCGCATTGCGGCGGCGGGGATCGCGCCGTGATGCGCGGAGACAAAATCCATTTGGCCGAAGTCGATGGTTTCGACATGCGGCAGGCGGGCAATCTCCCACACCTCATGCAGCGCACCGGGGGTTTCGATCAGCACATGGACTGGAATCTCTCGGATAATGCCGTGGCGGTTCCTCAATTCGTCGATTGCGGCGATCTGTGTCGCAACGTCATCGGCATTTTCCGGCTTGGGCAAAACGATATAGGCTACATATTGTCCTGCACGGCTGATGATGATTTCCAGTTCGTCGCGCCAGACCGGATGCCTGACATCGTGGATGCGCACGCCGACGCGGCGGTAGCGGTTCTCGCCGGACAGGAGCAGGCCGGCGATCATCTCCGCATGCTCGCGTTCCCTGCCCGCCGGGGCGCCGTCCTCGCAGTCGGCGGTGATGTCGAAGACCGGCCGTCCATCGACCGATAATTCGGCCTGGATATGGAGCGCCTTGTTCAGCAGTTTCTCGCTGCCGGCAAAATGCTCGCACGCGGCAAGCCGGGGAAACGGGCGGCTGCCCGCATAGAGCACATCGGATGGGTGGAGGAGGTCACTCATGCAGGGCATCCTACCCGCGCTACGGATTTACTGGATTTCCACCAAAGTTTCGTCGGGTGCCACGCTATCGCCCTTCTTGACGTGGACGCCGATGACGACGCCGCTGATCGGTGCCTGGATTTCGTTTTCCATCTTCATGGCTTCGATGACCAGCACGCCGTCTCCCGCCTCGACCTTGTCCCCGGCCTTGACCTTGACGTCGACGATGGTGCCGGGCATGGCGGTTGTCACGCAGCCCTCATGGGAGGGGCGCGGGCGGCCGGAATCTGAAGCCGGAGCGGCTGTTTTTTTCTTGCCGTTGCCCTTGCCGCCGGAAACCTCGATTTCATTCAGGGTTTCGACGACGACCTCTTCGGAAATGCCATCGACGGAAACGTAGAATGGGCGCTGGGCTTCGCCGTGGTGTCCGCTGCCGGTGAGTTTGATGTGGAAGGTTTCGCCGTGCAGCGTCACCTTGAATTCGTTGGGTGCGTAGCGTTCGGAGGAAGTGGTGGCGGCCTCCTTGGACAGCAGCGGCTCGGGCTTGAGCGTGCCGGCGTTGCGCTCCTGCAGGAAGGTTTTCGCAATATCCGGGAACATCGCGTAGGTGAGGACATCTTCCTCGCTCTTCGCCAGGTCTTCACACGTGATCCTGAGCTTGTTCATCTCGTCTTCGAGCAGATCCGCCGGGCGGCAGGTCACGACTTCCGCGTCGCCGACTGAGAGCTTCCTGACCTGTTCATTGACCTTGCCCGGCGCCTTGCCGTAGTGGCCGAGCAGGTAGTTCTTGACTTCATTGGTGACCGATTTGTAGCGCGCGCCGGTCAGGACATTCATGACGGCCTGCGTGCCGACGATCTGCGAGGTCGGCGTGACCAGCGGCGGGTAGCCCAGGTCTTCGCGTACCCGCGGGATTTCGGCGAGCACTTCGTTCATGCGGTTGAGTGCGCCCAGTTCCTTGAGCTGGTTGGACAGGTTGGAGATCATGCCGCCCGGCACCTGGTTCACCAGCACGCGCGTATCCACGCCGGTGAACGCGCTCTCATACTGCCAGTACTTCTGGCGTACCTCGTAGAAATAGGCGGAGACTTCCTGGATTGCGGCGAGGTCGAGGCCGGTGTCGTAGGGCGTGCCCTTCAATGCGGCCACGATGCTCTCGGTCGAGGAGTGGCTCGCGCCTTCGCCGAAGGAGGAGTTGCAGGTATCCAGCATGGTGGCGCCCGCTTCCACGGCCTTGAGGAAACACATCGCGGACAGGCCGGAGGTGGCATGGCTGTGCAAATGGATCGGCAGGCCGACGGCGGTGCGCAACGCCTTGACCAGTTCGGTGGTCGCGTAAGGCGTGAGCAGGCCGGCCATGTCCTTGATGCAGATCGTATCGCAGCCCATGGCCTCCAGCTCGCGCGCCAGTTCGACGAATTGGGGGATGCCGTGCACCGGGCTGGTGGTGTAGCTGATGCAGCCCTCGGCATGTTTGCCGGCTTTTTTCACCGCCTCGACCGAGACGCGCAGATTGCGCAGGTCGTTCATGGCGTCGAAGATACGGAACACATCGATGCCGTTGTCAGCGGCCTTGCCGACGAAGGCGCGCACCACGTCATCGGAATAGTGGCGGTAGCCGAGCAGGTTCTGGCCGCGCAGCAGCATCTGGATGCGGCTGTTCGGCAATGCCTTGCGCAGTTTCCTCAGGCGTTCCCACGGATCTTCCTTCAGGAAGCGCACGCAGGAGTCGAAGGTTGCACCTCCCCAGGCTTCCAGCGACCAGAAACCGATGCTGTCCAGCTTGTGGCAGATGGGCAGCATGTCTTCGGTGCGCATGCGCGTCGCGATTACGGATTGATGGCCGTCGCGCAGCACCAGTTCGGAAATAAGGGTTTTTGCCATGGTTTTACTTGATGTGCTAGGTTGAATTAAATGCCTTCGTGTGCCGCGATGGCGGCCGAAATGGCTGCTGCCCTCAATTCCGGCGGAATCCTCGTGGTGTAATCGATCAATTCCGGATGGGATTCCACGAACCCGGTGTTGAAGTCCGCGTTCCTGAAGTCGGGGTGTTTCAGGATTTCCTGGTAATACGGGATGGTCGTCTTGACGCCATAGATCAGCATGTCTTTGAGCGCGCGGCGGCCGCGTTCGACGACGCCATCCCAGGTGAGCGCCCAGACGGTGAGCTTGGCGCACATGGAATCGAAGTAGGGCGGTATCTCGTAGCCGCTGTACATGGCGGCGTCGATGCGCACGCCGGGGCCGCCCGGCGCATAGTAGCGGGTGATCTTGCCGAAGCTCGGCAGGAAGCCGTTCTTGGGGTCTTCCGCATTGATGCGGAACTCCATGGCGTAGCCGCGGAACCGGACATCTTCCTGCTGGTATTGCAACTCATGGCCATCGGCGATGCGGATCTGCTCCTGCACGATGTCGATGCCGGTAATGGTTTCCGTCACGGTGTGTTCGACCTGGACGCGGGTGTTCATTTCCATGAAGTAGAAATTGCCGTCCCGGTCGAGCAGGAACTCGACGGTGCCCGCATTCTCGTAGCCCACGGCACGGGCGGCCTTGACGGCCAGGTTACCGATATATTCGCGCTGTTCTGCGCTAATCTGCGGCGAGGGAGCGATCTCGATCAGTTTCTGGTTGCGGCGCTGGATGGAGCAGTCGCGCTCAAACAGGTGGATGGTGTTGCCATGGCTGTCGCCCAGCACCTGCACTTCGATGTGCCGCGGATTGACCACGCATTTTTCCAGGAAGACTTCCGGCTGGCCAAAAGCCTTGCTGGCTTCCGAAATCACGCGCTCGTAGTTGCCGACCAGGTCTTTGTCGTTGTCGCAACGGCGAATACCGCGCCCGCCGCCGCCATTGGTGGCCTTGAGCATCACGGGGTAGCCGATTTTGTTGGCTAGCGCACGCGCCTCCTCCACATCGGCGAGGTTGCCGTCGCTGCCCGGCACGCAAGGGATGCCCGCAGCGATCATGGCGTTGCGCGCCTGAACTTTGTCGCCCATCTGGCGGATGACATCCGCGTTCGGGCCGATAAATTTGATGTCGCGGCGGGCGCAAATTTCCGCCAATTCCGGGTTTTCAGAGAGGAATCCGTAGCCCGGATGCAATGCATCGCATCCCGAAGTCACCGCGATGTTGACGATGTTGTGGGCGTTAAGGTAACCGGCGACTGGCTCGGAACCGATGTGGTAGGCCTCGTCCGCTTTCTTTACGTGCAGCGCATGGCGGTCGGCATCCGTGTAGATGGCGACCGACTTGATGCCCATTTCAGAGCAGGCACGCACAATGCGCACCGCAATTTCACCGCGGTTGGCGACAAGTATTTTTGTTATCACAAATTGATCCTGCGTCTGGCTAAATGATGAAATACAGCCGGATTATAATTTTTCAGGTTGTACCCTGGTGGACTGTTGCCCGAGTATTCGAGTTGATCATTATAGCGGCATCGTCCTGCCATGCTCAATGGCAATTCGTTGGTCTGGTCATTGTAGTGGCTGCACGTGAGTTTTTGTTATAACAGCAGAAAGACAAATGGGAAATCAGGCAAGCACTCTGGTTTCTTTTTTAGGGTTAATTTCCGGATTAAATACTTCGGACTAACAGACAAAATGTCGAATAATGTGTAGTATTATACTAGGTATTATTGATGGCAAAATTTGAGATAGAGGAATTGCGGGCAAACCGCATCGCGGTGGGCTGTAAAAAGCTTTGTGGCATGAATAGTTAGGATAGAATACGTAGCACAGACTCGCTGGATTTGCCGGGCGGCGGTTATTGGTCCGTTGCTGGCCTTCTGATTGATATTGATTCTGGTTGCGGCCCCGCTTTGTCCATGGCGGATCTGGGGCATTCTCCGAACTTCTGTTTTACTCAGCTGGTCATATATACGACGCTGCCGCAAAACTCCATGCCCGCTCGCGGGCCTATCGATCTGATCCCGTGTGACCATCATGCGAATTTATGGAATTTCGGGCCGTGCCCATGCTTAATTTCCGGGCGACCGGACAGAATTAATATTGACTGAAGGAGTTTTTGATGTACCAAGCGCAAATGGTTACGATCGACGGGAATGAAGCAGCAGCCTATATCGCCCATCTGACCAATGAGGTGATTGCGATTTACCCGATTACACCCTCCTCGCCGATGGGGGAATATTCCGACATTTGGTCGGCCCAGGGAACCAAAAACCTGTGGGGCACTGTTCCCCAGGTGATCACGATGCAGAGCGAAGGCGGCGCTGCGGGCACGGTGCACGGTGCGCTGCAGACCGGTTCGCTGACGACTACCTTCACCGCCTCGCAGGGGCTGTTGCTGATGATCCCCAACATGTACAAGATCGCCGGCGAACTGACGCCGTTCGTCATGCATGTTGCGGCGCGTTCGCTCGCGGCGCAGGGTCTGTCGATTTTCGGCGACCACAGCGACGTAATGTCGGCGCGTTCTACCGGTTTTGCCTTCCTTGCTTCCAACACCGTGCAAGAAGCGATGGACATGGCGCTGATCGCCCAGGCTGCGACGCTCGAAGCGCGCGTGCCGATCCTGCACTTCTTCGATGGCTTCCGCACCTCCCACGAAGTGGCCAAGGTCGAGCAGGTACCGATCGAAGTCGTGCGCGAGATGATCGATGACAAGCTGGTGTTCGCGCACCGCGCCCGCGCCCTGACGCCCGATCACCCGGTGATCCGCGGCACCGCGCAGAACCCCGACGTGTACTTCCAGGCACGCGAGACGGTCAACTCCTATTACAGCGCGATGCCCGGCATCGTGCAGAAGGCGATGGACAAGTTCGCCAAGCTTACCGGCCGCCAATACCATCTGTATGACTACGTTGGCGCCCCGGATGCCGAGCGGGTAGCAATCCTGATGGGTTCGGGCGCGGATGCCGCGGAAGAAACGGTGGAGCACCTGACCGCCCATGGCGAAAAAGTCGGCATAGTGAAGGTGCGTTTGTATCGCCCCTTTGCGTCGGATGAACTGCTCAAAACTATTCCGGTCACGGCCAAACATATTGCCGTTCTCGACCGCAACAAGGAACCCGGTGCGGACGGCGAGCCGCTGTACAAGGACGTGGTGACGGCGCTTGCCGAAGCCTTTACCGCCGGCAGGAGCAAATTCTCCGCGCTGCCGCGCGTGGTGGGCGGGCGCTATGGCCTGTCCTCCAAGGAGTTCACGCCGGGTATGATCAAGAGCGTGTTCGACGAACTGAAAAAGGATCAGCCGAAGAATAACTTCACCGTCGGCATCATCGACGACGTCACCCACACCAGCCTCAAGTGGGACGCGACTTTCCGCAACGATGCCAGCCGCGGCGTGAACCGTTGCGTGTTCTACGGCCTGGGCTCGGACGGTACGGTGGGCGCCAACAAGAACACCATCAAGATCATGGGCGAGGAAACCGAGCTGTACGCCCAAGGCTATTTTGTCTACGACTCGAAGAAGGCAGGCGCGATCACCGTCTCCCATCTGCGCTTCTCGCCCAAGTCGATACATTCTCCTTACCTGATCGGCAACAGCGATGCGAACTTCATCGGCTGCCACCAGCCGGGATTCCTGGAGCGTTACGAGATGCTGGATTACGCCGCCGAAGGTGCGGTATTCCTGCTCAACATCCCGGTAGCGCCGGACAAGGTGTGGGACAAGCTGACGCGCAAGATGCAGAAGCAGATCATCGACAAGAAGATCGAGTTTTACGCGATTGACGCCTACGCCATCGCCAGGGCGACCGGCATGGGCAGCCGCATCAACACCATCATGCAGACCTGCTTCTTTGCCATTTCCGGCGTGTTGCCGCGCGATCTGGCAATCGAGAAGATCAAGTCCGCCGCCGAGAAGTCCTACAGCAAGAAGGGCATGGCGGTGGTGGAGGCCAACTGGAAGGCGATTGATGAGACCCTTGCCAACCTGCACAAGATCAAGGTCCCGGCCACCGTCACCAGCACGTTCGAAATGCCCGAGCCGGTGGGCGCTAGCGCGACGGATTTCGTCAAGCGTGTGACTGCCGAGATCATGGCCGGCCGCGGCGACCTGCTGCCGGTGTCGGTGTTCCCCGCCGATGGCACCTGGCCCAGCGGCACCGCAATCTGGGACAAGCGCAATCTGGCGCTGGAAATTCCGGTTTGGGACGAAGAGCTGTGCATCTACTGCGGCAAGTGCGCGTTCGTCTGCCCGCATACCGCCATCCGTTCCAAGGTATTCCCGGTCGAATTGGCCAAGAATGCGCCGCCCACCTTCAAGCACATCCAGATCAAGGGCAAGGAATTCGAGCAGGGCATGCACGTCACTTATCAGGTGGCGCCCGAGGATTGCACCGGCTGTACCCTGTGCGTCGACATCTGCCCGGCGGTATCCAAGACCGACCCGACCTACAAGGCGCTCAACATGCGCGATATCGCACCGTTGCGCCAGTCGGAAAAGGAAAACTGGGATTTCTTCCTCAATCTGCCGGAATTCGACCGCACCAAGCTGCGCACCTCCACCATCAAGGGCGCGATGATGCTGCAGCCGCTGTTCGAGTTCCCCTCTGCCTGCGTCGGTTGCGGCGAAACACCCTATATCAAGCTGGTTACCCAGTTGTACGGTGACCGCTTGGTGGTGGCCAACGCCACCGGTTGCTCTTCGATCTATGGCGGCAACCTGCCCACCACGCCCTACAGCACGAACCCCGAGGGGCGCGGTCCGGCCTGGGCGAACTCGTTGTTCGAGGATAATGCCGAATTCGGCCTGGGTTTCCGCGTCAGTATCGACAAGCAGACCGAGCAGGCGCGCGAGCTGCTGGCGAGCATGAAGGATAAAGTCGGTGCCGAACTGGCCGACTCCATCCTCGGTGCAGACCAGTCCGAAGAAGCGGGTATCTTCGCCCAGCGCGAGCGCATCGAGGCCTTGCGCAAGGCGCTGGCCGGCATCAATACCACCGAGGCGCGCAATCTGGAGAGCCTGGCCGACTACCTCGCGAAGAAGAGCGTGTGGATCATCGGCGGTGACGGCTGGGCCTACGACATCGGCTTCGGCGGTCTGGATCATGTGCTGTCCTCCGGCCGTAACGTCAATATCCTGGTGCTCGATACCGAGGTCTATTCCAACACCGGCGGACAGTGCTCCAAGGCCACGCCGCGCGGCGCCACGGCCAAGTTTGCCGCCGGCGGCAAGCCTACCGGCAAGAAGGATCTGGGGCAGATCGCCATGAGCTACGGCA
Source organism: uncultured Gallionella sp. (assembly GCA_964401425.1). GTDB lineage: Bacteria > Pseudomonadota > Gammaproteobacteria > Burkholderiales > Gallionellaceae > Gallionella. Next base: position 2,655 of record CAYNYH010000066.1, on the reverse strand, counting down.
ATGTCTACGTTGCCCAGGTCGCCTATGGCGCGAAGGATGCGCACACGCTGAAGGCTTTCATCGAAGCCGAATCCTTTGACGGCCCGTCAGTGATCATCGCCTACAGTCCCTGTACCGAGCACGGCTACGAGATGGGCATACAGCACCAGCAGCAGGAGCTGGCGGTCAACACCGGTCACTGGCCGCTGTATCGCTACGACCCGCGCCGCGAGGAGGAAGGCAAGAATCCGCTCTCGCTGGACTCGCAGGAGCCTTCCGTGTCGATCCACGAGTTCGTCAAGAACGAACCGCGCTTCCGTGGCCTGGTGAAAAACATGAATAGCGATAGCGGAAAAACCGTGGCGTTCTACGACAAGGAATTGCGCAAGCACTACGCGATTTTCGAGCACATGGCGAAGGATACCAAGAAGGGATCAACCGACGCATAGCCTGATTCGGGACCCCCGTTGCACGGGGGTATGTAGCACCGGATTCCTGAAATTCACCAAAAGAAAGCAACTCACCGCGCTTGCCTGGCAAGCGCGTGAAGTTGCCATTGCGGATCGGTGATTGTGATAAAGACATTTGTCATGGATTGTGCAAAGGTCGATAATATGCAAATTTTTAACGGGGGGTGTCATGAGTAGTGGCAAGAAATACATCTATACCTTTGAGGAAGGCGACGGAAAAAACAAGATGTTGCTGGGCGGCAAGGGTGCGAACCTGTGCGAGATGACCCAGATCGGCCTGAATGTTCCCCCCGGGTTTTCCATCACCACTGATGCGTGTACCGCCTACCTGGAAAAAAACAAGCTGCCGGACGGGCTGATGGATTCCGTCAAGGAGCACATGCTGGCGCTGGAAAAAAAGACCGGCAAGGGCTTCGGCAGCGGCACGAACCCCCTGCTCATCTCGGTGCGCTCCGGCTCGTCCATGTCCATGCCGGGCATGATGGACACCATCCTCAACCTCGGCCTCAACGAAACTTCGCTGCAAGGGCTGATCAAGCAAACCGGCAATGCTCGCTTTGCCTATGATGCATACCGCCGCTTCATTCAATTGTTCGGCAAGATCGCGCTTAACATCAGCGATGAGCACTTCGATGAGTGCATGGCCGCGATCAAGCGCAAGTACGGCGCCCCATCTGACCTGGATCTGAGCGCCGACCACCTCAGGGAACTGGCGGGCGAATTTCTCGCCATCATTAAGCATCACACAGGCAAGCCCTTCCCGCAGGATCCCTACGAGCAACTGGAAATCGCCATCGGCGCGGTGTTCGGCTCGTGGATGGGCAAGCGCGCGGTGGATTACCGCAAACAGTTCAAGATCACCAAGGATCAGGCCAACGGCACGGCGGTGAACATCTGCACCATGGTGTTCGGCAATATGGGCAACGATTCCGGCACCGGCGTGGGCTTCACGCGCAACCCCGGCACCGGTGAAAACCAGATTTACGGCGAGTACCTGGTCAATGCGCAGGGCGAGGACGTGGTCGCGGGGATACGCACGCCGAAGGCCATTGCCGAAATGGAACACGAGATGCCGGATATCTACCGCCAGTTGATGACGCTGCACAACCGGCTGGAATCGCACTACAAGGAAGTGCAGGACTTCGAGTTCACTATCGAGAAGGGTATCCTCTACTGTCTGCAGACGCGCAACGGCAAGATGAATGCGCGCGGCATGGTGCGCACCTCGGTGGAAATGTTCAACGAGGGATTGATTTCCAAGGAACGCGCCTTGCTGCGCATCGAGCCCGCGATTCTCGAGCAATTGCTGGTTCCGCAGTTGTCGCCAAAGTTCCGCGGCAAGTCGCTGGCGCAGGGTTTGCCGGCATCGCCTGGCGCGGCCTCCGGCAAGATCGTGTTCGATGCCGACACCGCCGAGGTTCGCGGCCGCGCCGGCGAAAAGATCATCCTGGTGCGCGAAGAAACCAAGCCCGAGGACATTCACGGCTTCTTCCAGGCGCAGGGCATCCTGACCAGCCGCGGCGGCAAGACCTCGCACGCCGCCGTGGTGGCGCGCGGCATGGGCAAGCCCTGTGTTTCCGGCTGCGAGCAGATTGTCATCAACGATGTGCTGCGCAGCGCCCAGATCGGTGATACCACTCTGCACGAGGGCGACGTCGTCACCATCGACGGCGGTACCGGTCATGTTTATGCGGGTGAGGTTCCGACGGTGGAGGCCGAGTTCTCCGAGGAACTGGCCACGCTATTGTCCTGGGCGGACGAGATATCGAGACTCAAGGTGCTGGCGAACGCCGATACGCCGGACGATGCTCTGCGCGCGCGCAATTTCGGCGCAATGGGCATCGGCCTGTGCCGCACCGAACGCATGTTCAACAGCACCGACCGGCTACCGATCGTCCAGGAAATGATCCTGGCCGAGACGCCGGAAGCCCGCCAGTCCGCACTGGATCGACTGTTGCCGATCCAGCGCGCCGACTTCAAGGGCATCTTCAAGGCAATGAAGGGGTTGCCGGTGACCGTGCGCCTGCTCGATCCGCCGATGCATGAATTCCTGCCCACTGCCGCGCAACTCGAACTGGAAATCGCCCATTTGCACCAGTTGCGCGATACCATCAACGGCCTGGAAGAGCTGCCGGAAACGCTCAAGATGCTCAATCCCCAGCTTTACCAGCAATATGCCGACGGCTTGATGAAGCCGATGGGCGGC
>CAYNYH010000065.1:0-13389 GCA_964401425.1 uncultured Gallionella sp. | reverse complement strand
CCAACTCCTTCTGGATCGCCTTGACCTGCTCGTTCAGGTAATACTCGCGCTGGCTCTTCTCCATCTGGCGCTTCACGCGGCCGCGGATGCGCTTCTCGACCTGCAGGATATCGATCTCGGCCTCCAGCAGGCCTAGCAGGTGCTCCAGCCGCTTGCGCACGCCGAAGACCTCCAGCACCTCCTGCTTTTGCTCCAGCTTGAGCGGCAGGTGGGCGGCGATCGTGTCAGCCAGGCGCCCGGCATCATCGATGCCGGCCAGTGAAGTCAGGATTTCCGGCGGGATTTTCTTGTTGAGTTTCACATACTGGTCGAATTGCGCAATCAACGCGCGGCGCATGGCTTCGGACTCGCTGTCCGTTCCGTCTTCGGCAGGAACGATTTCCACCTCGGCGTCGAAATGGCTGTCCGCGTCGAATACGCGCAGCACATTGACGCGCTGCGTGCCTTCCACGAGCACCTTCACCGTGCCGTCAGGCAATTTGAGCATTTGCAGGATGTTCGCCATGCTGCCGACGGCATACAAGTCTTCCTTGGAGGGATCATCCTTGGCCGCCGATTTCTGTGCGACCAGTACGATACCCTTACCGGCCTCCATGGCGGTTTCCAGCGCCTTGATGGACTTGGCACGCCCGACGAACAGCGGGATGACCATATGCGGGAACACCACGACATCGCGCAATGGCAGCAGCGGATGCAGGTTGGCTGTTACGACGTTTGAAGTATCTTGTTCTGACATGGCGGTAACCTATTCGTTGACTGTGAGGTTAGATGGGGGTGGTTCGGAAAAATTCAACCACCCCGGAACAAGGCATCAAAACAAGCGCTTATGGCTTAATCAGGCTGCCTTGGGCGTGTCCGCATAGATGACGATGGGTTTGATTTCCCCCGCCGGGCCTGTTTCGTCCAGCACCACTTTACTGACGTTTTCCGTCGAAGGCAGGTCGAACATGATATCCAGCAAGGCGGTCTCGAGGATCGAGCGCAGCCCGCGCGCACCGGTCTTGCGCGCCAAGGCCTTGCGCGCGATGTTCAACAGCACCCCTTCGCGGAATTCCAGTTCCACGCCTTCCATCGAAAACAGCTTCTGGTATTGCTTGGTCAGCGCATTCTTCGGCTCGGTAAGGATTTGCACCAGCGCGGCCTCGTCCAGTTCCTCCAGCGTCGCCACGACGGGCAGGCGCCCGACAAACTCCGGGATCAGGCCGAACTTGATCAGGTCTTCCGGCTCCACATCGCGCAGGGTCTCGCCGGTCTTGCGCTCGTCCTTGCTGCTGATGGTCGCGCCGAAGCCGATGCTGGCCTTGACGGAGCGGTTGCGTATGACCTTCTCCAGCCCGTCGAACGCACCGCCGCAGATAAACAGGATGTTGGTGGTATCCACCTGCAGGAATTCCGTATTCGGGTGCTTGCGCCCGCCCTGCGGCGGTATCGAGGCCTTGGTGCCTTCGATCAGCTTGAGCAATGCCTGCTGCACGCCTTCGCCGGACACGTCGCGCGTGATCGAGGGATTGTCCGACTTGCGCGAAATCTTGTCGATCTCGTCCACGTAAACGATGCCGCGCTGCGCTTTCTCCACGTCGTAATCGCAGGCCTGCAGCAGCTTCTGGATGATGTTCTCGACGTCCTCGCCGACATAACCCGCCTCGGTCAGCGTGGTGGCATCGGCCATCACGAACGGCACATCCAGCAGGCGCGCGAGCGTCTGCGCCAGCAGGGTCTTGCCGGAGCCGGTCGGGCCGATCAGCAGGATATTGCTCTTGGCCAGCTCCACGCCATCCTTGTCGTCGCTCTTGAGGCGCTTGTAGTGGTTGTACACCGCCACCGAAAGAATCCGCTTGGCCCGCTCCTGCCCGATCACGTATTCATCGAGCGTTGCGTGGATGGCCTTGGGCACGGGCAGATCCGCCTTGCCATCCTTGCCCGTCTTGTCCTGGTCATTCTGGATTTCCTCGCGCATGATGTCGTTGCACAGCGCGATGCATTCGTCGCACACGAACACCGACGGGCCCGCAATCAGCTTGCGTACCTCGTGCTGGCTCTTGCCGCAGAATGAGCAGTAAAGCAACTTGTCACCCGATTTTTTATCGCCAGCCATCGCTGTTACCTCTGTATCGTGTTATCGGCAATTCAATAAATTTTAAACGCGCTTTTCCAGCACCTGGTCGGCCAGGCCGTATTTCACCGCATCCGGCGCGCTCAGGAAATTATCGCGGTCCGTGTCGCGCTCGATGGTCTCGACTGGCTGGCCGGTATGCTGCGCGAGCAACTGATTGAGCTTCTGCTTCAGGTACAGAATCTCGCGCGCATGAATTTCGATATCCGACGCCTGGCCGCGAAAACCACCCAGCGGCTGATGGATCATCACGCGCGAATTGGGCAGGCAGAAGCGCTTGCCTTTCTCGCCCGCCGCCAGCAGGAACGCGCCCATGCTGGCCGCCTGGCCGATGCATAGCGTGCTGACGTTCGGCTTGATGAACTGCATGGTGTCGTAAATCGCCATCCCGGCAGTCACGGAACCACCCGGCGAATTGATGTAGAAATGAATGTCCTTGTCCGGGTTTTCCGATTCCAGGAACAGCATCTGCGCCACGATCAGGTTTGCGCTATGGTCGTTAACCTCGCCGACCAGGAACACCACGCGCTCCTTGAGCAGGCGCGAATAGATGTCATACGCCCGCTCGCCGCGCCCGCTGGTCTCTACGACCATCGGGATCAAACCGATATTCTGTGGCTCTACATAATGCATCGCGTCATTTCTCCATCAATTCGTTAAAGGGAATTGCCTTGTCCGTCGCCTTTGCCTGCTCCATCGTCCAGCCTACGATGTTTTCTTCCAGGACCAGGTTCTCGATCTCTTGCAACTGTGATGGATTTGCGTAGAACCAGCGCACCACTTCCTCAGAGTCGTCAAAGCTTTGCGCGTAGTCCTCTACCAGGGCGCGCACCTGCTCGGGCTTGGCTTTCAGGTCATGTTTCTGCGTCATATCGGCCATAATCAGGCCGAGTCTGACGCGCCTTTCAGCACGCTCGAAAAACAGTTCCGGCGGCAATGCCATGTCCTTCATTTTCATGCCGCGCGATTCCATCTCCTGGGCGGTTTGCTGCATCAGGCTCCGTGCCTCCCATTCCACCAGCGCCTTGGGCACATCGAACTTCGCCGCCTTCAGCAAGGCATCCATCGCCGTTTCCTTGTTACGCAGTTTCAGGCGGCGCGCCACTTCGCGCTGCAGATTGGTGCGCACTTCACTCTCCAGCTTGCTGACATCGCCGCCATCGATGCCGACGTCTTCGGCAAATTTGGCGTCCACTTCCGGCAGCTTGGGCGCCTCGACCTTGTTCAACGTGACGGTGAAAGTCACCTGTTTGCCCGCCACATCCTTTCCGTGATAATCGGCCGGGAAAGTCATGTCGAAAGATTTGGTCTCACCGGCTTTCATGCCGGTGATTGCCGCTTCGAACTCCGGCAGCATGCGCCCCGCGCCCAACTGAAAAGGATAATCCTTGGCTTCGCCGCCCTGAAAAACCTCGCCGCCCAGCTTGCCGGTAAAATCGATGCGCACCTGGTCATCGGCTTGCGCGGCGCGCTCCACCGGCTCGAATGTAGCGCGCTGTTTGCGCAGCGTCAGGATGGTGTTGTCCACGTCGGCCTGCGTCAATTCACAAACCACGCGCTCCAGCGCCTCGCCCGACAGATCGCCCATCGCCACTTCCGGATACACCTCGAAAGTCGCGCTGTATTCGATCTGCTCGGCATTCAGGTCGTTGGTCTTGATCTCGAATTGCGGATACCCGGCCACCCTCAGGTTATTGAGTTGCGCGGCCTCGTCGAACGAGCGCTGCAGCGCCTCGCCCAAGGCTTCCTGGTGCGCCTGCGCGCCGTAATGCTGCTCCAGAATCTTGGCCGGAATTTTGCCCGGACGGAACCCGGCAATCTTTGCGGTGCGGCCGATTTTTCTCAGCCGGGCAGCAACCTCGCCGCGGATGACTTGTTGAGGAATGGCTGCGTTAAGACGGCGTTCTAACGCGCTCACAGTTTCTACGCTGGACATGCTTGAGTTCCTTGAGTTGAAATTAAATTAGTTGCTGGTGCGAAAGGAGAGACTCGAACTCTCACGCCGCGAGGCGCTGGAACCTAAATCCATATCCTTTTAGCACTATAACCGTTGCTGTATAATGATTCCCGGCTCTTTCCATACTAATTATTTGGAAAATTCTGGAAAAATCACTACACCGACCAAGTTGAAGGATACCACATGAGGAAGGTTGCTAAAAACCGAAAACCACCGAAAAACCAGATGGAAAGGGTCGATAAAAATATCTACCAGTACGGCGAATATAGCTTCCAAGTAAAAATGATGATCGCAGGCCATCAGGTCTCAAAAGTGTTCGACACTCTTGATGAAGCCAGGACATGGCGAGATCTTCAACGCGCCGGTAGTTCTCTCGATCTGGATGAAAAGCGCATTTTTGAAGCTCGAGCGAACAAGCGTGAAGCGCGCACCTTCACAGTAAGGCAAGCTCTCGAACGCTACGAGAAGGAGATCACTCCGACCAAGAAGGGAGCCTCGGTTGAGCTCACCCGCATAGGCAAGGCGAAAAAAGCTGCCTTGGCCAGCAAAAGCCTTTACATGGTCACACCAAAGGATGTGCTGTCATTCATGGACGAAATTGGCAGCAGTGACAACAACAAGCGAAAATATGCCAGCCTGATCTCTCACCTATACCGGATAGCTGTCAAACGCTGGAGTATGGCTGTTGAAAATCCCGTCAGCGGAAAAATCGAAATGCCCAGCAACGGCAAGCCTCGTGATAGGCGACTCAATGGAAACGAAGCTGAGTTGCTGCTAAAGAACCTCTCCGGTGAAGCCAAGACTATATTCGAACTGGCAGTTGAGACAACCATGCGGAGAGGCGAAATTCTGTCCCTGGAATGGCAGAACATCGATCTACAGAACCGTACGGCAATACTAAGCGACACCAAAAACGGCGAGAGCCGCGCTGTCCCACTCTCCAGCACAGCCATCAAAGCGCTCAAATCGTTGACACGCGGCATAGGCAAAGGGAAGGTATTCACCATCACCAGGTCACAGCTACGCGACGCTTGGGAGGCTGCCAGAACCGCTGCAGGCATCCCAGACCTCCGCTTTCACGACCTACGTCACGAAGGAACCAGCCGCCTTTTTGAAAAAGGCCTGAACGTGATGGAAGCGGCCACCGTAACCGGACATAAGACGCTTTCCATGCTCAAAAGGTATACACACCTGAATCCCACTGATATTGCAAAGAAATTGGGATAAAGCGCAGTGTTGAACGAATCAATCTTAACGTGCTAGGATGCACTCATGAAAAAAGCTCCTGCCAATGCAATAGTAGATAATGCGAAACCTGCAAAGGGGCATGCACGCCTTGCAAAAGTAGTAGCAGCGAAGCCCTCTTATTGCAAATCAGTTCGCCAAGCCGCTTTTAGCAAGGTGGCGAGTCACTTGCCAGCCTCAAAAGCAGTATCTAAGGCCAAACTCTTTCCAGATGTCAATTCTGGCGAATTCCGCATCGTTCGTATGCCGGGGTAAGCTGTGGTTGCTGGTTACGATTGGTTTCAGCCAAGCGACCTTCCTAAATTTTTCCACGCCCTACAACAAGCGCCCCGCCCTGCCATCTTGGTTGGAGGCCAGTCATTAACGTTCTGGGTCGATTATTTTAAAATCCCAGTCCCAGAAACAGACACACCCTATCTCACCCAGGATGCTGATGTTCTGGCCACAAAGCACGATGCCAGAATTGTAGCAACTGAGCTTGGCGGCACTCTCAATATCCCAAGTCCAGACGAACATACGCCCAACACTGCCATTGTTACTTACGTAACACCTGATGGGCGCAAATTGTTTGTTGACTTCATGGGAACGTTAATCGGGCTGTCCAATGAAGAAATAAGAAAAACTGCTGTTGAGTTCGAACACCCGACATATGGACTTATTCGCATCCTTCACCCATCCCTAGTTCTCAAAAGCCGCATTGCCAATCTGTATCACCTGCAATCCAAGCGTGACACTAATGGCATTGAACAAGCGCGTTTGGCCGTGCTTGCAGCAAAGGCATATTTCAAAAACTATGTATCCTTAGGCTTGGCCGGTGAAAATCCGGATCCTTACCTGATTGATCGAGTCGTGTGGCTAGAAAAACTAGCATCCTCAGATGCCGGAATGTTCGTATTTTTTCATTGGGGAATTGATGTCATGGAAGCTGCACCAAATGATCTAATAACAAACCCAAAATTTCATGCCGAACATTGGCCACGAATTGAAGCCAGAATCCGAGATAAACGAAATCGCAAAAAACCAAACTATTAAGCAACACCTACCCAATTAGTCACATCCTCTCCACAGCTTCCTAAGGAGTGCAAAATTGCAATTACATGATCTACCAGATTACGCAGCACTAAAACAAATCGCGAATGCACTCTGGAAAACTGGAGATACAAGAGGGGCGGCAGTCATGATTGGAGCTGGCTTTAGCCGCAATGCAACTCTGCCTTCGCCAACATCAAGAAAGCCCCCGCTCTGGTCTGATTTTATGCATGCCATGTCGGAAAAGCTTTATCCCAATAGACCACCAACCCACTGTAACCCACTTCGACTTGCTGAAGAGTACCGTGCAGCATATGGAACTGCTGCTCTGGAAGGGTTTATCCGCAACCTTATCCCTGATGAACAATGGGAGCCAGGCGCGCTTCATAAAAGGCTCATCGATCTGCCTTGGAATGACATTCTTACTACCAACTGGGACACCCTTCTTGAAAAGTCCGCATCAAATTCACTATTACGTAACTATGAGATAGTTCGAACGCCTGCCGATATTGCTCGGACACGCTCCCCGAGAATTGTAAAGCTTCACGGAAGCCTACCATCCCATTCACCATTCATTTTTTCAGAGGAAGATTATCGAACATATCCCGTCAAATTTTCTCCTTTTGTAAATTTGGTTCGACAGGTGATTCTTGAAAACGACCTATGCCTCATTGGATTTTCGGGAGACGATCCAAATTTTGCCCAATGGGCTGGTTGGGTAAGAGACGAGTTGGACGTTAGTGCTCGTAGAATATTCCTCATTGGCGCATTAAACCTAACCCCTACAAAACGCCAGTATTTAGAAGCACGCCATATAACACCAATTGATCTTTCGCACTTATTCGAAAATACAACGGATATTGACCCACATATTGAAGCAGCAAAGTACGCCCTTGAGTTTTTCAAACAATCAAGGCCAGAACCTGCTAGCCACTGGCCAAATGAAGAATTAGAAGAACAAATAAAAAGTGAAAAGTTTGAGGCATCGGAAGACGGTAAGTACTACTCAGATACACGCGAAAGCATCACCAATCCAGTATTTGCTGCTCAGCGGATTAGGCAAAAGATGCCCTTGTTGTCGAAGCTTCGTGAAAATTACCCAGGGTGGATCGTCTGTCCAGCGGGTCGTAGAATGCGTATTCGTTGGTGTATAAGTTCGATTCTTCCTGGCCTTATCAAGGCGTTTGAGCATTTGGACAACCATGAGTGCTCTCGCATTCTCTACGAAATTGCATGGGCACATGACATCGCATATTGGCCATTACCATCCTATTTGATTGAGCAACTTGGCGAAGTAGTCGAAGGGAAATATAGCTCAACACTTTCAATCCCGGAGCGCCGCTATATCGCCTTAGTACTTATACGTACCGCACGCGAAAACGCAGAAGATGGCACTTTTTCCAAGTGGGAATCTTGGCTTCAGCAAAATTGCTCCGGGGATACCGATACAGAATCAGGATTGATATATGAAAAGTGCATCCGTGCTCGTGATCAACTCGATTTTGAACTGATTCAAAATCTGGTACACAAGATTAAAGGGGCCGACCCAATTTGGCAGCTACGATGTGCAGCAATGCATGCCGAGTTAGGAGAATTTGAGACCGCTAATACCCTCATTCAGCAATGCACTCATGATTTGCAGTCGCGGCACATCAAAGATCGCAGCTCAATTTGGATACTCTCTCGGCTTGCTTGGTCTGCGTTCCTCTCACACGCTCTAGCATGGGGCACATCAAAAAAAGAGAATGAGCAAGAAAACCCCTCGAATATTTACGCAACAGGTGACTGGCCTACAATTTTTAAGGATTCGAAATGTGACCCTTGGGATGAGCTGAACTCTATAGATGAGGGTATTACCAACGCCCTAGAAAAACAACGGAATGACAGCAGAACAGTTCAACCAAAATTTGATGCAGGACATTATTCAGATTCCTCTGACACTGTTAGCTTTCAGAGTGGAACAGTCGTCCAGATTGGTCATCAACTTCGCTGCGTTATAAATAATGTCGGGCTTCCAATGAGCATCGACTTTGTTGGCTTAACTGCCCACCGTCTAATTCGTTCATTGCCACTAGAAGGCTGGGATTCAGCCTCCGTTTTCCTTCGTAATATACGGGTCTTATCAAAATCTGATGAGAAGGTTATAGATCGACACTTTGGGCGTATTGATGTTGCCCGTATTCCTGCGGACGTAATTTCAGCACTTATCCAACCATTACGTAATTCAATTACGTTTGGCTCAAAAAGATTTATAAAAACAACCCAAGAGCGGTATGACACCTTTTGGGTCAATAGGGTGAAATATCTGACCGAGGTGCTATCACGTTTAGTAGTCCGTCTATCAGGCTATGAAGCAAAGGCTATATTTCATGAAGCATGTACTTATGCTTCCAGCGAAACATGGGGGCATTGGTGGTTATTTGAACCCCTAGACAATCTGCTTCGAAGATCAGTTGAAGCGATGTCGCCAAGCGAACGTGCCGAACTCACTTTAAGCATTCTAAATATTCCCTTACCTTGTGAGCGCAATATCAAAGGTATGGAGAGGACTTGGCCTGAATTGATAGAAATTGCGGAGCTCAAACGAACTGTGCGCCCTCCCAATGATCGTAGGTGGAATGAGCGGGTTTCTAGGCTTATCGAAATTGTGAGAGAAAATGTTGAGTCATCTCGACACAACGCAGCACTTCGCTTAGCCTATTTGCATGCTAATAACATCATTTCAGCAGAAGAAAAAAAAGCTTTTGCCGATGCTCTTTGGAGTCAGCGAGAAAACGATGATTCGCTACCCAAAAACACCTTTCTTTACCCTCATATATTCATGGAGCTACCAGAGATCGAGCCAGGAATCGCCGAGCGAATATTTCGTCACACTTACTTCGAGCAATTTAACGAAACGAGTGCAAATTCAACGAAAACACTTATAGTAATTCGAGGTGCCTCCCTCTTAAAAAATGATAAGGCATGTACACCAACACATAACCAAGCATCCCTCATACTACAAATTCTATTGGACAGGAGGCCTGCTCCTCCACTTGAATTTCAAACCCCTATAGCGAACCACCAAAAGGATTGGTTTTCTGATATAGGCGCAGTATTGGCAGATGCAATATTGCCAGCGTTCAATTCTTCAACATGGACAAAGGTGGAAAGCAAAAAACTTGTCGATTGGGTTGAAAACAGCGGGGTTTCTTCTTCCTTGGAGATACTGCCTACTTTGGTTCTGTTGGATTCAGAGTTGAGTGATTTTGCCGAGGAAAAGCTCCGTAGAGGATTGGCAAGTCGGCAACAGGACACACTCGGCGCAGCACTTAAGGGGGTCAACAGATGGCTCAGGTTGTCAGGCCGTGATACGACGTTATCCACCTTTCCACAAAGCCTTGCTCGCGCAATCGTAGGAATAGTAGCCAATCGTCGGCATCCACTATTACATTTTGCCATTTACACGGTAAACACTCTCGCCAAGAACAAGCTACTGTCTGACGAAGAAATAGCATCACTTATAGATTCACTTGAGGATCTTCAACTCGAAACAAATTATGCAAATTGGGATGATACGCATGTAGAAACACACTGTATTTCGTTCATCCGTAGCAATTGCATTTGTTTAAGCCAAACACTTTCAGATATGGGTTACTCGGCACCACAGATCAACAATTGGTTAACTGAAGCGAAAACGGATCCCGTGCCGGAAGTTAGGTATGCGCTTGAATTGCAGGATTGAGATGTTGTTCACTGAAATGTTCGGTAACTATTCCCATCTGGTGAACCGTGAATTAGTGGTGGAAGTAGAGGCGTCTATCTCTCGATAAATGGCCTCGCCAACTGAGGAACGATGCCGCCCTGAAAGACGATTCTCACTTGTTCTCGGTCTATGATATCTCCCCAATCCTTATCACTAGAGCGACTATGCGATTTGAATTCAGATTTATCGCTGCTTGCATCACGTTTCTCGCTGGAACAATTCTTTCGGTCGTATATTGCTGGAAAGGCCATTGGTTGGGTGGTATAGGTTATTGCTGGACTGGCATGCTGGCCTTTATTCTTGTTTTGTTTGGTTATAGCGTAATCGAAGAATGGTGGTATCAGCTTGCAAGTGGCCTGCTACTACTGTTCTCAATCTTTGCAGTGACTCAAGAGAGTCCTGCCATCAATATTGATCTGACAAAAGCCCAAAACGACCTGCTTTTAATCACAGTAGAATTCGCTTCCCAATCCCATGTTGGATTTGACCAGCGAGAAATCGAGCTAATCGATAGCGCCAGGATTGTTTGTGCACTACAACCCATAGCAGATAACAAGCAACTTGCTGCCGATTTAATGAAAGCTCAGAAACTAGGCCCGATTACATCTTTGTTAGATGGCATTTGGAGTAACTCTTCTGACAAAAAGCAGCCCAAACGCTGCCTCGACTATTACGTTGAACTACGTAAAACAAAGCCAAGCTTGTTTACAACGTTTGGACAAAACAATCCTTGGGTGCTCACTTACCTCGGGAGCAACTAACACGCTCACCCTTGCCAGTCTTGAAGTGCGGCACATATTTAGCCGGCACCCTCACCCGGTCGCTCGTCTTCGGATCGCACCCCTGACGCGGCGGGCGATAATTCAGCCCAAAGCTGCCGAAGCCGCGAACCTCGATTCGCCCGCCACGCGATAGGCTGACGGACATCGCATCCAGGATAACTTTGACGGCCAGCTCGGCATTTTTGGCAAGTAGCAGAGGATGGCGCTCGGCGAGACGCACAATGAGGTCGGAACGGGTCATGCTGTCATTTTAAGAATTCGAATAGGGTGAATCCTACCCCGCTCGGCAGACCGTCGGTTACTAGACAATCCGGGTTTTGTTTAGTAACTGCCTGCGCTCCTTCGGCTTGCTCCGGCGCGATGCGCCGGGTTTGGGTTGGTTGGGGAACCGCTGCGGGCATCACAAATTTCCGCTTTCACGACCTACGTCACGAAGGAACCGGCCGCCTCTTTAGAAAAAGGCCTAAATGTAATGGAAGCCACTAGTGATATTCATGACTGAATCAGTTGATCCAGTTGGCGGCCATCAATATCGGTATTAACCTGTATCCATAAAGGCAGATGATCTGACATCTGATAGGTAAATTTTTTCTTGTCCAGATCAGGAAAAAGTGGAGTGTGATCTCCGGCATAAAAATCAAGCACCCCGCCTTTATTCGTAAAATTCTCAGGGTATTGTGGTAAGTGCAAAATTTGGTCGTATCTCTTATTTCTTTCCAAGTTAGACCCAAACTCATCTTTTGCCAAAGCCGTTGGGATTTTTAGATTACCAGAGGTAATAGCATTGAAAAGTGGGCCCCTTCGGTCTGGAATATTAAAATCGCCCATCACGAAAATATCACGATCATCCCACGTTTTTATTTTAACCTTTTCGCTTACCCAATCAGCAATTCCCTGGATCTCAGGCGCTCTCCCTGATTCGGAATTACCCCACCGTATATGTGTTGCAAGCACGATAAAATCAAAGTTCCCGGATTTAAAAGAGCCTACATATGGTGGGCGCCACCAATTTAGATCAGGTATCCACTCGGTGCCTTTCTTTATTCGTTTGGAGAATGCAGCAGACGCAAGTCCATTAAACGCAATTTGCCGTTTGTCGTATATGAAAGCAACACGCTCACGATTGCCACCAGCATCCATCAAAGCGTCTGAGTAGACTGCTCGCCAATAAGGGCCAAGCACTTCTAGAACTCTTGCTAGATCACGAAGATTGTCTCGTACCTCAACCACACTAATTAAATCAAATTGCCCGAGTACCTCTGCAATATAGTGTATTGCCGCTTTGCTTCGAGCGACCTTGCCAAATTCCCGAATATTCCACGTGGCCAGGTTAAATGACTCATCCAGCTTTGATGACGGTATCTTGGCATCCTCTATACGCTCTTTCAACGCTTTCAGCCCTTTGGCAATTTCTTTTGAAACGGACCTCAACTCAGTAATGTGATGCATATCCCCCCCAATTTGGCTAAGCCATATAAATCATCTTCAGTCTACAAGTACCTCATATTGGCTAATGGTAATCTCCTTCCCGCCATAGGGTATGTTTGCGCCCTTGAAGCCAGGACGCACCTTCCCTGGATGAAGGCCTCCCCCATACACAGCTCTCGCAACGTAAAGGGGGGTACCATCTTTCTCATGCCCGGCGATCATGGCATTTGAAGGAATATCTCCATTTTCGGATTCCATCTTCTGCCAACGACCTACACCAACAAAAACTTCATATTGGAAGGCATTTACTTCCTTGCCACCATAGGGGATATTGGCTCCCTTGAATGCACTCCTTACCTTCCCTGGATGCGTACCTCCATCGACTGCCGCTCTAGCAACAAAAAGTTGCGTGCCATCGATGTCCTTACCCTGCTCTTTTGCTCCTTCAGGAATAGCTCCTCCAGCAGCGGCCACCCACTTGTTGCTCATCTTCCATCTCCCTTTTTCTGATGAAAATAATATGTATTTAGAGCCAACACCTAACCACCCATACCGATAATCGGTAAGTTCAAGGCTATTTCACAAATGTTCCTGTTGTCACGCCCTGATTAAACCATGCTGCCTGCTTTATCGGTTAGGCCGAAATATCTATATATTTCGGCCTAGTTATATGAGGAGTAGGCCGATCTGAGTAGTTAGTGAATATCTAAATCCAATCTTGCATATATATTTAAACCCTCACAAATTTGGGTATTTATCGCATATGTGGATGAGGTCAGATAATTTAGTTGGTCATGACCAACTTTAGCCAATACACCTTACCTTGCCTGCGCTGAACAACTCCCGGAATTACTTTTAACCAAAGCTCCGTTGCGCGCAACATGAGTCCAAATGTCCGACATTTGTCTATCCTGCAATAGCTACTTCGGAAGAAAAATCGTTGGTCATGACCAACGAAAAACAATCGGGGACGCTGCGGGCGGAGCCTGCCGCCGGGAATCCTCCAGCGCACGTAGGGTCGAAATACCTATGCAATTTTCGGTGCCTAGCCTTTCTCAGGAAGGGTGAGTTGGTCATGACCAACTTTTTC
>CAYNYH010000064.1:0-13533 GCA_964401425.1 uncultured Gallionella sp. | reverse complement strand
GCGCCCAGACCCAACCCGGAGGGCCGTTTGCCTGCGGGCGCATTGCGGCGTTGCGATCTGCTTGTGGAGAATGAACTCCACTGCGCAGCCCGCGCCTTGCACTGCATCCCGCAGGCAAGCGGCGCGGGGCATGAAACCTACTGAAATAGGCTCTAAGCCTCGCAGCATTCACGCAAGCCAGATAAACGTGCCCATGCGCCCGGTGACTCCGTCGCGGCGGTAGGAAAAAAATTTCTCGCGCTCGCGGTGGGTACAGTGGTCACCACCGTATATTTGCGTAATGCCCAGCGCGTTGAGGCGCAACCGCGCCAAGGCATGGATGTCGGCAAACCATTTGCCGGGCTGGCCGGGAATGAATGCCGATGCGGCCTGCGGCTGCGCGGCGACAAAAGCGGCGCGCACTTCGCTGCCTACCTCGAAAGCCTCCTGGCTGATCGCCGGCCCCAGCCAGGCCATCAGGTTCTGCGGCGCAACCTCCATCGCCCGCACGGTCGCCTCGATCACCCCGTCGCACAAGCCGCGCCATCCCGCGTGCGCCGCACCGACCACCGTACCCTGCGCATCGCATAGCAGCACCGGCAGGCAATCGGCGGTCATCACCACGCACACCGAACCGCGGTGCCGCGCGATACAGGCGTCGGCCTGCAGCTGGCAACCCGCTGCATCGGCAGCGGCGACCAGCGTGCCATGCACCTGCTCCAGCCACACCGGCTCACTGGGCAGCAGATGGTTGAGCAACTCACGGTTTCGCGCCACTGTCAGCGGATTGTCGCCGACATGTGCGCCGAGGTTCAGGCTGTCGTAAGGTGCGGTGCTTACGCCGCCCCGGCGGGTAGTCTGCAAGGCCCTGACATTGGGCGGCGCAGGCCAGTCCGGAACGATCAGATGCTCAGTCGGGAGCATGGCTTGCCTCGCGTATTTGCTGGAGGAATTGCCTCATATCTTCGGGCAGCGGTGCATGCCATTCCATCGTCTCGCCGCTGACCGGATGTTCCAGCGCCAGGCGCGTGGCATGCAACGCCTGGCGCGGGAAACCATGCAGCAGGCTGCGCAGTTGCGGCACGCATTTCTGCGCACCTTTGAGATAGGTCTTGTCGCCCACCAGCGGATGGCCGATATGCGCAAGGTGCACGCGGATCTGGTGGGTGCGTCCGGTTTCCAGGCGGCAGCGCACCAGCGTGCAAGCGGGAAATTTTTCCTCGACCTGGTAATGCGTGACGGCGGGCTTACCGCTTTCCACCACCGCCATCTTGACACGCTGCGTGGGATGGCGCCCTATCGATGCGTCCACCATCCCGCCGTGGCGCACCTCGCCCCATACCAGCGCCAGGTATTCGCGCTTCACGCTGCGCGCCTGCAACTGCCGCACCAGCGCGGTTTGTGCTGCCAGGGTCTTGGCCACTACCAGCAGGCCGCTGGTGTCCTTGTCGAGGCGGTGCACGATGCCGGCGCGCGGCACGCCTTCCAGTTGCGGCGCATGGTGCAGCAGTGCGTTCAACAGCGTGCCTTCCCAGTTGCCGCTGCCGGGGTGCACCACCAGTCCGGCCGGCTTGTTGATCACCAGCAAGGTATCGTCCTCGTAGACGATGTCGAGCGCGATGTCCTCGGCCCGGTACGGCTGGTCGGCAGGGTGCAATTGCGGCTGCACGGCGATGGTTTCGCCGCCCCACACCTTCTGTTTTGCAACGGCGGCAGCCCCGTCCAGGCTGGCCTGCCCCGCCGTTATCCATTCCTGCAGCCGGCTGCGCGAGTACTCCGGCAGCAGCTTTGCCAGCACCTGGTCGAAACGCATGCCCGCGCAATCATCGGGCACGATGAAGGCCTGCGGCTTGGAGGCGGCTGCGCTATAATCGCGCAAATTTTTTCCGGATTCAGTCATGCGCCATAGTTTAGCCTTATTCCTCCTGCTTACGTTAACCGCTTGCAGCATGTTCGACCCGTTGCCGGATGGCACCGACCCACTCAAAAATGTGCCCGTCGAGGAAATCTACAGGGTGGCCAAAGAGGAGTTGAATAACGAAAACTACGAGTCGGCCATCAAGATGTATGAAACGCTGCAATCGCGCTATCCCTACGGGCGCTACGCGCAGCAGGCGCTGCTGGAAGTGGCTTATGCCTATTACCGCCAGGGCGAAGCGGAATCGGCCGTCTCTTCCGCCGACCGCTTCATCAAGCAATACCCAAACAACCCCCATGTCGATTACGCCTATTACGTAAAGGGTCTGGCCAACTTCCACGGCGAGGTCAGCATCCTCAATTCGCTGGGCGGGCAGGATCTCACCGAACGCGACCCCAAGGCCCTGGAGGATTCGTTTGCCGCCTTCAAGGATCTGGCGACGCGCTTCCCCGACAGCAAATACGCGCCCGACTCCAGGGTACGCATGCAATATCTGGTGAACATGCTGGCCAAACATGAGTTGCATGTCGCCGGCTACTACCTGCGCCGCGGCGCGTATGTTGCCGCGGTCAACCGCGCCCAGGGCATCCTGACGCAATACCCGAACAGTCCTTCGACGCGCGACGCGCTGAATATCCTGATGCAGGCCTACGACGCGATGGGCATGACTGACCTGCGCGACGATGCGCGGCGCGTGCTGGAGAAAAACAGCGGCACGCCTGCCTCACCTGCAGGCGATGAAACTCCTGCCGGCGGAGCCAAGTCGGGGAAATCCTGGTGGCAATTCTGGAAGTAAACTATTGCTCATCCTGTGGCGCGGCAGTCGAACTGCGCTGCCCGGACGACGACAATCGCCCGCGCCATATTTGCATCGCCTGCGGCACAATCCATTACCAGAATCCCAAGATGGTGATTGGTTCGATACCGGAATGGGAAGATAAAATCCTGCTGTGCCGCCGCGCCATCGAGCCGCGCAATGGATTGTGGACATTGCCCGGCGGTTTCATGGAGAACGGCGAAACCACGACCGAGGCGGCGGTCCGCGAAACCCTGGAAGAAGCCAACGCGCGTATTGCGGTTGGCGACCTGTATTCGATGTACAGCCTGCCTTATATCAATCAGGTACATATGCTGTTCCGTGCCAGGCTGCTTGATCTGGATTTTTCGCCCGGCCAGGAAAGCCTGGAGGTCAGGCTCTTTACCGAAGCGGAAATCCCGTGGGATGAAATCGCCTTCCGCCCGGTCAAATTCAGCCTGGAGCATTATTTTGCGGATCGCCGGAAAGGACATTTTGGCTTTCATATCGGCGAGATAGCTGCCCCCATGGTCTTCAAGTAAAGGTCACACTTCACAGCACAGCCGTTTTTGGTTACGATGCCGTTTAAAATCCAGAAAACCACTCCGAACACTCCGCGTATTGCATCACCGATCAACCCTTATTCAAAGCGAGACCCAAACCATGAGCGAACACATACAATACGTTACCGATGCCACTTTTGATGCCGAAGTATTGCAATCCCCCCTGCCCGTGCTGGTGGATTATTGGGCCGAGTGGTGCGGTCCGTGCCGCATGATCGCGCCCATCCTGGACGAAATCGCCAAGGAATATGCCGGTCGCCTGAGTGTCGCCAAACTGAACGTGGATGAAAACCAGCAAACCCCGCAGAAATTCGGCATTCGCGGCATTCCGACCCTGATGCTGTTCAAGAACGGCAACATCGAGGCCACCAAGGTCGGCGCCCTGTCGAAATCCCAATTGGCGGCTTTTATTGACAGCCACATCTAAAGCGTTTACTGTCACACCCGCATCGCCTTCCAGTTTCGTCTCCGGCAACAAAAAACACTAAACGAACACGTTCCAGGCCATGCGGGCGGTTATCTTCCACCCGACCAACCCCCTTATCTTTTCGTTCTTCTCACACTCATTTTCGCATCGCTATGCACCTATCCGACATAAAAACCAAACACGTCACCGAACTCGTTGAAATGGC
Organism: uncultured Gallionella sp.; assembly: GCA_964401425.1. GTDB lineage: Bacteria > Pseudomonadota > Gammaproteobacteria > Burkholderiales > Gallionellaceae > Gallionella. The sequence goes on along the minus strand of CAYNYH010000064.1, from coordinate 9,645 downwards.
TGCGGCCAACCAGATCGAAAACGCCAACCGGATGCGCAAGCAGGACCTGATTTTCGCGCTGCTGAAAAGCCAGGCGAAAAAAGGCGAGAGCATCTTCGGCGACGGTACGCTGGAAATCCTGCCGGATGGCTTCGGCTTCCTGCGTTCGCCGGATACCTCGTACCTGGCGGGTCCGGACGATATTTATGTCAGCCCGAGCCAGATCCGCCGCTTCAACCTGCATACCGGCGACTCGATCGACGGAGAGATCCGCACCCCGAAGGACGGCGAGCGCTATGTTGCCTTGGTGAAGGTGGACAAGGTCAACGGCGAACCGCCCGAGAATGCCAAGAACAAGATCCTGTTCGAGAACCTGACGCCGCTGTTCCCGACCGAGCCGTTGCGCCTGGAGCGCGACATCAAGGCCGAGGAGAACATCACCGGGCGCATCATCGACATCGTCGCGCCGATCGGCAAGGGACAGCGCGGCCTGCTGGTGGCCTCGCCGAAATCCGGCAAGACCGTGATGCTGCAGCATATCGCGCATTCCATCTCGTCGAACAACCCCGATGCCATCCTGATCGTGCTGCTGATCGACGAGCGCCCAGAGGAAGTGACCGAGATGACCCGCACCGTGCGCGGCGAAGTGGTCGCCTCGACCTTCGACGAGCCGGCCAGCCGCCACGTACAGGTTGCGGAAATGGTGCTGGAAAAAGCCAAGCGCCTGGTCGAACACAAGAAAGATGTCATCATCCTGCTCGACTCCATCACCCGTCTGGCGCGCGCCTACAACACCGTGGTTCCCTCATCCGGCAAGGTGCTGACCGGCGGTGTGGACGCCAACGCGCTGCATCGCCCCAAACGCTTCTTCGGCGCGGCACGCAACATCGAGGAAGGCGGCTCGCTGACCATCATCGCCACCGCGCTGGTGGATACCGGCTCGCGCATGGACGACGTGATCTACGAGGAATTCAAGGGCACCGGCAATATGGAAATCCACCTGGATCGCCGCATGGCCGAGAAACGCATCTACCCGGCGATCAACGTCAACCGCTCCGGTACACGCAAGGAAGAGTTGCTGATCAAGCAGGACATCCTGCAAAGAATCTGGCTGCTGCGCAAACTGCTCTATCCGATGGACGAACTGGAAGCGATGGAGTTTCTGCTCGACAAGATCAAGGCGACCAAGAACAATGCGGAGTTCTTCGACTCGATGCGCCGTTAACCCCAACAAGTAGTTGAGACAACCTTCAGCCTGGTTGGCGTTTCTTCGATACCCTGATTCCAGCGCCAGGAATTCTGATGTTGTCGCAAGCATGCAGGCATGCTGAGTAAGTTCACCGCTTGCATGTCTACACTAGCTGATTTGGGCACTCCACGATTTGCTGATAAACCATGCCTTGCAGGATGATCATGTCATTCGGCTGCAAACTCTGGAACTCGATACCGTAGCGGGTGATTTCCTGCCCGGGAAGATCCATATCTTCTGCGCTAGTCGCGGTGCGGACTACACCGTTAATCGACAATAAGGCATCGATCTTGTGCAGATTTACCTGAAACACCAGATTGAGAATGTCACCCTTTTTACCCAGCGGATGCCTGGCATCGAGCGCCGCGCCATCGGCACTGATGTTGGAAATGAGTGCGGAGTCCCGCTTTCCTGCGCCGTGCGAAGTAGTGTTTTGTACCGCAGCGGTAATCTTGGTCCTGACGCGGGGCGCCTTGCGTATCATGACCCCCTGTATGACATCGGGAAACGATAGATGCAGGTATTCGTAAGGCCGTTTGCACGCCCACACCACCGTGCAGGCGAACGCAAAAATGTTCTGGCCGGAGAATGATCGCATGATGACCTTTTCACCTTCCAGCAGATGCAGACAAACCCCGTTAGCAGAAGTTGGTGTAGTGACTATCAGGCTGACACCCTTCATATAGCCCACTACCTTGACCATGAAGCGTTCTCGCCCCAGTTGTTTGGGGGGTTCGAGTTGCAGGCGGCTTCCCACCTCCAGCTTCATGTCGTCGAAGTCGAATTGCTGCCCTGGCTTATTTTCCTCGATTTGCTCCTGATACACCGGGTCAGCAGAAGAATCGCTACTCTCGTTCTTGATGTCAGGCGCTTTCCAGGATAGTTCACGATATGCGCCAGTTGCCAGCAGATTGTTCAGATGTTCCTGGTCACGAATAACTCCCCTCTGCTCTACCAGCACCTTGCGTTCACCGTCATATAGCGGCCAAGGCAGTGGTTTTCCGACTGCAATATCGTCCCTACTGACTAGAATCAGGCTCATTTGCCAATGCCTCCGTCAAGAAATACCACTGATTAAATCTTTGTTCCCACGCAGGCGTGGGACCCGCTTATTGATTTGACTGGCATCCCGTTCAACCAATAACGCCTACTCCCCGTTCAAATAAGCCAGAATATCTCCCTTGAGCTCGGTAAATTCCTGCTCTGACATCTCGAAGTACTTCAGCACTTCCTGTTCGAATTGATGCCACTCCTTATCTCGGACGAACAGGTGTTCGTCGGCGATGCACTCTGCCATGTGCACTATGCCGATCAAATCGCAGACATTGGTTCTGGCACTTCCATCCAATGAATCAAATATGGCGTGGTCATGATGATAAAGAACGGCTTTGCACACATGGTCGGGGAGCACCCAGTTGCGCGTCAACATATTCCCGACCACGGCATGGCTGGTGGAGAAAACATCATTTTCGACATCGCAGATCGACTTGCCCAATTTACACTGAGCCATCACGGTTTCGCGATACCCGGGGAATTTCATCATGAGTACCGGGATACCGCAATCGTGGAACAATGCCGCAATATAAGCATCGTCTTTGGATACAGCATGGAATTTCGCCGCTATTTTTTCCGCTATGGTCGCTGTCAGACTCGAGCGTTCCCAAAACTTTTCGAAGCTTTGCGATCCGCCACCGATGCTTTGCCGCAGAGCAATGTTTTGCACAAGGTTGAGCGTGTTCTGCAATCCCAGGACGCTGATTGCCTGAGAGACGGACGTCACCTTGCTTCTTAAACCGATAAAAGGTGAATTGGCCAATTTGAGTAAAGGGCCCACGATGCCCGCATCGCGGCTGACCAGGTTCGCGAGTTCGGTAAAACTAACGGACGGGCGCTTTGCCTCACGCATAACGGATGTCAGGGAGGCAGGGCAAGGCGGAATGGTGATACCCTTCAATGCGTGTTCAGTGACTTCGTTCGATAGCTCCGCGGACATCTTCTTTCCGACCTCCCGTGAATCTCATTACGCAACAATGGGATGTATTCTCCGATTCTCCGGAGCTGCCGCATCGTGCACCAGAAGAATGGCTACATGGCGATATTGTTGGCCCAGCCCATGGCCTCGATCTGCGCCATATTGAGCGCATCCGCAGTCAGACCGGGGCGAGCGCGCAATCTTTCTTGCACCGCTACAGTGTCGCACGATTCGAGTTCCACGCACAGCGCCAGCAAATCGCCAATATCCCCGCTGCGTTGCAGCAATGCCGCTTCTATTTCTTCCTGCAGGCTCATGCGCGCCACGATTTCCGGCAATGGCTCGTCCATCAGCACATCGAGCAGCGACAGCATACCCACCATGAAGGCACGCTCGACATAATCAAAATCGCGCGGGCACACTTGCCGTGCGATCAATTCCATCAGCTTGGCACGCGTGGCGGCAAGCTGCATCAGCGGGCTAACCTCATCCCCTCCCTTGGAAGCATACAGCAGCAGTTGCACCCAGCGCTGCAGCGCCCGGCGCCCCAACACCATCAATCCGTGGCTAAGCGAACTGACTTTGGTAGTCAGGTTGTTACCTGCCGAATTCACCAGGCGCAACAAATTGTAGGCCAGCGTCGGGTGTTCCTTGAACGCATCCACGATTTTTTCGTTTTCGGCATCGCTCAACATCAGCGTAAGAATACGCAACAGCGCCATCCTGGAGGGATCCGGGCGTTTTCCGGAAAGCATCTCGGGGCGGGCGAAGTAATACCCCTGAAACATGTCGAAGCCCATTTCCATGCAGCAGCGTGCCTGTTCACGGTCCTCCACCTTCTCCGCCAGAAGCTTCACCGGGTATTGCTTGAGTTTTTTGACCAACGCAGGCAACCGGGACTGTTCAATTTGCATCAGATCCAGCTTGACCACATCCACCACGTCGAGCAACGGCTTGATCTCACTGCTCAAGTCCAGCACATCGTCCAGCGCCAGACTGAACCCCTTTGCCTTTAATTCGCGGCATCGTGCGATGATTGCATCATCGATAACGATGGTCTCCAGCAATTCGAGCACTACTTGCTGCCTGGGCAGCAATTCGACCGTGTCGCTATGCAAAAACTCGGCGTCAAGATTGATGAACCCCTTGTGTGCACCCAGTACTTCGGCAATCCCCATTTCCCCGAATACATTCAACATCACTTGTGCGGTGGCATGAGTATCATCCACCACATTCGCACCTGCCGTTTGACTGCCGGAACGGAACAACAACTCAAAAGCACACAGGCTCTCGTTGCGGTCGAGGATGGGCTGCCGGGCGAGAAAGAATTGCTGCATGGAAAACCTTTCTGGAAATGCGTCATGGGTTAGGCTTATAAAAGCAAGTATCCAGCACTATCCTTTATCTTCTGATCGATATTGGCGGTGATTCACCAAATACGCTAACCATGCAATTTTCTTGTGGCATTAGCGGCAGCTGACGAAACCATCTTCTTCCTCTTTCGCGCCCCGGCAATATGAACACGGCATTCGGTCAGCATATCTGCTCACATGCTTACTGGCCTTTTTTAGTTTGGAAACAGATGACTATCCAAAATAAACATAACGGGAGTGAAAACATACCATGCCTCATGAAAAAAATGTATCGGTCGAACGGCTTATTTTGCATTCCATCCATTCCCCGGGCTAATGCCCTTCGATACAGCTCGGGACAGGTGCGGCAGCAGAAGGCTAGGGATCCAGGGGGCATCGCCAGAAATGGTTTTGACGAAGCCGGATATTTATGTATAATCCGCGCCTTCGCGAAAACATCGCCAAAAAATCACAATAGTAATCGAGGTTGTCATGTATGCAGTCATCAAAACCGGCGGGAAGCAGTACCGTGTTTCTTCCGGCGAAACTTTAAAGATCGAAACCATCCCCGGCGACGTGGGCAGTGCCATTGTGCTGGACAAGGTGCTGATGGTGGCCGACGGCGACAAACTGTCCGTGGGCAAGCCTCTGCTGACCGGCGCTTCCGTGCAGGCGACCATCGTGTCGCACGGCCGTGGCGACAAGGTGCATATTTTCAAGATGCGCCGCCGCAAGCACTACCGCAAGTCGCAAGGTCATCGTCAAAATTACACCGAAATCCGCATCGACGGCATTTCCGCATAATTCTTGTAAGGAGCAGATAGCATGGCATCAAAAAAAGGCGGCGGCAGTACCAGTAACGGACGCGACTCACACTCGAAACGACTGGGTGTAAAGAGCTACGGCGGCGAACTGATCAATGCGGGCAGCATCATCGTGCGCCAGCGCGGCACACAGTTCCACCCCGGCGAGAACGTCGGCATGGGCAAGGATCACACGCTGTTTGCCAAGATCACCGGCAAGGTGGTATTCGCCACCAAGGGCGCGCTGAGGCGCAAGACAGTTTCCATCGTCGCCGCGTAAGCAGCGCCGTTCGAAACAAATCAGCCCTATCGCAAGGTAGGGCTTTTTTATTTGGGGTACAGGCCACATGAAATTCATTGACGAATCCAGGATCGAAGTCTTTGCCGGCAAGGGCGGCAACGGCGCGGCCAGCTTTCGCCGTGAAAAATACATCGAAAAGGGCGGCCCGGACGGCGGCGACGGCGGGCGCGGCGGCAGCGTCTATGCGCTGGCGGACCGCAACATCAATACGCTGGTCGATTACCGCTTCACCAAGGTGCATCGCGCCAAGAACGGCGAATCGGGGCGCGGCTCGGATTGCTACGGCAAGGGCGCTGACGATGTCGTGCTGCGCATGCCGGTTGGCACGGTGATCACCGACATCAACAGCGGCGAAGTCATCGCCGACCTCACCCATGACGGCGAAAAAGCCCTGCTGGCAAAAGGCGGCAAGGGCGGTTTGGGCAACCTGCATTTCAAGTCGAGCACCAACCGCGCACCGCGCCAATGTACGCCGGGTGAACCCGGCGAGGAACGCGAATTGCAGCTCGAACTGAAGGTACTCGCCGATGTAGGCCTGCTCGGCATGCCAAACGCCGGAAAATCCACTTTCATCCGCGCCGTTTCGGCGGCGCGCCCCAAGGTGGCCGATTACCCGTTTACCACGCTGCACCCCAACCTGGGCGTGGTGCGCGTATCGCATGAGAAGAGCTTCGTTATCGCCGACATTCCCGGCCTGATCGAAGGCGCGGCGGAAGGCGCCGGACTGGGGCATCAATTCCTGCGCCACCTGGCGCGCACCCGCCTGTTGCTGCATCTGGTGGACATTGCACCGATGTACGAAGGAACCGATCCGGTTGCCGAGGCGCGCGCCATCCTCAACGAATTGAATAAATACGACCGGTCGCTCTATGAAAAACCACGCTGGCTGGTGCTGAACAAGCTGGATTTGCTGGAAGACCGCGAGGAGAAAGTAGCCGCCTTCCTCAAACAGTTCAGCGATTTCGACCGCCACTTCGCCATCTCGGCGATCAACGGCGAAGGCTGCAAGGAACTGACTTATGCGATCATGGAGCATTTGCAGGAAATGGCCGCACGAGAGCAGCAAGCCGCCGCGAACAGTGCGCAGGAAAGCGACGCGAGCACAATTTAGATCATGAAAACCGTATTGACCCAATGCAAGCGCATCGTCGTCAAGGTCGGCAGCAGCCTGGTGACCAACCAGGGCGCGGGACTGGACCTTGATGCGCTGAGCAACTGGGCGCGGCAGATCGCCGCGCTCAACGCTACTGGCCGCGAGGTGGTGCTGGTCTCTTCCGGTGCGATCGCCGAAGGCATGCAACGCCTCGGCTGGAACACCCGCCCCACTTCGATACACGATCTGCAGGCAGCCGCCGCCGTCGGGCAGATGGGGCTGGTGCAGGCCTATGAGAGCTGTTTCCGCAAGCATGATCTGCATGCCGCGCAGGTGTTGCTCACTCATGCAGACCTGGCCAACCGCGAACGCTACCTGAACGCACGCACCACGCTGACCACCCTGCTCTCGCTGCGCGTCATCCCGATCATCAACGAGAACGATACGGTGGTGACCGACGAGATCAAATTCGGCGACAACGACACGCTGGGCGCACTGGTCACCAACCTGATCGACGCCGATGCGCTCATCATCCTCACCGACCAGAGCGGCCTGTACACCGCCGACCCGCGCAAAGACCCCGGCGCCACGCTGGTCAGCGAGGCGCAGGCCGGCGATGCGCAACTGGAAAGCATGGCGGGCGGCGCGGGCAGCCAGCTCGGCCGCGGCGGCATGATCACCAAGATACTCGCGGCGAAACGCGCGGCGCGCAGCGGCGCGCATACCGTCATCGCCTCGGGTCATGAGCGCGATGTGCTGCTGCGCCTGATGCAGGGCGAGGCCATCGGCACCCTGCTCACCGCCCCAGCCCTCACCCTGGCCGCGCGCAAGCAATGGCTGGCCGGACACCTGCAGGTTGCGGGGAAGCTGGTGCTGGACGGCGGCGCCATCAAGGCGCTGCGCTCCGGAGGCAAGAGCCTGCTGCCGATCGGCGTCAAGAATGTGTTCGGGGAATTCGAACGCGGTGCGGTCGTCGCCTGCGTCGGCGAGGACGGCAGCGACATTGCGCGCGGGCTGATCAACTACAACGCCGAAGAAGCACGGCGCATCGCAGGCCATGCCAGCCAGGAAATCGAAACCCTGCTCGGCTACGGCGGCGACGAAGAAATCATCCACAGAGACAACCTCGTCCTTTTGTAAAACAAAAGGACGAGGTTGCGGCGAAGGCTATTGGCTTTTCGACATAACCTGAAGGTTAGTCTTCGCCGCAACAAGCCGCGTTGCGGCGTGTTGTTTAAGCGCAGCGAATCGGCGGCCGGAGCGGAATTGTTGGGTTACGCGATAAAACCGCTAACCCAACCTACATATTCTTGCGCATATAATCGGCAGCAATCATCGCGACCGCAGCGCAATCACCACGATCGCGACCAGCACCACCAGAATGATCAACTCGATAAACAATATCGCGGCGCGATCAGCTGCGGGCCGCCATTTGAAGGTGAACGCGTGCGTTGCTGCTTTCCATCCATTTCTTGATGCGGTTGGCATCGCCGACGCGGGTGTTTTTCCCCCATGAATCGAGCAGCACAATGATCACCGGGCGCTGGTTGATGGTCGCCTCCATCACCAGGCAGCGTCCCGCCTCGCTGATGTAGCCGGTCTTGCTCACGCCGATATCCCAGGATGCATTCCTGACCAGGGGGTTGGTGTTGACGAAGCGCATCTCGCGCCCTCTCCAGCCGTCCACGGAGTGCGACGAGGCGGTGGTGTATTGATGTATCAGGGGGTAGTTGCGCGCTGCCGCGACCATCTTGACCAGATCATGCGCGGTCGAAACGTTGCTGCTGTTCAATCCGGCAGGGTCGAGGAAGCGCGTATTCTGCATATCGAGTTCGTATGCCTTGACGTTCATCGCCGAGAGCGCCGCGTCATACCCGCCCGGATATGTGCGTGCCAAGGCATTGGCGGCGCGGTTTTCCGAGGCCATCAATGCCAGCTTGAGCAATTCATTGCGCGTCAATTTCATGCCGATGCGCAGACGCGAACGCGTGCCTTTGAGCGTATCGATGTCTGCTTTATCGATGGTGATCTCTTCATCCAGGGGTTGCTGCGCATCCAGCACCACCATCGCCGTCATGAGCTTGGTAATGGACGCTATGGGGGTCTGCGTATCGGAGTTTTTGGCATACAGCGGACTCTGCGCATGCTGGTCGTAAATCAGCGCAATCGCAGAATGCAAACGGGGTGCGGAACTGGTGGCGGCTATTGCGCCGGACTGAGCGTGCGCGGATTTGAACACGGCTCGCTTTCCATGATATTCACCCGCATGAGCCACTAACATTTGTCCGGCCAGCAGACAAATCAGCAGTATTTTTTTCACGTAAAACTCCCCCTGAGCCACTTATTTTTGCGTAGCATACATGAATATCGATATAAATCAATAGACAGGGTGAATTTTCTCCTCTTGCTTCTGAAGATTCCACATTTGCGCATAAAGCGCGTTGTGCGCCAGCAACTCACGATGCGAACCGCGCTCGACGATGCGCCCCTTATCCATCACCAGGATCTGGTCGGCATCCACCACGGTGGACAGGCGATGCGCGATGATCAGCGTGGTGCGGTTCCGCGCAATCGCATGCAGTTCGGCCTGGATCGCCTTCTCCGATTTCGAGTCGAGCGCGGAAGTCGCCTCGTCGAAGATCAGGATGGATGGATTTTTCAGGATCGCACGCGCAATCGCCACGCGCTGCTTCTCGCCGCCGGACAGTTTGAGGCCGCGCTCGCCCACCGGGGTGTCATAACCTTGCGGCAGCGATACGACGAAGTCATGGATATGCGCGGCCTGCGCCGCGGCAATGATTTCATCATGCGTCGCATCGGGGCGGCCATAGGCGATGTTGTAGTAAATCGTGTCGTTGAACAGCACGGTATCCTGCGGCACGATGCCGATCGCCGC
>CAYNYH010000063.1:0-13601 GCA_964401425.1 uncultured Gallionella sp. | reverse complement strand
CAACCACCGTACCAATATATTGCAGAAAACCCGTGCCTCCAATTCCATGGAACTGCTACGCATCGCCATGCATCAGGCATCACGTTAATTTCACTGAAGCCATCACCATGCCATACGTAAACATCAAAATCACCGAAGAGGGCGTCACCTCCGAGCAGAAGGCCATGCTCATCGAGGGCGTCACAAATCTGCTCAAGGAAGTGCTCGGCAAGAACCCGGCGACGACCATGGTCGTCATCGACGAGGTTCCTACGGATAACTGGGGTGTCGCCGGCGAGCAGGTTTCCGCACGCCGGAAACGCGGCCTGTGACGGGTGCACGCTCATTCAGGAAACGAAAATTAGCCACGGATTCACACGGATTGCCACCGATAAAAAGCCATGCGGAATTTTCTTTCGCCTCAGGGACTTTGGCAGGAAAACCAGCCCATTGATAATCTGTGTCCATCCGTGTGAATCCGTGGCTGAATTGCTTCCCATAGCCAGCGCACCCTGCCTTTGACAAGAGACAGCTTCCATAAAATGACCGCAGCAGATCCCATAGGCGTTTTTGATTCCGGTGTCGGCGGATTGTCGGTGCTGCGCGAAATCCGCCGCGAGCTGCCGAACGAAGACCTGCTGTATGTGGCGGATTCCGGGCATGCGCCGTATGGCGACAAACCCGAACAGTTGATCGAGGCACGCTCGATCGCCATCGTCGAGTTCCTGGCAAGCCAGCGCGCCAAGGCCATCGTGGTCGCATGCAACACGGCGACCGGGGCGGCAATCGCGACGCTGCGCGCAAAATTTCCGCTGCCGATCGTGGCCATGGAACCCGCCGTCAAACCGGCGGCGGCGAACACCCGATCCGGGGTAATCGGCGTGCTGGCCACCGGCAGGACGCTGGCCAGCGAAAATTTTGCGCGGCTGCATGCGCGCTTCGGAGCCGGCGTCGACATCCTGGTACAGGCCTGCCCCGGACTGGTCGAACAGGTGGAAGCGGGCGACTTGTCCGGCGCCAAAACCCGCGCCTTGCTCGAGCAATATGTCCTGCCGTTGCTGGAGCGGCAGACCGACACCATCGTGCTGGGCTGCACGCACTATCCCTTCCTCACCCCGCTGATCCGCGAGATTGCCGGATCGTCAGTCACCATCGTCGATCCCTCCGCCGCGATCGCGCGCGAGCTGCGCCGCCGGCTGGCGGAGGCCGGCCTGCTGTCGCATGAGACGCAAACCGGCACGGAACGCTTCTGGAGCAGCGCTGCGCCGGATCAGGCGCAGCCGCTAATCTCACGATTATGGAGGAGTGGGATTGAAGTGCAGAGCCTGCCGGAAAAATTTCTGGGGCGCGTGAACAAATAAGCTTACGGCCACCCTTTCCCTCTTTTCAGTGCATCGAGCTCCGAGCGCAGCCTGACGAGTTCCTCGTTGGCAGAGCGTAAATGCTGGGCGATGACCTCGGCAAAAAGCTTGTACAGAACGGACACGAAAAGCGCCTGCTCGAGCGGCTCCGCCGTTTCATTCATGAATGAAGTGTCGATGGCAAGGCAGACCGTTGGGCCGATTGCCTCGACGGATGCGGAGCGCGCCTTCCCGTCGATGGCCGCAAGCTCGCCGAAGGTGTTGCCGATCTCATCAAACCTGGCGATCTCCTCACCGTTTTTCTCGATCTTCACCGCGCCGGAAAACAGGATGTACACCCAGCTGTCGTAGGATTTTTCCTCGGTAATGATTTCCCCGTCATCGAATTTCCTGATCTTGCTGAAGCGCAGGATATCCTTGATGTATTTTTCGCTTACCGATCCGAGAAAAGGAAGATGTTGCAGCTTCTCCGCGAGAAACCCATTACCCTCCAGATATGGCGATTCCTGCATGGTTCAAATCTCCCAAGCTGTAGAATTATCATGATGAAAATTGATGCCATCGCGATTAAGCGTCCATTCAGCAGGTTCATGTCTCGCGCCGGCTGCCGCATTTTATACTTTCCAGCGAGGCAATCTATGCAGCTACCAGAATCCGCGAGGCAAGAAGTGTGGCTCCTTGGTGTAAAATGCCCATATCCGGCGCGCTTATCGGGAACATCTTCAGTTCATGTCTGATTCTGGTCAACCATGTCCAAGCAACTAATCGGCCGTTTTGAAACCCTGAGCGAACTCGGCAGGGGCGGCCAGGGAGCGGTTTATCTCGCCTACGATCCGCAGCTCGACCGGCGAGTCGCCATCAAGACCTTGCGCAAGCTGGGCCACAAGACCGAGCAGCTGATCCACGAGGCGCGCATCGTCAGCAAGCTCCAGCATCCCAACATCATCACCCTGTACGATTCCGGCGAAGACCAGGGCACCCCTTACCTGGTCTATGCCTATGTCGAGGGCAAGACCCTCGCCCAGTTGATTAAGCAGGAAAAAAACCTGCCGTTTGCGCGGGCGGCAGAAATAGCCTGCGGTGTGCTGGAAGGCCTTGCCTATGCGCACGCGCAGGGCATCTCCCATCTGGACATGAAACCGGCCAACATCATGATCGCAAAAAACGGCACGCCGATGGTGATGGATTTCGGGCTGGCGACGACGACCGGCGACCATGAGCAGACCATCAGCTCACCCCTGAGCGGCACACCCCGCTACGTGGCGCCCGAGATCATTTCCGGACAGCGCGGCGATTTTCTTGCGGATATCTATTCCCTCGGCACTGTGCTCTACGAGATGGTGACGGGGCAATTCGCGGTCGGCGGCGAGAACATGTTCGAGGTACTGAATCGCGCAGCGCACGAGCAGATCGCTCCGCCATCCATCCACAACGAGCAGATGGACGAAAAACTCGAGGCGATCATCCTCAAGGCCGTGGCGAAAAAACCGGCCGAGCGCTACCCGAGCGCAGCCGCCATGAAACGGGACTTGCAGGACTATCTCAGCGAAACGCGCAATGCGGCGACGGAGTTCCTGCTCCACCGCATGCGCAGCAAGCAGGACTTCCCTGCCCTGTCCGGCATCATTTCCGAAATCAACCAGGTCGTCTCCTCGGACACGGAAAGCACCAGCAGGCTCGCCGGCGTCATCCTGCAAGACCTTGCGCTGACCAACAAACTGCTGAAAGTGGTCAATGCCGCTTCTTATGGACAATTCGGCGGCACCATCAACACCGTTTCCAAGGCCGTGGTCATCCTGGGTTTCGAGACGGTACGCAACATTGCCACGTCGCTGATCCTGCTGGAATTCATGCAAAACAAGCCGCAGGCCGCGCAACTCAAGGAGGAAATCGTCAAGGCGGTCTTCTCCGGCGTGGTCGCCGCGCAATTATCGGCCGGACACGACATCTGCGACATCGAGGAAGCGATGGTCTGTTCCATGTTCCACAACCTGGGCAGGATGCTGGCCATCTATTATTTCTTCGAGGAAAGCCAGGAGATATCCCGCCTGATGAAGCAAGGAGAAAATGAGGACGAAGCTTCCGTCAGGATACTGGGTATTTCCTACCCCGAATTGGGATTGGGCGTGGTGCGCAGCTGGAATTTTCCGCCCCGGCTGATTGCCGGCATGCGCAAGCTGTCCGGCGAGAAGGTCAAACCCGTGCCAGGCGAACTGGACAGGCTGACCATGACGGTCAATCTTGCCCACGAATTGTGCGAAATTTCCACCTCGGCCAACATCCAGGACAAACAGCAATCCCTGTCCGATCTGGCCGCACGCTACGGCGATGCAATCAAAATATCCGAAAAGGAGTTGTCCGCTGCCATCCACACCGGACTGAATGAACTGTCCAATCGGGCCGCGACGCTGGGCATCAGCACCGCCAACAGCCTGATGCTGAGCCGGGTACGCCAGTGGAACGGGCGCACCCTGTCAGCCAGCCGGACAAAAAACAAGGTCAAGCCGGACGGCATGACGGGACTGGACCTGATGGCAACGCTGAAAGAGGGAGAAGATGCCGCCGGCCTGCTCGACCCCGGCGCGATACTCAGCGCCGGCATCCAGGACGTGTCGAACACCATGATGGGCGACTATCAGCTCAACGACGTCCTGCAGATGGTGCTGGAAACCATGCATCGCGGCATGGGATTCAACCGCACCCTGATCATGATCCGCAACAACAAGCTGGGCGCCATGCTCGCACGCTTCGGGTTCGGCGCCGGAATCAACGAACTGATTCCGAATTTCCGCTTCCCGCTGCAATTCGTGCCGGACGTATTCCACCTCTCGGTTGAAAAAGGCCTGGATATTTCGATTGAGGACATCTATGCACTCAACATTTCAGACAAGATTCCCGACTGGTACCGGGATGCAGCCAACGCGCCCTGCTTCGTCCTGTTGCCGCTGATGCTGAACGGCAAGGCGAGCGGCCTGTTCTACGGGGACATGCTCGATGCCAACAGCCTCCATATGTCGCAGCAGCAGCTATCGCTGCTGCGCACCCTGCGCAACCAGGCGGTGCTGGCCATCAAACAAAAAACCTAGAGCTTGATGAAGTGCTCGCGGTAATGCCGCATCTCGGCAATGGACTCGTAGATGTCGGCCAGCGCCTCATGCTTGCCATGCTTCTTGATACCGTTCGCCACTTCCGGCTTCCATCGCTTTGCCAGTTCCTTCAGCGTGCTCACATCCAGGTTGCGGTAATGGAAATATTCCTCGAATTTCGGCATCCAGCGCGCCAAAAAGCGCCGGTCCTGGCAGATCGAATTGCCGCACATCGGCGAGGTGCGGGACGGCACATATTCCCTGAGGAACTCGACCATTTGCGCCTCGACCGTCGCTTCGTCCAGCGTGGAGGCCTTCACCTTCTCGATCAGGCCGGATTTGCCGTGGGTGGATTTGTTCCACGCATCCATGCCGTCCAGCACGCTGTCCGGCTGATGCACCACCAGCACCGGCGCCTCGGCGATGGTTTCCAGGTTGCTGTCGGTGATCACCAGCGCGACCTCGATCACGCGATCGGTATCCGGGCTCAAGCCGGTCATTTCCAGGTCTATCCAGACTAGGTGGTTCTGATTCTGTGCCATAATTCGCGCGTCTTAAAATGTGAACGGGAAGGCGCGTATTGTGTCACAAGCGCACCTCTCACGAAAACCGGATTGATTGTTCAGAACGGCAATCGAACCACGAAGGACACGAAGAGCACGAAGAAATATAGAGCGTTATTTCGAGATTGCAAGCAGTCCATAGGGTTTTGGCGTAATGATACGCAACTCCGTGAAAATCCTCGTGGCCTTCGTGTTCTTCGTGGTGATACGCTTTTTATCAAATTAATACCTCCATGACCGCTACGCAATTCACCCTGGTATTTATCATTGCCCTGGCCTGCACCTCGCTCGCCAGACTGTGGCTGGCACGGCGCCACCTGGCGCATATCGCCGCGCATCGCGCCGCGGTGCCGGAGGCGTTCCACGAAAAAATCACGCTCGCCAGCCACCAGAAGGCGGCGGATTACACCTCCGCCAAGACCCGTTTCGCCACGCTCAGTGTCCTGTTCGATGCCGCGCTGCTGCTGGCCTTCACGCTCGGCGGAGGCATCCAGTTCATCGCCGGCCTGTGCAATGGCTGGTTCGATACTCCGCTCACGCAGGGCGTGGCGACCATCGTCGCGGTACTACTGCTCTCGTCGCTGCTGGAAGCCCCGTTCAACATGTACCGCACCTTCGTCATCGAGGCGCGCTTCGGCTTCAACAAGATGACCTTCGCGCTCTACCTGGTCGATGCGCTGAAAGGCTTGCTGATCGGCGCAATCCTCGGCCTGCCGCTGCTGTTCGGCGTGCTGTGGCTGATGTCCGCAATGGGCGCATACTGGTGGTTGTACGTGTGGCTGGCATGGATGGCATTCAATCTGCTCGTCCTGTTCATCTACCCGACATTCATCGCGCCGCTGTTCAACAAGTTCACGCCGCTGCAGGACGAGGTGATGAAGGCGCGCATCGAGGCATTGCTCGCCAAATGCGGTTTCACCGCCAGCGGCCTGTTCGTGATGGATGGCAGCAAGCGCAGCGCGCACGGCAACGCCTATTTCACCGGCTTCGGCAAGACCAAGCGCATCGTGTTCTTCGACACGCTGCTGGAACGCCTGGGCGGCAATGAGATGGAGGCGGTGCTGGCGCACGAGCTCGGACACTTCAAGCACCGCCATGTGCTGAAGCGCATCGTGATGACCTTTGCCATGAGCCTGGGATTCCTGTGGCTGCTCGGCCAGTTGATGCAGACCGCATGGTTCTATGAAGGGCTGGGGGTGCACATCCATTCGACAGGCTCAGGACAGGCCCCCTCCACCGCGCTCGCGCTGTTGCTGTTCTTCATGATCCTGCCACTGTTCGGCTTCCTGCTGCAACCATTGCTGTCAGCCTTCTCGCGCAAGCATGAGTTCGAGGCCGACGCCTATGCCGCGCAGCAGACCGCCGCAACGGATTTGGTAAGCGCACTGGTCAAGCTTTACCAGGACAATGCCGCCACGCTCACCCCCGATCCGCTGTATTCCGCGTTCTACGATTCGCACCCGCCCGCGGCGCTGCGCATCGCGCATCTGCAGTCCCTCCGCCTTCAACCAAATTGAGGAGAACATCATGGAACAGGTATGCGACCTCACCAGCAAGCAATGCAAACCCTGTGAAGGCGGCGTACCGCCGCTGCCGCAGGCGGAGGTCGACCGCCTGATGCAGCAGCTGGAAGGCTGGCAACAATCCGGCAACCTGATCGGCAAGACCTACCGCTTCAAGGATTACTACCAGACCATCGCCTTCGTGAACGCCATCGCCTGGATGACGCACCGCGAAGACCATCACCCCAACCTTACCGTCACCTACAACAACTGCCGGGTGGAATACACCACCCACGCCATTGGTGGTCTTTCGGAAAACGACTTCATCTGCGCCGCGAAAGTGGATGCGCTGTTCAAGCCTTGAAAACCACGCTGACAACCCTTCTTCATCCGTCACATTGCCCCTTTGCACGCATCCTTGGGAGAGGGCGGTGAAGCAAGGCGCCCTGCTGGTACTGCTGTGCGCCGCGATGCTGGCCGCCTGCGCCCACAGCCCGCCAGCAGGCGGCAAGAATCGCATACCGCAACATGCGAACAACAATTCGCTCATGCAATTCGGCAAATCCGATCTCGACCGCATGGCTGACGTGGAGATGCGCGAGAACGGTCTAAGCCTGCGCATCCTGATGACCAAGCTCTACAAGCGCAACCCGCGCGAGCTGAGGAAAAGCACCCCGGGCAGCGCAGAAGACATGGTGAGGTGGGTATTCGAAGGCCGGCAGGACTGGCGCTTCCAGGCCATCAACAATGCCGAGGGGACCGATGCCATTCAACAGGCATTCAAGCCGGAATTCCAGGGAGACCGGGTGCTGTCGCTGACCGTCGGCATACAGACCATGCTGATCAAGGCGCATGGAGGAAAGACCGAATTCTTCCTGACCGACAGCATCGATCCGCAAAACGTCTACAACGCCGCGCGCAACGTCGAGATTGCGGTGTGGAAGCTTTCCAATGCGCGCGATGAGGCGGGACAACTCTATCTGCTCACCAACGAAATCAACGGCAGCGAGCGCAATCTCAGTTTCGAACGGGAATTCGGCAAGATCATCGGCGGCCTGGATCTTTACGCGCTGACCCTCTCGGAAAAATTGCAGCGCACGCTCACCAATGTGGCGCAAACGCTGGCTACCGCATTGTTCCTGCCGTTTTGAAATGATCGTACCCATGGAGACCGTTTGAGCACCCTCATCAACGCGCAAGTCATCGCCGCCTTCGGCCGTCAGTACCTGGTGCGCCTCGAAGACGGCAGCGAACTCGCCTGCCTGACGCGCGGCAAGAAAAGCGAGGTGGTGTGCGGCGACCAAGTGGAAATCAAACTCACCGGGGATGCCTCGGCGGAGAGCGGCGCGCAGGGCGTGATCGAGCGCATCGCGCCGCGCCGTTCGCTGCTGCACCGCTCCGACGCATTCCGCGAGAAACTCATCGCGGCGAACGTCACGCAGATCATCGTGGTGGTCGCCGCCGAACCCTCGTTCAGCGACGAGCTGCTGGCGCGCTGCCTGGTCGCCGCGCACGACCAGAAGCTCTCCGTGCTGATCGTGCTGAACAAATGTGACCTCGCCGAGGCCGCGGCCGCCGCGCACCGGCGGCTCATGCCATATAGCGCCATCGGCTACCGCGTGCTGGAGCTCAGCGCCAAGCGCGACGTATCGGAGCTGCGCCCGTTCCTCGCCGGCCACACCAGCGTGCTGGTCGGCCAGTCCGGCATGGGCAAATCCACCCTCATCAATGCCCTGCTGCCCGAGGCGCAGGCCGCCACGCGCGAAATTTCCAGCGTGCTCGATTCCGGCAAGCACACCACCACCCATGCGCGCCTGTACGGGCTGGACGAGACCAGCAGCCTGATCGACTGCCCCGGCGTGCAGGCATTCGGCCTGCATCACCTGAGCTTCGGCGGAATAGAACAGGGCTTCGTCGAATTCGCGCAATATCTCGGCCAATGCCGCTTCCATGACTGCCGCCACACGCATGAGCCCGGCTGCGCGCTGCGGGAAGCCGCCGCAGCCGGCAAGATCGACGCAAGAAGGCTGGAGTTGTTCCAGCAGATCAGCCGGGCCGGGCATTAGAGCCTATTCCAGCAGATTCAATACCCCTACTGCACTCGGGCCATTATTCCAGTAGAATTTCATGACTACTGATACGAAAGATCGAGCATGGCAATGCAAAAGATACACGGGTACCCCGTCCTGATTATCGGAGCTGGACGCGGGGGAAGCGCCCTGCTTGAGATGTTCATGGAAGATACCCTGGTCAAGGTTATGGCCATGGTAGACACAAATCCCGATGCCCCCGGACTCCAGCTGGCAAAAAAACTCGGCATTCCAACCTATACCGGCGCCGTCGAGGCGCTGCAGGCCTGCAAGGATTATTCCGACTGCATCGTGTACAACCTGTCGCACGACGATTCAATCGCCGGGGAGGCGGTCAAGGTTTTTGGCGACAAGAGGGTGGCAAGCGGCGCCGAGGTCAAGCTGTTCTGGCAGATGGTGACGAACCTGAAACAGGTCAAGGGAGAGCTCGAGAAAAGCCAGGATCAGCTGCAGTCCATTATCCAGAATGTGATGGATGGCATCATCACGACCAGCGAATCCGGGGAAATTAAAGGGTTCAACCCTGCGGCCGAGCAAATCTTCGGTTACTTGCAGCAGGAAGTCCTGGGCAAAAACGTGAAAATGCTGATGCCCGAGCCGGATCGAAGCCAGCATGACACCTATGTCAGCCGCTACCTGCAAACCGGCCAGAACAAGATAATCGGCGTGCGCGGGCGCGAGGTGACAGCCCTGCGGAAAAATGGCGAACAGTTTCCGCTGGAAATATCCATATCGGAAATGGTGCTGGGGGAGTCGCGCTACTTCATCGGCATCGTCCGCGACATTACGGAACGCAAGCTGGTCGAGCAGCAACTGGCGCATTTCGCCCACCACGATTACCTGACCGGCCTGCCGAACCGCATCCTGTTCCTGAACAGCCTCGGAAATTTGATTCATCTGGCCAAACGCAACAAATACAAAGTGGCGACCCTGTTTCTCGACCTGGATGGATTCAAGCAAATCAACGATACACTGGGGCACGGCGCAGGCGACCAGTTGCTGCAGGAAGTCGCCAAGAGGCTGAAGGAAGTCATCCGTGCCTCGGATGTGTTGGCGCGGGTGGGCGGGGACGAATTCACCTTTGCACTTAACGATATCGGGTCGGAACAGAACGCCGCGCTGATGGCGAACAAGATAATCGCCTCCCTGTCCGCACCTTTCGATTTGGAAGGCCGGCAATATCATGTGGGAGGCAGCGTCGGCGTTTCCATCTTCCCGGACGATTCCGAAGATATCGAAAAGCTCATCATGCAGGCCGACGCAGCCATGTACCTGGCAAAGCAAAACGGAAAGAACACCTACCGGTTTTGTCGCGACGTACCGCCAAAATAGCCCGGCAAATGAATTGGCGGGCTGTGCGTAAGCCCTACCCCACCCACAACGGCGGCTCATCCATCAGCGCAATCTGCTCCCTCAATTCCAGTATCCGGTCCTGCCAGTAGCGCTGGGTATTGAACCAGGGGAAGGCCGCGGGAAAGGCCGGGTCGTCCCAGCGCCGCGCGATCCACGCGGAATAATGAATCAGGCGCAAGGTACGCAGCGCCTCGACCAGATGCAGCTCGCGCGGGTCGAAATCGTAAAAATCCTCGTAGCCCGCCAGCAGGTCGCCGAGCTGCTGCGTCTGTTCGGCGCGCTCGCCGGACAGCAGCATCCACAGATCCTGGATCGCCGGACCCATGCGGCTGTCGTCGAAATCGACGAAGTGCGGCCCCAGATCGGTCCACAGCACGTTGCCGACATGACAGTCGCCGTGCAGGCGCAGACTGCGCACCGCACCGGCATTATCGAAGCAGCGCCGCACGCCGTCCAGCGCCTGCGCAACCACGCCGCGATATACCTCAACCAGCTCCGCCGGAATGAAATCGTGCGCCAGCAGGTATTCGCCCGGCTCGATGCCGAAGCTATGGATATCCAGCGCCGGGCGATGCCGGTAAGGCTCCAGCGCGCCGACCGCATGGATGCGCCCGATGAAGCGCCCCATCCATTCCAGCGTGTCGCAGTCGTCCATCTCCGGCGCACGTCCGCCGTGCCGGGCGAACACCGAGAAACGGAAACCGTTGCAGGCGTGCAGCGTGCGCCCGTCGATCAGCAGTGCGGGCACCACCGGAATCTCGCGCCCGGCCAGCGCCGCGACGAACTGATGCTCCTCCAGGATCGCCGCATCCGGCCAGCGCGCGGGGCGGTAAAACTTGGCGACCAGCGGCGGGCCGTCCTCCATGCCCGCCTGATAGACGCGGTTTTCATAACTGTTAAGCGCCAGCAGACGCCCATCGGGGTGCAGACCGATGCTGTCCAGCGCATCGAGCACGGCATCGGGGGTGAGTGCGGTGAAGGGTTGAGTGTACATGGCCGGATTGTACGGCAAGCAGAGGGGGTTTTCCCGGCCCGGCAACAACACAGCCGGGCAGAAATATATAGGTATTTCGGCATATATGCTTTCCCTTAATCCGGATGGTATGCTTCAAACGAACCGCTTTTCAAGCCACAAGTACCCGCTCATCGGCCATGCCGCCACGGCGTTGCCAGCCAATGGAGTTCAATGATGGAATACGCCATGGAACACACCACAAAACGGCACAGCGCCGGGACAATGCCGTCCAATGCGCCGCGCTGTTTCGGGATGCCCAACGGCTGCGGCATATTCCGGGCAACGATCGCTCTTCCGCTTGCACAGACGGGAACGCCCTGACATGAGCCCGCCCGATACAAACCCCACCCGGAAAAAACTGCGTGTCCTCAATCTTGAAGACAACAAGAACGACAGCGAACTGATCCGCGCGGAGCTTGAGACCGAATGGAAAGAAGTCGAACTGCTGCGCGTCGGGACTCGCGAAGCTTTCGTCCAGGCGCTGGAAGACTTCAAGCCTGACATAGTCCTGTGCGACCTTAAGCTGCCAAGTCTCGATGGCACCTCCGCGCTGGACATCGTGCGGCAGACCCATCCGGATATCCCGGTAGTCATGGTCAGCGGCGTATTGGTCGATGGTGAGGCCGTCAAGCTGATCAAGATGGGGGCCAGGGATTATGTGATGAAGGATCGCCTGCAGTATTTGGCTTCCTCCGTGCAAGGAGCCCTGTCACTGGAGCAAGGCATACGCACCCGCAAGGCGGCGGAAAAAGCGGTGCGGCAAAACGAGGCGGACATCCGGGCGATCATCGAGCACTCCCCCATAGCCATGATTGTGGACACCGGCACGGGAACGGACGAGAGCATCTTGCTGCTGAACCGGAAGTTCACCGAGCTGTTCGGTTACACGATAGAAGACGTTCCCGATATACACCACTGGTGGCGGCTTGCCTACCCGGATGAGGCATACCGGGAAAAACTCGAGGCCGAATGGACAGCGCCGGTCGAAAAGGCCATCCAGAGCCATGGCGACACCGGGGCCAAGGAAGCCAAGGTTACCTGCAAGGACGGAACCATCCGCTATGCCAGGATTTCCTTCTCTTCCACCGGGAGCAAAAATATTGTCACGTTTGAGGACCTGACCGGGATCAGGAGACTGGAAAACGCGCTCAGGGAGTCCGCCTATCTCAACGAAGCAATCATGTCCAACGCCAACGACGCCATCGTGTGCGTCAGGCCGGGGGGCATCATCTACCTGTGGAACCGCAAAGCCGAAGAGATGTTCGGCTACACCGCGGCTGAAGCCATCGGCCAAAGTTTGACCCATCTGGTTGTCCCGGCGCAATATCGCGGATCATCTGAAGAAGCCTTGCAACGCTTCGCCCAAGCCGGGGAATGCCCGCTCATCGGGAATACCAGCCAGATTGTCGCCCGGCGCAAGGACAACAGCGAATTCCCCGTCGAACTGTCCGTCTCCTGCATGAGTATCCACGGCGAATGGCATGCCACCGGCATCATCCGCGACATCACCGAGCGCAAACAGACCGAGGCCGATATCCAGCGGCTCAAACAGCTCTATGCGGCATTGAGCCGCTGCAACCAGGCCATCGTGCGCAGCAAAAGCGAGACCGAGCTATTCGCGCAAATCTGCCGTGACACCGTGCGATTCGGCAGTTTCAAAATGGCCTGGATCGGCCTGATCGACCCGGTCACGCGCATGGCCACCCCGGCAGCCAGCAGCGGCGATGGCGTGGAGGAATACCTGCGCGATATCAAAATCTCGGTGGACACCAACATCGAATATGGGCAAGACCCGACCGTGCAAGCCCTGCGCGAAAACCGGCCATTCTGGTGCCAGGACTTCCTGGATTCCACTCTCTCCATTCCCTGGCGCACGCGCGGTGCAGCATTGGGCTGGCGCAGCTCGGCCGCACTGCCGCTGCACCGGGATGGTACCGTGATCGGAGTTTTTTCGCTTTATGCGGGGGAAGCGCATGCCTTTGGCGAAAAAGAACGGAAGTTGCTGATCGAAATGGCCGGGAACATCGACCACGCGCTGGATAATTTCAGCCACGAGGCCGTGCGCAGGAAGGCAGAGGAATCCCTGCGCAAACTTTCACTGGCCGTAGAACAAAGCCCCAATTCAATTGTAGTCGCCAACCTCGATGCCAATCTCGAATATGTCAACGAAGCTTTTGTCAGGGTGAGCGGATACAGCCGCACCGAAGCGATCGGGCAAAACCCCCGCCTCCTGCAATCCGGCAAAACTCCCAGGGAAACCTATACCGATATGTGGGCCCACCTGAAGCGCGGCGAAACATGGAAAGGCGAATTCATCAACCGGCGCAAGGACGGCAGTGAATATATCGAATCCACTCTCGTTTCCCCGCTGCGCGATGCCGACGGGCGCATAACCCACTACGTTGGCATCAAGGAAGACATCACTGAACGAAGGCAACTGGAGAAACAACTGGCGGCACAATACGAGCATGTCACGAAGACCAATGCCCGGCTGGTTGAAACCAACGAGGAACTGCAACGCACCAACACGGAATTAAAATCCGCGCAACGGCAGCTTTTGCAATCGGCAAAGATGGCCTCGATCGGCTTGCTCGCGGCCGGTGTGGCACACGAGATCAACAACCCGGTCGGCTATATCAATTCCAACCTCGG
>CAYNYH010000062.1:0-13658 GCA_964401425.1 uncultured Gallionella sp. | reverse complement strand
CCTGGTCGGCGGCGTGCCGCAGAATTTCGGCATCTCGGCGCGGCTGACCGATTCGTCCTTCTTTGTCATCGAGGCCGACGAATACGACACCGCCTTCTTCGACAAGCGCTCCAAGTTCGTACATTACCACCCGCGCACCGCGATCCTCAACAACCTCGAATTCGACCACGCCGACATCTTCGCCGACCTGAACGCCATCGAGACGCAGTTCCACCACCTCGTGCGCACCGTGCCCGGCAACGGCTTGGTCGTGTGCAACGGCCGCGAGGAATCGCTGGCGCGCGTACTGCAACGCGGCTGCTGGACGCCGGTGGAGAAATTCGGCTCGGACGAGGGCTGGAGCATCGATGCGAACGACCGCGTGACGCTGGACGGCAAGCCGCAGGGCACGCTCGTATGGGACCTGCTCGGCGAGCATAACCGCATGAACGCGCTGGCCGCCCTCGCCGCCGCGCGCCACGCGGGCGTGCCGGTCACGCAGGGGCTGGCTGCGTTAGGTGAATTCAAGAACGTGAAGCGCCGCATGGAGGTGCGCGGCACGGTCAACGGCATCACCGTGTACGATGACTTCGCGCACCACCCCACCGCGATCGACACCACCGTCGCGGGCCTGCGCCGCAAGGTTGGGAACTCACGCATCCTCGCCGTGCTGGAGCCGCGCTCCAACACCATGAAGCTCGGCGTGATGAAAGACGCACTGCCCGGCAGCCTGAAGGATGCCGACCTGGTGTTCTGCTACGGCGCGAACCTCGGCTGGGACGCGGCCGCGGCGCTCGCTCCGCTGGGTGAAAAAGCCATCGTGAAGGACGACCTCAACGAACTGATCGAGGCCATCGCCGCCGCCGCGCGCTCAGGCGACCAGGTGCTGGTGATGAGCAACGGCGGGTTCGGCGGGATACACGAGAAGCTGCTGAAGCGCCTGGGGTGCTGATAACCCAGAATCGTGAACCACGAAGGTCACGAAGAGCACGAAGAACGAAAGCCAAGGACACAGCAAACTACTTCGTGGCCTTCGTGTTCTTCGTGGTGGAATAGCCTTTATTACTCTCCCTGATCTTCCAATCCCAGCTCCTGTATCTTGCGCGTCAGGGTGTTGCGCCCGATGCCGAGCAGCGTTGCCGCCTCGATGCGGCGCCCGCCGGTGTGGCGCAAGGCCTGCAAAATCAGGATGCGCTCGAACTCGGCGGCAAGCCTGCCCATGATCTGATTCTCGCCGCGCTGCAAGGCCAGCCCCACCTGCTGCGCCAGTGCAGTACTCCAGTCGCCATCGGGTACTGCTGCCGCTTCGCCGCGCCACTCGGGCGGCAGGTCGGCGATCTCGATCCGCTGCGAGGGCGTCATCACGGCCAGCCAGTGGCACAGGTTCTCCAGTTGCCGCACGTTGCCGGGAAAGTCCTGCGCGGCGAGGAAGCGCAGGACTTCATCGCCCAGTTGCTTCTGCTCCACCCCCAGCTCGCGCACGCTCTTCTGCAGGAAATGCTTCGCGAGCAGCGGGATGTCCTCGCGGCGTTCTCTCAATGGCGGCAGGCGCAGCCGGATCACGTTCAGCCGGTGGAACAGGTCTTCGCGGAACATGCCCTGCCGGACGCGCTCGTCGAGATTCTGGTGCGTCGCTGCGATGATGCGCACGTTGGCCTTGACCGGCTGCTGACCGCCGACGCGGTAGAAGTTGCCGTCCGACAGCACGCGCAGCAAACGGGTCTGCAGGTCGGCGGGCATGTCGCCGATCTCGTCGAGGAACAGCGTGCCGCCCTCGGCCTGCTCGAAGCGCCCCTGCCGCGCCGCCGCCGCGCCGGTGAACGCGCCGCGCTCGTGGCCGAACAGTTCAGATTCGAGCAGGTCTTTCGGGATCGCGGCGGTGTTGATCGCGATGAACGGCTTGCCGGCGCGCGGACTATGGCGGTGCAGCGCACGCGCCACCAGTTCCTTGCCGGTGCCGGATTCGCCGTTGATCAGCACGGTCGCGTGTGATTGCGCAAGACGGCCGATGGCGCGGAACACCTCCTGCATCGCGGGCGCTTGGCCGAGGATGCCGGCGGCGGCTTCCGCTTCCTGTGCCCCGCCCGATTTACGCTGGCTCTGCTCCATGGCGCGCCGGATCAGCTCGACCGCGTGATTGACGTCGAACGGCTTGGGCAGGTACTCGAACGCGCCACCCTGGAACGCCGAAACAGCGCTCTCCAGGTCGGAGTAGGCAGTCATGATGATGACCGGAACGAGCGGGTGGCGCTGCTGCAGCGCCTGCAAAAAATCCAGCCCGGAACTGCCGGGCATGCGGATGTCGCTGACCACCACCTGCGGCAGGCTGCCGTCCAGCGCAAACAGCGCCTCGTCGGCCGATGCGAAACTCTTGAACTCGATGTTCTCGCGCGCCAGGGCCTTTTCCAGCACCCAGCGTATCGAACGGTCATCGTCTATGATCCAGACAGGCTGCATGTCCACCCCCATAAATTTGTTTTTCGGGCGAATCGCGACGTCGCGTGCTCGCTCATTCCTCGTCTATCAAACTCGATATGCCTCGTCATTCGCTGTGCGGCTCCTTGCGCTTCATCCCGAAAAACAAATTTCTGAAGGTGTCCATTACCGTTACAAAAGTTATGGCAAGGGCAGCAATACGGTAAAGCAAGTGCGCCCCGGTTCGCTGTCGAATTCTATCGCGCCGTGGTGCTGGCTGACGTAGTCCTGCGCCAGCGTCAGCCCCAGGCCGTGGCCGTCGGCGCGCCCCGACACCAGCGGGTAGAAAATCTTGTCCTGCAGTTCCGGCGGGATACCCGGTCCGTTGTCGATGATCTGCACCATCACCGCGAGCCGGTGGCGCCGCTTGACCAGCGTCACCTGCCGCGCGATGCGTGTGCGCAGGGTGATGGTGCCGCTGCCCTGCAGCGCTTGCGCGGCGTTGCGCACGATGTTGAGCATCACCTGGATGAGCTGTTCCTTGTCGCCGATCAGCGGCGGCAGGCTGATGTCGTAATCGCGCCTGATCTTCAGCCCCTCCGGCATCTCGGCGAGCACCACGCTGCGCACGCGCTCCAGCACTTCGTGGATGTTGAGTGCGCTGTGGTGCGAGGCGTTCTGCGGCGAGAGCAGTTTCTCCACCAGCGAGCGCAGGCGATCCGCCTCCTGCACGATGACCCGGGTGTATTCGCGCAGCGCCGGCTTTTCCAGTTCCTGCTCGAGCAGTTGCGCCGCGCCGCGGATGCCGCCGAGCGGGTTCTTGATCTCGTGCGCGAGGTTGCGCAGCAGCAGGCGGCTCGCCTGCGTCTGGTCGAGCATCTGCTCTTCGCGCGCCAGCTTGAGCGGCCGGTCCATCGGGTGGAATTCCAGCAGCAGGTATTGCCCGTTGTCGAGCTGCACCGGCGTCGCCGCACAGCGCAAATGCAGCCTGCCGTGCGCGTGCGTGCCCAGCGTCAGGTCATGCTCGATATAGCTGGCGTTGTCGCGGATCGCGTGCTGCATCGCATGGGTCAGCTGCCCGGCATCGGTGAATGCCTGCTGTACCGGATGCCCGACCAGGTTCTTGCCGCTCACGTCGAACAGGTGTTCCGCGGCCGGATTGAGGTAGGCGACGCGCGCCTCGCCGTCCAGCAGGATGACGGCGGTCGCGAGGTGTTCCGGCGTAAAGGATGACAGGTCAGGCATACATTCTTGCGCAGCAGAAAACATGCCAGATGGGAGCCTACTTGAGCTTGGACAGCTCGATTTTGAGCGCCTCGACGTTGTTGCTGTGCAAGTCGACCTGCTCTTTCAGCGTCTTGATTTTCTCTTCGTATTTCGCCACGTTGCGGTAAGTCTTGCCGTCCTGGCCGCGATAAACTTCCGGAGTTTCTTCGCCCTCTTTCAGCCTCTGCCGGGCTTCCTCGAGCAACCTCCCCTCTGCTTCCAGTTCATCCTGCAGTATCTTGCGGCGCGCGTCATCACGGCTCTTTTGCGTCGCGCCATCCACTCTCGGGAAACCCTCCGGTGTAGTGGTGCGCGCCGGCGGCACCATGGTGGGCAACGGCTCCAGAATGATTTTCTTGCCGCCCTTGATCGGTGTGCTGGAATAGGTGACATGGCCGTCGGCATCGACGGCCTTGTATATCTCCGCCTGCGCCAATGCGGGGCAGAGGCAGATGATTGCAAGCAAGTATCCAGGCTTCATTTTCGTTCTCCGGCTAAGGGGCTCGGGCAAGTATAGGGCAAGCATCAGACTCCGACAAACATTGACGGTTCAAAAACAAAACGGGGCTTGCGCCCCGTTCTGTCATCCTGCTGCGTATTTCAGATGCTGTAATACATGTCGAACTCGACCGGATGGGTGGTCATGCGAATCTTGTTCACTTCCTCCATCTTCAGGGTGATGAAGGCATCGATGAAGTCGTTGGAGAACACGCCGCCGCGCGTCAGGAACTCGCGGTCCTTGTCGAGGTGCGCCAGCGCTTCGTCCAGCGATGCGCACACGGTCGGGATCTTCGCGTCTTCTTCCGGCGGCAGGTCGTACAGGTTCTTGTCGGCTGGATCGCCGGGGTGAATCTTGTTCTGAATGCCGTCCAGCCCGGCCATCATCAAGGCAGCGAAGCACAGATACGGGTTCGCGGTCGGGTCCGGGAAGCGCGTCTCGATGCGGCGCGCCTTGTCGCTGGCCACATGAGGGATGCGGATCGAAGCGGAGCGGTTCTTCGCCGAGTAGGCCAGCTTGACCGGCGCTTCGTAGTGCGGAACCAGACGCTTGTAGGAGTTGGTGCCGGGGTTGCAGATCGCATTCAGCGCCTTGGCGTGCTTGATGATGCCGCCGATGTAATACAGCGCGGTCTCGGACAGGCCGGCATAGCCGTTACCCGCAAAGGTGTTCTTGCCGTCCTTCCAGATCGACTGGTGCACGTGCATGCCGGAGCCGTTGTCGCCGACGATGGGCTTGGGCATGAAGGTCGCAGTCTTGCCGTACTGGTGCGCGACGTTGTGCACCACGTATTTCAGCGCCTGTGTCTGGTCGGCGCGGCGCACCAGGGTGTTGAACTTCGTGCCGATCTCGCACTGCCCCGCGGTCGCCACTTCGTGGTGGTGCACTTCGACTTCGATGCCGATGTCTTCCAGCGCGAGGCACATCGCCGCGCGGATGTCGTTCAGGCTATCGACCGGCGGAACCGGGAAGTAGCCGCCCTTGACCATGGGGCGATGGCCGGTGTTGCCGCCGTCGAATTTCTCGCCGGTGGCCCAGGCCGCTTCTTCCGAGTTGATCTTCAGCGAGCAGCCGGACATGTCGACATGCCAAGTCACCGAGTCGAAGATGAAGAATTCGGGTTCCGGGCCGAAGAAGGCGGTGTCGCCGAGGCCGCTGGACTTCAAGTAGGCTTCGGCGCGCTTCGCGATGGAGCGCGGATCGCGGTCATAGCCCTTGCCGTCGGCGGGTTCCACCACGTCGCAGGTGATCACCAGGGTGTTTTCGTCCATGAACGGATCGAGATAGGCCGTTGCCGGGTCCGGCATCAGCAGCATGTCCGAGGCCTGGATGCCTTTCCAGCCGGCGATCGATGAGCCGTCGAACGCATGGCCGTCCTCGAACTTATCCAGATCGACATACTTGGCCGGCACGCCCACGTGCTGCTCCTTGCCGCGCGTATCGGTAAAACGGAAATCCACGAACTTCACGTCGTGGTCCTTGATCATCTTCAACACATCATTTGCCGACATAGCCATAGCTTTCTCCCACAAGGATTACAGAAATAATTTTGACAACCCGAATTCGTTACGCATGAAGCGTGCCAACCCTGTCTCTTGGGCGGACGGGCATTGTGCCACAAGCCCACAGTGCGGCGCACAAAATATTTGCACCAGAAATGGGCGGTACAGGCCGTCTGTGCACTAATTTTGTGCATGGCTGCGATGCACATGAATGGCGCGGAATAGCTCATCATCGCGCGCCAGTTCATCGCAGCGTGCCTGCAACGCATCGGCCCGCTCGGCTGACTCGCGGCCCGCCTCCAGATAGATTTCGGCATCGACCCTGCCGTCCAGGTAGTGGAATACCACGCGATTGCCCGCCAGGGCCGAATCGCCCAGCCGCCCGGCAAGGTGCGCGAGCAGCGCGGGGCGGCCAGGCAGATGCGCGTTCGGCTTGCTCTGCAGATCGTCTTCCGGATCGATGTGCACCATCACGTCCAGCACATGATGTTTGCGGAGCACGGCCTGGCGCGCCGCTTCGGCGATGTAATGCCCTTCCGACACGCTGATCTTCGGGTCGACCAGGATATGCGCATCGACCAGCGCGTTGTCCGCCATCTTGCGCGTACGCAGCTCATGCAGGCCGCGCACGCCGTGGGTATCGAGCAGGGTCTGGCGGATCGCCTCGACCTCCTCGGCCTTCAGGCCGGTATCGATCAGTTCCGCCAGCGCCTCGAAGGCCAGCTTGCCGCCCATGTGCGCGATCATCACCCCCACCACCGCGGCGGCAAGCAGGTCGAAAAAGGTGAAGCCGAGCAGGTTGCCGGTCACCCCGACGATGACCACCAATGACGACGCCGCATCGGAGCGCGCATGCCACGCGTTGGCCACCAGCATCTGCGAGCGCACCCGTTTGGCCACCGCGAGCATGTAGCGGAACATGCCCTCCTTGGCGGCCAGCGCGACGACCGCGATGGCAAGCGCCAGTGGGTTGACCGCCCGCAAGGCCTCGGGATGCTGCAGGCGCAGCGCGGCAGTCACCAGCAGCGCCGCGCCGAGCGCGGCGAGGAGCGCGCCGAGGATAAGCGTCGCGGCGGTCTCCATGCGCGCGTGCCCGTAGGGGTGCTCGGCGTCGGCGCGCCGGTTGCCGTGCCGGTTCGCGTACAGCACCAGCATGTCGGACAGCAGGTCCGACAGCGAATGCAGGCCGTCCGCCATCAGCGCCTGCGAGTGCGCGAAAAACCCGCCCACGACCTGCAGGAAGGTAAGCAGCAGGTTGATGCCTATGCTGACCCAGGTGCTCTTCTGCGCAGCGGCGAAACGCTCCGGGTCCATCGGCTCGAAGGCACCGTCCTGAGGCTGGTTGCGGGGGGTGTGATTTTTCATGCCGGTTGAGCTACTATGCATTATGAGCCTGTTTCAGCAGGTTTCATGCCCCGCGCCATTCGCCTGCGGGATGCAGTGCAAGGCGCGGGCTGCGCAGTGTAGTCATTCTCCACAAGCAGCCCGCAACACCGCAATGCGCCCGCAGGCGAATGGCCCTCCGGGTTGGGTCTGGGCGCGGCGTCTGCGGCGCGTTGCACCGCTTGCCAATGGAATAACCATTGGCTGCGCGCCGCGCCTTGCATCCATCCGCGCCCAGACCCAACGCGGGGCATGAAACCTGCTGAAGCAGGCTCTAGGCCGCGCAGGATAGCACCTGCGCCGGATTCGTTAAACCTGAGTTCAGCAAGAAAGAAGTCACATGGGAAAAATTACCGCCATCCTGCAAGCCGCCCAACAGCGTGCCAAGGAAATGAACCTGCCCTACGAGGGCGCACTGTATCCCGACGAGGCCTACGAGGTGCTGCAGGCCGCACCCGGCGCAAGGCTCGTGGACGTACGTACCCGCGCCGAACTGGACTGGGTCGGGCGCATCCCCGACGCCGCGGAAATCGAGTGGGCCATCTATCCGGGCATGAAGCCCAACCCGAATTTCATCGCCCAGCTCGAGCAGCAACTGGACAAGGAAGCGCTGGTGCTGTTCATCTGCCGCAGCGGCATGCGCTCCAACGCCGCCGCGACGGCCGCGACCAAGGCGGGCTACGGCGACTGCTACAACGTGCTGGAAGGCTTCGAGGGCGAGAAGGACCCGGACGAGCACCGCAACACGCTGGGCGGCTGGCGCGTGGCGGGGTTGCCTTGGGAGCAGAGTTAGCGCTCGCCGTAATCGACCGTAAGCGGCGCATGATCGGAAAAGCGCCGTTCCTTGTAGATGCTCGCAGCCTTAGCCCGTGCTGCAATGCCGGGCGTGGCGATCTGGTAGTCGATGCGCCAGCCGACGTCCTTGTCCCACGCCCGGCCGCGGTTCGACCACCAGGTGTAGGCCTCCAGCTCCGGGTGCAACTTGCGGAACACATCGACGAATCCGGCCTCGTCGAACAGCGTAGTCAGCCAGGCGCGCTCCTCGGGCAGGAAGCCGGAGTTCTTGCGGTTGCCGCGCCAGTTTTTCAGGTCGATTTCCCGGTGCGCGATGTTCCAGTCGCCGCACACCACCACCTCGCGCCCGCTGGCGCGCAGTTCTCGCAGGTGCGGCATGAACGCCGCCATGAACCTGAACTTCACCGCCTGCCGCTCTGCGCCGCTGGAACCTGAGGGAAGGTAGAGCGACACGACGCTCAGGGTGCCGAACTGCGCCTCGAGGTAGCGCCCTTCGCAGTCGAACTCGGGAATGCCCAGCCCCTCGATCACCGCATCCGGCTCGCGCCTCGTGTAGATGCCGACGCCGCTGTAGCCCTTCTTTTCGGCGTAATGGAAGTAGCCGCGATAGCCGGGCGGCGCGAGCATCTGCGCTGTCATGTCCGCCGCCTGCGCCTTGAGTTCCTGCAGGCAGACAACATCCGCCTCCTGCCTGGCGAGCCATTCGTAAAAGCCCTTGCCGGCGGCGGAGCGGATGCCGTTGAGGTTGAGGGTGACGATGCGCATGAAAATTTCCGGTGAGGGTGGTGCGCCATTATAATGACGGCCATCGTCCAGACCGGTCCATTTCCATGTTCAATTTCAGGCAGGATTTCATCCGCTTTGCCGTGCAGCAGAAAGTGCTGCGCTTCGGCGAATTCCAGACCAAGGCAGGGCGCCTGTCGCCGTATTTCTTCAACGCCGGACTGTTCAACGACGGCGCGTCCTTGCGCAACCTGTCGCAGTTTTATGCGCAGGCCATCCTCGCCTCAAACTTGCCTTTCGACATGCTGTTCGGCCCGGCCTACAAGGGCATCCCGCTGGTTGCGGGAGCGGCCATCGCGCTCGCCGAGCAGGGGCGCAACGTGCCCTATGCCTACAACCGCAAGGAGGCCAAGGACCATGGCGAGGGAGGCACGACGGTGGGTGCCGCGCTGCAGGGCCGGGTGCTGATCGTCGACGACGTGATCTCCGCCGGTACCTCGGTGCGCGAGTCCATCGAGCTGATCCGGATGGGCGGAGGCGAGCCCTGCGGCGTGGTGATCGCGCTGGATCGCATGGAACGCGGGCAGGGAGAGCTCTCCGCCGCGCAGGAAGTGCAACGCAACTATGGCATCCCGGTGGTGTCTATCGCCACGCTGGACGACCTGCTCGGCTATTTGCAGGGCGAAACGGAGATGGTGCAGAATCTGGCCGCCGTACAATCTTATCGTGACCGTTATGGAGTAAAAAATGACCAAGCTTAAATTGTTTGCCGCGTTGATCGCCGGTATCGCCTTCAGCCTGCCCGCCGCGGCGAAGATGTACAAATGGGTGGACGACAAGGGCGTCACGCATTACGGCGAGACCATCCCCCCGGAATATGCCGACAAGGATCGCACCGAGCTGAACAAGGCCGGGCGCGCGGTAAAAAAAGAGGAGGTGCTTACCCCGGAAGAGCGCCGCGCCAGTGAGCAGGCCGGCGCCAAGAAACGTGCCGATGAGGAGGCCGCGCTGGAACGCAAGCGCCGCGACAAGGCGCTGGTCAACACCTACAGCAGCGAAAAGGAAATCGACCTGGCGCGCAACCGCAACCTGCAACAGGTGGAAGCGCGCATCACCAGCATCAACTCGCGGCTCAAGATGGCCGACAGCAACCTGGCCGGACTGAAGAAGGAGACCGATGACTACAATGCGGCTGGCAAGAAAATCCCGTCTTCCCTGCAGGAAGACCTGAAGGAGGCACAGGAACGTCAGGCCAAACTGCGGCAGGACCTGGAGCAAGCCGAGACGGAAAAAGCCGCGCTGAATGCGCGCTACGACGCAGACAAAGTGCGCTACAAGGAATTGACCGGCAAGTAGGACCGCCCTTAGTTTTACAGTACTTCAAAGCGGCGGGCAGCCGCATCGTAGCCCAGCAGTTCGCCGTGCTCGATATCGAAATACCAGCCATGCAGCGCGAGCGCGCCTTGCTCGACGCGCTCGCGTATCCAGGGAAAAGTCCTCAGGTTGTCCAGCGAGACCAGGATCGCCTGCTGCTCGCAGGCGCGCTGGCACGCGGTACTACTGGTATCCGAAAATTCCCGGCTTGCCCGTTCCCGCGCGGCATCGGCTATCCCCATCCATTGCGAGATGAATGCATCTTCCTTCCGCACATCGCCTTCCAGCAAGGCATGGATGCCACCGCAATGCGCATGCCCCAGCACGATGATGTGCCCGACATTCAGCTTGCGCACACCGAACTCCAGCGCGGCGCTGGTGCCGTGATAATGCCCCTGGTTTTCCGCCGGCGGGACGAGGTTGGCGACGTTGCGGATCACAAACAGGTCGCCCGGCGCGCAATCCAGCACCAATGCGGGATCGACGCGCGCATCGCAGCAGGCGACCACCATGATCCGGGGCGTCTGGCCCTGCTCGACCAGTTCGCGGAACAGCGCGTCGTCCCTGGCGAAATGCCTTTCGCGGAAGCGCGAAAATCCTTCGATGAGCCGCTTGGGTGAACTCATGCGCCGGTCAGGCGTTGCGCCGCTTCGCTGTATTTGGCGGCGGTCTTTTGCAATACATCCTGCGGGATATGCGGCGCGGGAGGCCGCTTGTTCCAGCCGGAAGCTTCCAGCCAGTCGCGCACGAACTGCTTGTCGAAGCTGGGCGGGTTGCTGCCGACGCGGTACTGGTCGGCGGGCCAGAAGCGCGAAGAATCCGGCGTGAGCGCCTCGTCGATCAGGTACAGCTTGCCCGCTTCGTCCACGCCGAATTCGAACTTGGTGTCGGCGATGATGATGCCCTTGCCCGCCGCATAATTGGCTGCCTCGGAATACAGCGCCAGCGCCGCATCGCGCACCTCTCTGGCGCGCGCCTCGCCGAGCAGCCCGGCGGCCTGTTCAAAGGAGATGTTCTCATCGTGGTCGCCGACCGCCGCCTTGGTGGACGGCGTAAACAGCGGCTGCGGCAGTTTTTCTGCCTCGCGCAGCCCGGCCGGCAATGCAATCCCGCACACCGCACCGGTCTTCTGGTATTCCTTCCAGCCGGAGCCGACCAGGTAGCCGCGCACGATCGCCTCGATCGGCAGCGGCTTGAGCTTGCGGGTAACGAAGGCGCGGCCCCTCACCTGCACCTGCTCCTCTTCGCCCTTGACCACCGACTCGGGTGCGATGCCGGTCAGGTGATTCGGAATGACATGCCGCAGCTTGTCGAACCAGAAATTCGACACGCTGGTCAGCACCTCGCCCTTGCCCGGAATCGGGTCGGGCAGAATCACGTCGAAGGCGGAGAGCCGGTCGGTCTGCACGATCAGTAAATGCTGTGCGTCCACCTCATATAGGTCGCGCACCTTGCCGCGGTGCAAAAACTTCAGGCTTGTGAGATTGGATTCGTGCAAAACAGGCATTGGAAACCTCTGATTACAAAGTTGGCAGCGTGGTGGCAGCAATCTGTTCCGCCTGCTTCTTGCGGTACTCGGCCAGTTTCTGCGCCAGTTGCGCATCGTGCAAGGCCAGCATGGAAACCGCAAACAGCCCGGCATTGGCCGCACCCGCTTCGCCGATCGCGAAGGTCGCCACCGGTATGCCCTTGGGCATTTGCACGATGGACAGCAACGAGTCCATGCCCTTGAGGTATTTGGAGGGAATCGGCACGCCCAGCACCGGCAGCGTGGTCTTGCCGGCAATCACGCCGGCCAGGTGCGCGGCGCCGCCAGCGCCGGCGATGAAGCATTGCACGCCCTGCGCGCTGATTTCCTTGATGTAATCGAACAGCAGGTCGGGAGAGCGATGCGCGGAAATCACCCGCGTATCGTAAGCCACGCCGAAATCCTGCAACTGGCGCGCGGCCTGCTGCATGATCTCCCAGTCGTTGGCGCTACCCATGACGATGGCAACTGACGGTTTATTCATCTCCTATGCCTCCTGGTGGTAGCGCACGATGCGCTCGACTTCGTTCTTCGATCCGAGAATCACCGGCACGCGCTGGTGCAGCTCGGACGGCTTGACGTCCATGATGCGCTGGTAGCCGGTGGAAGCCATGCCGCCCGCCTGCTCCACGATGAAGGACATCGGGTTTGCCTCGTACAGCAGGCGCAGCTTGCCGGCCTTGGCAGGATCCTTGGTGTCCT
Organism: uncultured Gallionella sp.; assembly: GCA_964401425.1. Classification (GTDB taxonomy): domain Bacteria; phylum Pseudomonadota; class Gammaproteobacteria; order Burkholderiales; family Gallionellaceae; genus Gallionella. The sequence continues at coordinate 1,492 of CAYNYH010000062.1, read as the reverse complement.
TGGGGTACATGAACACGCCGCCGCGGATCAGGATGCGGTGCACCTCGGCCACCATCGACGCGATCCAGCGCATGTTGAAGTTGACGCCGCGCGGCCCGTTCTTGCCCGCGATGCATTCGTCGACGTAGCGCTGCACGGGTTTCTCCCAGAAGCGCTCGTTGGAGGCGTTGATCGCGAACTCCAGTGTATCCGCCGGGATGGTCATGTTCGGATGGGTCAGCATGAATTCGCCGATGTCGTTATCCAGGGTGAAGCCATTCACGCCGTGGCCGCTGGTAATCACGATCATGGTCGACGGTCCGTACAGCGCATAGCCGGCGCAAGCCTGCGTGGTGCCGGGCTGCAGGAAGTCTTCCGCCGTCGGGTTTTCGATGCCCTTGGGTGCGCGCAGGATCGAGAAGATCGTACCGACGGAAATGTTCACGTCGATGTTGGAGGAGCCGTCGAGCGGATCGAACACCAGCAGGTACTTGCCCTTCGGATAGATGGCCGGGATGTGATAGACGTCCTCCATTTCCTCGGAGGCCATCGCCGCGAGGTGGCCCGACCATTCGGTCGACTTGATGAAAATCTCGTTGGTGATAACGTCCAGCTTTTTCTGGGTTTCGCCCTGCACGTTCTCGCTGCCTGCGCTGCCCAACACGCCAATCAGCGCTCCCTTGTTGACGTCATGCGCGATCTGCTTGCAGGCGATCACAATATCGCTGATCAGGCCGGTGAAATCGCCGCTCGCACCCGGGATGGTGCGCTGCTCTTCGATGATGAACTGGGTCAAACTTTTGCTCATGCTTCTTTCCTCATAAGGTTGTTGAATTATATAACTTTACTGCCGTGCCTTAATGGCTATTTGGTCAGCGAGATGAACAGCTGCGGCAGCTTTGCAGGCAGTTGCGCCACCCGGTCGATGATGGCGTACTGCTTGCCGAAGATGTCCGCGACATACTTGTCCGCCTTGGGATCGAGGTTGATGCAATAGGCATAGATGCCCTGCCGGTCCAGCTCCGCCACCGCCTGGCGCGCATCCTCGATCAGCATGCGTCCATCCTTGCTGTCCACATCCGCCGGCTCGCCGTCGGTCAGGATCAGCATCAGTTTCTTGTCGGCCTGCTGTTTTTCCAGATAGTGCGCGGCATGGCGCATCGCCGCCCCCATGCGCGTGGAATAATTGGCCTGCATCGCTGCAAGCCGCCCCTTCACCCGCTCATCCCAGCCTTCGCTGTAGCCCTTGATGTGCAGGTAGCGCACGTCATGCCTGGTGTTGGAATGGAAGCCGGCAATGGCGAACGGGTCGCCCAGTTTCTCGATCGCCCAGGCCAGCAGCGATACCGCCTCCCGGCTCAATTCCAATATGGTCTGCTCGCAGCCCACCGCCTTTTCGTTGAGCGACTCCGACAGATCCAGCAGCAGCATCACCGCGATATTGCGCCCGCTGGTGCGGTGGCTCATGTTGATGCGCGGATCGGGCGTCGCGCCGCTCTGGTAGTCGATCAGC
>CAYNYH010000061.1:0-14019 GCA_964401425.1 uncultured Gallionella sp. | reverse complement strand
CAGCCGCCTGACCAGTCGAGCAACGCAGGGTACCGCGAAGCGGCGGCAAACCGGGGGCGACTTCTTTTGGTTACTTTTCTTGGCAAGACAAGAAAAGTAACTAGCTGCCGGGCTACCCCCGGCGGTTTTGATTTTAGTTATAGCCGTTCAGGCTAGCTCAAATCAATTACTGCTGAAATTACCTCCCGCGCTTCACCGGCTTGGGCGAGAACAGCGCCGGCTGCGGCATGGATTGGTGGCGTGCCGCTTCGGACAGGTGCTTTTGGCTGGCAGGCTTTTGCGCGGTAGGCGATTGCGGGCCATTGCGTTGCTGCGGGTTACGCGGTTTCTGGCCCTGGCCGTCGCGCTGTTGGCGCGGCTGCGGTGTACCGGGCTTCCGGCCCTGGCCTTCGCGCGGCGCGCGGCTTTTCTCGCCTGCCGGGCGTGGTGTGCTGCTGCGGCGTTGCCCGTGGGGCGGGCGCGGCGGGCGCGGGGCTTCGGCGGGAATGTTGGCGGGGGGCACGAAGCTGTCGATCGCCACTTTCGGAATCTCGCGCTTGATCAGCCGTTCGATGCTCTTGAGAAACGGCAGTTCTTCACTGTCCACCAGCGAGATCGCCGCGCCGCTGCTGCCCGCACGCCCGGTGCGGCCGATGCGGTGCACGTAGTCTTCCGGTACGTTGGGCAGCTCGAAATTCACCACATGCGGCAACTGGTCGATGTCCAGCCCGCGCGCGGCGATGTCGGTAGCGACCAGCACCGGCAGCGTGCCGTCCTTGAACTGCGCGAGCGCCTTGGTGCGCGCCGGCTGGCTCTTGTTGCCGTGGATCGCCATAGCGGGGATGTCATCCTTGCACAGCTTTTCCGCGAGGCGGTTCGCGCCGTGCTTGGTGCGCGTGAACACCAGCACCTGCTTCCAGTCGTTGTGCTTGATGAGGTGCGCGAGCAGGTAGCTCTTCAGCTTCTGCGGCACGAGGTGGACGCTCTGCTCGACCAGTTCCGCCGTGGTGTTGCGCCGTGCGACTTCGACGTAGCCGGGGTTGTGCAGCAGGCCGTCGGCCAGCGTCTTGATCTCGTCGGAGAAGGTCGCCGAGAACAGCAGGTTCTGGCGCTGCTTCGGCAACAGCGCGAGGATCTTCTTGATGTCACGGATGAAGCCCATGTCCAGCATGCGGTCGGCTTCGTCCAGCACCAGGATTTCGACGCCGGACAAATCGAGCGTCTTCTGCCCGACATGGTCGAGCAGGCGGCCGGGGGTCGCGACGAGGATGTCCATCTTGCCGTGCAGGGCCTTGATCTGCGGGTTGATGTTCACGCCGCCGAACATCACCATGGATTTCAGCGCCAGGTATTTGCCGTAGGTCTGCACCGATTCCTCGACCTGCGCGGCGAGCTCGCGCGTCGGGACGAGGATCAGGCAGCGCGGCCGGCCGGGGCGCTGGCTGGCAAGGGGTCTTGCGGTGAGCAGTTGCAGGATCGGCAGGGTGAAGCCGGCGGTCTTGCCGGTGCCGGTCTGCGCGCCGGCCAGCAGGTCGCCGCCGGCCAGCACCAGCGGGATGGCCTGCGCCTGTACCGGAGTAGGGCGCGTGTAGCCGGCATCGGCGATGGCGCGCATCAGGGGTTGCGCCAGCTTCAGGTCGGCGAAAGTAATTTCATTGGGCATGGGGGTTGTAGTATTTGACAAAGTTGAACTCCTGCGACGGCCTGCCGCACACAAGGGCGGCACCAATCGAGGCAGACGAATAAGTGATCGAGACGATCTGGAGATTAAGGAAAGAACCGCTGCACTGATTGGTCGGGTGCAGGGTGCGCGCATTATACACCATCGCGCCATGCCTGCCGGAGCTGCTAACAGGCCGTTAAGAAGCTGTCTTAAAAAATGCTGTGTAGGGCGTCTGCGGCGTTGCGCGGTACTCGCAATCCTCATGTATCTCCGTGTACATTCCGGTTGCTGCGTTCCGTGCGCCTTGCATCCATCCCTCCTCGCAAATTTTTAAGACAGCTTCTAAGGGACTAGCGTTGCGTGGGGCTTGATCGCCGCGATCTGGTCGCCCGGCCGGTAGTCGAAATTGACCATCACCTTTTGTCCGGCCTCCACTTCCAGCGGTTTGTCCAGCGGCACGATGAGGTACTGGCTGAACCAGTCGACGGTGCGCTGCGCGGCTTCGTCGACGGCGATCACGTTCTTGGTGATGAAGCGCAGCGCATTGAGCCGGCCGCTCCGTTGCAGCGCGATCTCGCCCTGCCAGGAGCAATCGGCCGGCAGCGGTTCGCCGTAACAGGCCAACTGGTAGACCGCCGGGGCGGCCAGGTCCAGGGTGCGCGGCTGCTCCGCGTCGGGGAGCTGGAAAAATGCGATGGGGGCATAATAGCCGTCGAAATCGAAGGATTGCTGCACCGGCTGCACGGCCTGGATGAAGGCTTCCGGCACGAAGCGCGGCAGCGGTTTGCCGAACTTTTCCCGGTAGCGCCGCTTGAACGATTCGATCACCGGGATCTGCTTCTCGCGCAGCATCCCGACATGCAGCATCTCGCAGATCACCACGTCCACCGGTTCGGGCGGCAGGTAGTCGAAGGCGTCGGCCTCGATGACTTCCACGCGTCCGCCGCCGGGGTTCAGGGCGAGGATGCGGCGCGCCTCATGCACCATTTCCGGGTTCTTCTCCACGCACCACACCCTGGCCGCGCGCTGCGCCGCAAAAAAGGACAGCACCGCGGTGCCGCCGCCCAGTTCCAGCACGCGCGAGCCCGGCGGCACGGCGAATGCGATGGCTTCGCGGAAGGCGTCCATGCGCGCCTGGTCGCTGAGCATGTTGTAGTGGTAAACGGAGGGGATGAACTGTCCCAGTTCCAGGTGTTCCGGCGGCATGCTCATGCTGCCCCGGATGGGCTTGCCGCTATCCGCCGGTTTCAAGTTTTTGCGCTCTGCAGGAACTTGACGAATTCGTCTTCGGGCAGGGGGCGGCTGTAATAGTAGCCCTGTATCTTTTCGCAGCCGGCTGCCTTCAGGAAGGCCAGCTGCTCTTCCGTTTCCACGCCTTCCGCGATGACGCGCAGGCCGAGGTTCTTGGACAGGCTGATGATCGCTCGCGTGATGGCCTCGTCGTCGCTGTCCTTGGTAATGCCGCGCACGAACGACTGGTCGATCTTGAGTTTGTCGATGGGGAAGCGCTTGAGGTAACTCAGCGACGAGTAGCCGGTGCCGAAATCGTCCAGTGACAGGCCAATGCCCAGCAACTGGAATTCGTCCATCATGGTGATCACGCCTTCGACATTCTGCATGATCATGCTTTCGGTGATTTCCAGTTCGAGAAAGCGCGCATCCAGTTCGTGGCGCGCCAGTATCTCCGCCACCATGCGCGGTAAGTCCGGGCGGAACTGCTTGGCGGAAATGTTCACCGCCAGCTTGACGATGGGCAGGCCGATACGCTGCCATTCCCTGTTGCGCGCGCAGACGGTTTCCAGGATCCACTGGCCGATGGGGACAATCAGCCCGGTCTCTTCCGCCAGCGGAATGAAGGTCGCCGGGGAGATCATGCCCGTCTCGGAGTGGTTCCAGCGCAGCAGCACTTCCGCCCCGACCATCTTGCCGTTTTGCAAATTCATTTGCGGCTGATAGTGAAGTGCCAGTTCCCCACGCTCCAGGGCGCGGCGCAGGTTGCTTTCCAGCTTGAGGCGCTCCAGGGCGCGCCTGTTCATGTCGGGCGAGAAGAACATGTAACCGTCGTGCGTTTCGCCCTGCTTGGCACGGTACATCGCAATATCGGCATTCTTGATCAGGGTCTCGGCATCGTCGCCGTCGTCGGGATAGACGCTGATGCCGATGCTCGCGGAAATCAGCAACTCATGCCCCTCCACCATAATGGGCGCGGACAGGCTGTCGAGGATTTTTTGCGCAACGACTGAGGCATCTTCGTGTTTGGTGATATCCATCAGGGCCACGACGAATTCGTCGCCGCCGAGGCGGGCGATGACGTCTTCTCCGCGCAGGACAGCGGACAGCCGTGCTGCAACTTCCTTGAGCAAGGTGTCACCATGCGCGTGGCCGAGGGAATCGTTGATCTGCTTGAAGCGGTTGAGGTCGATGAACAGGATCGCGCCATGCTTCTTGCTGCGCTGCGCCTCGAGCAGGGATTGGCGCAGCAGGGTCTGCAGCCTGAGGCGGTTAGGCAGGCCGGTGAGCGTGTCGTAAAAGGCCAGACGGTAGATCTGCTGCTCGGCATTCTTGCGTTCGGTGAGGTCGGAGAACACGGAGAAGTAATGGGTGATTATCCCATCCTTGTTGCGCACCCCGCTGATCGACATCCATGCCGGAAAGTTCTCGCCATTCTTGCGCCGGTTCCACAGTTCACCGATCCACAGTCCGTTTTTGGCGAGCGAGGCGTTCATCTCATCGTAGAAGGCACGGTCATGCAGGCCCGATTTCAGCATCGAGGGAAGCTGCCCGATGGCTTCGTGCGCCTCGTAGCCGGTGATCTTGGTGAAGGAGCGGTTTACCGAAAGAATGCGCTTGGATACATCGGTGACGATGATGCCCTCGTCGCTGTATTCGAAGATCGCCGCCTGCAGGCGCAATTCCGCCTCCGCCTTGAGGCGCTCGGTGATGTCTACCAGGTAGCCGAGGATCGCGGTAGGGTTGCCGCGCGCGTCGCGCGACAGGGAGAGGCTCAGGCTGGCCCAGAACACTTCGCCGGATTTCTTGCGGCGCTTGACCACCATCTCGCGCCCGCCGTGGTCGAGGAAGGCTTCGTGGAGCAGCGCGTCTTCGTCTTCGTTCTCGTCGGCATACAGGAACAGGATGTTTTTCCCTATCGCTTCCTCGGCGGTGTAGCCGAACTGCTGTTCCGCCCCCTTGTTCCAGCCGGTGATGTAGCCGCTCAGATCCATGGCGATGACGGAGTCGTGGATCTGGTCGAGTATCTGCTGTTGCCGCGCCAGCTTGTCTTCGCTGTCCAGGAGGTCGCGCTTGCGTTCGTCAAATTGCAGGCGGTCGAGCAGGGTCGTCGCGATCAGCCCGGCCAGCGATTGCAGGGTCGGCAGGATGTGCCGTGGTGCACGTACGCACAGCGCGCCGACCAGTTCATCCTGGGCAAGCAAAGGGCAGCCCAGTTGCACCGGCTCATTCTCGTTGCTGTCGGCCGGCAGCCACACGGGCTGGCCGTCGCGTTCGATTTGTTCCGCCAGGCTGCGCCAGTCTTCCGGCAATTTGCGCCGGTTGGCCAGGTGTGCAGCCCGCCCGTTGAAATGGCAGCAGACTTCGGGCCAGTTAAAAGAATCCCGGATCGCTTTGACGAGTGCCTGCGCAAAATCCCTCTCGCCGGTATGCAGCACGCTATGTACGATGCCGCCCGCCACGGCAAAGGCATGGCGGCTATCGGAATTGCTGCTATCGGTATCGGAAGGGAAATCGGCTTGCAATTTCATTTTGTCCCGGCGACTTTCAAAGCCCAGAAAATTGCGTCAAGCTGGAAGCGGCTCAGTGTTCCCGGCGCTATTCCCAAGCTGGACAGCTGTTGTTGCACGCCCGCAAAGTCGCGCTGTTCGGTTGCGCATACCAGGTCGAGCAGGGCGCCCAGCCGGCCTTCGTGTTCGAGCAGCGCATCTTCCACCGGTTGCGGCAGGGAAACCGATTTGAGCAATTCTTCCAGCGGGGTTTCCATCAGGATATCCAGCATGGAAAACACCCCTGTCATGAAGGCATGTTCCTGATCGGTTTTTTCACTGCCTTCCCTGGACAGGAGTTCCATGATTCGCCCGCGCTCGGCGGCGCGCTGCATCAGGATGTCCGGGCTGTCGTTGCCTTCCTTGCGCAGAGAGAACATCAGCAGTTGCAGCCAGCGCTGCAACTGGCGCCTTCCCAGCACCATGATGGCTTGGCCAAAATTGGTGATTTCCTTGCGTGTGCCGAAAGAGGCGGAATTGACCAGCCGCAACAACTCGAAGGCCAGCTTCGGTTCGAGCTTGAAAACTTCCTCCATGGTTGCTGCGTCCGCATCCGCGGCAACCAGGGAAAGCAGGCGCATCAGCGAAACACGGGAAGAATCCTTCGACTGGCCTGCATGTTCCGGCGTCTCCAGCCCGCCAAAGGCAAAGTAGTTGAATCCCATTTTGACGCACCATTCGAACGTATCCATCGAACCGATGCCATGGGCAAACAGCTTTGCTCCAGAGCGGCTTGCATCCAGCAAGGCTTTTTCGCTAAACGAGTTGCGTATGGTAGAGCCATCAAAAACATGCATCGCCACCATGTCGCGGGAAAGTCCGGATGGCACGGTCAGGCCGGTTACGGCCAGGCGTATCTTCTTGGCGTGCCAGGCGCGGAAGATGGCCATGCTTGCGTCGGCCGTCAGGAAATTTTCACTGAGCACCGCTACCAGGCGGGATGGCGGGAAAGGCAGTTGCAGCGGCTGCTTGCATATGCCCAGAACATCCGCGCCCACGAAAAACAATTTGCCATCAACTCCATCGATCGCCAGCGCTTCGCTGCTCATCTGGTCGAAAAAATCCTGGGGTACAAATACCGACTTGTCCGTCTCGAGGCTCACGCCTACCCATGCGAGGCTACGATCATAAACGGGGTACCACAATCCGATTGCCGACATGATTCTTTTCCTGAAAGATCACCGCCTCGGCAATTCTCCGGGGCGGGTTAATGACACGATTTGCATTGTCTAGGCCGCATTCTATATCAGCAGGAGCATATTTTGTGCTGCGCCAGTAGCCGGAGTCCGGGGAGGCAGAAGCCGGCGGCGGCTCGTAATACAATGTCAACCGGGATACCGTTTCACGTCGGCTTCGGCGACGGGGAAGGCGGTGCGCAATTCTGGAAAGTGGCTACGATGAAAAACAGGGTTTCCGTTGTTTTTATCTGCATGGGCAACATTTGCCGTTCGCCCACGGCGGAGGCGGTGTTCCGTCATTACGTCGAGAATGCAGGCCTGACCGAAAATATCCTGATCGATTCGGCGGGGACGCACGACTACCACATCGGGGAGCCGCCCGACCTGCGCGCGCAGCGTGCGGCGGGGCAGCGCGGTTATGAGATGGGCGGTCTGCGCGGTAGGCAGGTCGGGGAGGGCGACTTTCGCCGTTTCGACTATGTGCTGGCGATGGACAGGGCCAATCTCGGCATCCTGCAGCGCCTCACGCCGCCGGACGGCAATGCGCGGGTGCAACTGTTTCTCGACTACGCGCGGCATCATGCCGGGCGCGAAGTCCCCGACCCATACTACGGCGGCGAGGAAGGCTTCGAGCGCGTGCTGGATATGGTGGAAGATGCGGCTGAGGGGCTGTTGCAGCATATCCGCCATAAGCATCTCGGCTTAGCCGGTAATTGAAACCCGGCCGGCTTCGGGGCAGAATGCAGGCGGCAGGTCTACACAATTTCGTCGGGAGGCGGGAATGGAAAAACGCACGGAAAGTGACGATACGAAAATAATTGCCGCGCTTGTTTGCCTGTTCATCGGCTTCCTCTTTATCTGGAACATCACGGCGCATATTTCGGATATTTATGAACTGCGCCTGGATGCGGAAACCTGCAACCGGGTGAAGATGCTCGGACTGGCGCCGTCTGCCGCCGATTGCGTCTTTACCGCACCGTTCCGGCAGGTCGGAGTCGGTCAGCCGGTTGGCTTCCTGGTGTTGCCGGACGGCAGCGAGATGCAGATTTCTCCGCTTGCGGCAAACCAGACCGGCAGGAGCGAGGAATGGTCGCCTGCGATGAAGACGCAGCTCGTGATGACCATGCTGTTCTGGGGGGTTACGCTGGCGCTGCTGATAAGCGTCTTCCGCAACCGGGAATGATTTCCGGCAGACGAGGGCGCAGGAAAAAATAAAGCCGCACGGTTTTCAGCCGTGCGGCTCTTGTTTTTGGCTGGCCGAACTACGCCTGCGGGTGTTGCGTTTCGACCTGCACCAGCGGCTCATTCTCCACGTATACCTCGCGTTGGCGCTGGCGGCGGCGCGGTGCGGGCGGTTCGACGGCTGGAGCACTGACTACTGCACTGAACTTGCCCGGATCGGTCTCGATCTGGATCAGTCCTTCGCCGCCTGATGCTGCTGGCGCGGCAATTTCCTTTACCACTGCTGCCGGCGGCGTTGCGGTTGCCGGTATGGCGATGTATTCGCTCGGTTGCAGGGGGTGTGTCCAACCCTTCGGATAGGCGATGTACTCGGAAGGCTTCAGTCTTGCCGGAGCGGTCTCGACCGGCGCGGCGGCTTCCTGCTTTGCAGCAGGGGCGGTTTCCGCGATGGGAGTTTCACCGCTGCTGACCGGTGTTTCGCCGGTCTGGGCAACGTTCTCGCGGCGTTCGCGCTCGCGGCGTCCACCGCGGCGTCCGCGGCGACGGCCGCCTTCGCGTGCAGCGCCTTCCTCGGTTTGTTCGTCGGCGGGTGCGGTAACCTGGGTTTCCGGTACGGGCTTTTCCTCAGGCTGCGGCACCGGTGCTACGCGCGGTGGGCGCGGTGGCCTGGGCTGACGCGGCTCGCGTTCGCCCTGCGGGCGTTGCTCCTGGGGTTTTGCCGCGGCTTCGGCCTGCTTCTCGCCGCGCTCGCGGCGGCCGCCTTCGCTGCGTTCTCCGCGCTCACCACGTTCTCCACGCTCGCGGCGCTTGCCGCCTTCGCCGCGTTCCCCGCGCTCGCGGTACGTCTTGCCCTGGGGCTTGGCTGCCGCCGGTTTGGCCTTGGGCGGCTCTTCCACGCTTAGCGTCTTGAACCAGCCAAACAGCTTGCCGAGGATCGAAGGTTTGGGCACTTCCTCAACAGCCTTCATCGGCGCGGGTTGCGCCGGGGTGATGCCCTGTACTGCAGCTTGCGCGCGCACGACCTTCTGCTGCTCCTGTGCGGCGCTCAGCGGTTTTTCCTCGGTGGGTTTTTCCACCAGCTTGTAGCTGGCCTGCAGCATGTCGGCGGTCAGGTCGTCCTGGCGCAGGCGGCTGATGCTGTAGTTGGGCGTTTCCAGGTGCGGGTTGGGGATCAGCGTGATGCTGACGCGCAGGCGCGATTCGATGCGATGGATGTCGGCGCGCTTTTCGTTGAGCAGGAAGGTGGCGACGTCCACCGGCACCTGCGCGTGGATCGCCGCGCTGGTTTCCTTCATCGCCTCTTCCTGGATGATGCGCAGGATGTGCAGGGCGGAAGACTCGGTGCCGCGGATGTGGCCGATGCCGGCGCAGCGCGGGCAAGGCATGTAGTTGCTCTCGCCCAGGCTGGGTGCCAGACGCTGGCGCGAAAGCTCGAGCAGGCCGAAGCGCGAGATCTTGGCGGTCTGCACGCGCGCGCGGTCGTAGCGCAGCGAATCGCGCAGGCGGTTCTCCACGTCGCGCTGGTTCTTGCTGCTTTCCATGTCGATGAAGTCGATCACGATCAGGCCGCCCAGGTCACGCAGGCGTAACTGGCGGGCGATTTCTTCGGCCGCTTCGAGGTTGGTGTTGAAGGCGGTGGCTTCGATGTCGGAGCCTTTGGTGGCACGCGCCGAGTTGATGTCGATCGCGGTCAGCGCTTCGGTATGGTCGATCACGATCGCGCCGCCGGACGGCAGGCGCACTTCGCGCGCATGGGCGGATTCAATCTGGTGCTCGATCTGGAAGCGCGAGAACAGCGGTACGTCGTCCACGTAGCGCTTGATGCGGTTCACGTTGTCCGGCATGACCGTGCTCATGAACGCCATCGCCTGTTCGTAGATGTCCTGCGTGTCGATCAGGATTTCGCCGATTTCCGGGTTGAAGTAGTCGCGGATGGCGCGCACCACGAGGCTGCTTTCCAGGTAGATCAGCGACGGCGCTTTTTCGGCCTTCGCCGCGCCCTCAATCGCATCCCACAGCTGCTTGAGGTAGTCCAGGTCCCACTGCAGTTCTTCCTTGTTGCGCCCGATACCGGCGGTGCGCGCGATGATGCTCATGCCATGCGGCACGTCGACCTGCGCCAGCACTTCGCGCAGTTCGTCGCGATCCTCGCCTTCCACGCGGCGCGACACGCCGCCGCCGCTCGGGTTGTTCGGCATCAGCACGATGTAGCGGCCGGCCAGGCTGATATAAGTGGTCAGTGCCGCGCCCTTGTTGCCGCGCTCGTCTTTTTCTACCTGTACCAGCAGTTCCTGGCCTTCGCGCAGGGCTTCCTTGACCGAGGGACGGTTGCCGCTGCCGGGCTGGTAATACTGCGGGGCGACTTCCTTGAACGGCAGAAAGCCGTGGCGGCTGCCGCCGTATTCGACGAAGCAGGCTTCGAGGCTGGGTTCGACGCGGGTGATGACCGCCTTGTAGATGTTGCTCTTGCGCTGTTCCTTGCCGGCGGTTTCGATGTCGAGGTCGATGAGTTTCTGGCCGTCGACAATGGCGACGCGGAGTTCTTCCGGCTGCGTCGCATTGAATAGCATGCGTTTCATGTATAGTCTCCCGCGCTCTGACACGGGCGAGACCGGCTACACGCGATCAGGCGTGAGAGAGGAGCAATCGTGCAAACAGGTTGTGCAAACGGTTGGTCAAATCGGCTCTCTATCAGTAGCTAGTCTAAAAATCGTTTTCTGGAATTCCTGCATCGTCGGCGGGGGCATTGCCATACCGCACTGTTTCCGTTTCACCGGCCGTCGCAGAAGTTCCTCGGGTGAGGCAGCCAGGGCTGCATCACGAAAATCCACAGGTGCTTTGAGCGCATAAATCAATTACTATCGCTGCTGGTTCCGGTGAGCGATATTAACCGGGCTGCGGCTGGAGGGGTGGCGGCGCATTGCGCCGTCGCTTGCGCCAGATGTCTTCCTGGCGGGCCAGTTTCTTATGGCGAAGGGACAATCAACATCCCGAACTTACCCAATCCCAAAACGCGCGAGTGATGAAGTATAAGCAAAATGAATGATTTAAGCAAAGGTTCTGTCGCTTTCCTTACGATAGACGAGAGCGGCGAGGACCAGCGCATCGATAATTTCCTGTTTCGCCACCTCAAGGGCGTACCCAAGAGCCATGTCTACCGTATCCTGCGCGGCGGGGAAGTGCGGGTGAACAAAAAGCGCGTCGACCAGACCTACCGGCTGCAACTCGGCGACCAGTTGCGCATCCCGCCGATCCGCGTCGCGGAAAGGCCGGAAGAGGCATTCGTCCCGGCGGCGGAATTCCCTGTTCTCTATGAAGACGACGCGCTGCTGGCGGTGGACAAGCCTTCCGGGGTGGCGGTGCACGGTGGCAGCGGGGTGAGCTTCGGCGTGATCGAGCAACTGCGCCGCGCGCGCCCGCAGGCCAAATTCCTGGAGCTGGTGCACCGCCTCGACCGCGAGACTTCCGGCGTGCTGCTAGTCGCGAAGAAACGCTCCGCGCTCACCGGGCTGCACGAGATCATGCGCGAGGGCAACAGCGACAAGCGCTACTTCGCGCTGGTGCTGGGGCAGTGGAGGAACGCACGCCAGCACGTCAAATTGCCGCTGCACAAGTTCGATACCCCGCAGGGCGAGAAACGCGTGATGGTCAGGGAGGACGGCCAGGCCGCGCATACCATCTTCACCCTGCAAAAAAGCTGGCCGGACTTTTCCTTGCTGGAGGCTGAACTAAAGACCGGCCGCACCCATCAAATCCGCGTGCATCTTGCGCACCTCGGCTTTCCGATCGCCGGGGACGACAAATACGGCGACTTCGCGCGCAACAAGGAACTGATGAAGCGGGGGCTGAAGCGCATGTTCCTGCATGCGCATTCGATTTCGTTCAATCATCCGCTGACCGGCGAACCGCTGCAGATCACCGCGCCGCTGCCTCCGGAACTGGAGAAGTTCATCGCGCGGCTGGATGCCGCTGTTGCCTCCAATAATGACGGAAATCAACGGGGTTAAGGGACAGGCATTCGCGCATCGGGTAGTGGAGTATAATGCTCGGGTTCGAGCCGGGGAGGGCTACCCCAACTTATTGAAGAAGAGAAGAGATATTGAGCACCGTTAGTTTCGCCGATCTGAATCTGGCGCCTGAAATCCTCAAGGCGCTGACCGAGTCCGGTTACACCACTCCCACCCCCATACAGGCACAGGCCATCCCGATCGTGCTGGAAGGCCGCGACCTGATGGCCGGCGCGCAAACGGGCACCGGCAAGACGGCGGCCTTTGCGCTGCCTACCCTGCAGAAGCTGCTGCCGTTCGCCAGCACCAGCGCCTCGCCCGCGCGCCATCCGGTGCGCGCGCTGGTGCTCGCGCCGACGCGCGAGCTCGCGATCCAGGTGGAAGAAAACATCAAGGCCTATGCCAAGCACAGCCGCCTGCGCTCGCTGGTGGTATACGGCGGGGTCGACATCAAGACGCAGACGCCGCAACTGCGGGCGGGCGTGGAAATCCTGGTCGCGACACCGGGCCGCCTGCTCGATCATGTCGAGCAGAAATCGGTGCTGCTGAATCAGGTGCAGGTGCTGGTGCTGGACGAAGCGGACCGCATGCTCGACATGGGCTTCATGCCCGACCTGAAGCGCATCCTCGCGCTGCTGCCCAAACAGCGCCAGAGCCTGATGTTCTCGGCGACGTTCTCGGAAGAGATCAAGAGGCTGGCGGCGGAATTCCTGTCCCATCCCCAGCTCATCCAGGTCGCGCGCAGCAACGCCACCGCCGAAACCGTCACGCAGAAGGTCTATATGGTCGAGCAGGCGGACAAGCATGCCCTGCTCGCGCAACTGCTGCGCGGCAGCGATGCGCCGCAGGTGCTGGTGTTCACCAAAACCAAAATCACTGCCGGCCGTCTTGCCCGGCAATTGCAGCGCGATGGCTTTGCCGCCGATGCCATCCACGGCGACAAGAGCCAGCAGGAGCGCATCCAGGCGCTCGATGCCTTCAAGCAGGGCAGGGTCACCGTCCTGATCGGCACCGACGTGGCCGCGCGCGGCCTGGACATCGACCAGTTGCCCATGGTCATCAACTATGAAATTCCCACCGCGCCCGAAGATTACGTCCACCGCATCGGCCGCACTGGCCGTGCGGGCGCTTCCGGCATCGCCATCTCGCTGGTGTCGCCGGAAGAGGAAAGGCACCTCAAGGAAATCGAGAAGCTGATCAAGCACGACATCCAGAAAGAAAATGCGGCCGTGCCGCATCACGCGGCGAGATCATCGAGAGCGCCGCGCGAGGAACATCGGGAGCGTGCGCCGCGCGGCGAACACCATGAACGTAGCCATGCGCCACGTACTGCCGCGCCTAAAAAAGCGAGCCACGATCCGTGGTTCGACAAACCCTACGAACCCTCCGCCAGCGCCTTCCCTCAAGGCAACCAGCCGGAGCCGGCCGCCGACAAGCCGAAGAAGCAGGTTGCGGCGCTGCTGGTGCGCCGCCCCGGCTAAAAATACCTCTTGGGGAAAGTTGTTGGGTTACGCGGCTTGCCGCTAACCCAACCTACGGCACTTTTGACGTAAGTAATGAACGTCAAACAGGAGGAGACCCTGCCTTTGAACGAAGTGAGTGCAGTTGATTTACGTCGCGAGCTTGTCGCGATCTGGTCAGGCGGCCGCGGAACTCGCGCTACACGCTCAGACAGCCCTCGCCGAAATCCCCTAGCCTGAATTACTCGGCGGCGCTCAGGGGAGGAAAAACGAAAACCTAAAATCGTTAAGAAATCCCGTAGCGTGCGCTGGCTGTATCCGGGCCGGGGCTGGAGGCCTATGCGTTCACGTTCGGATAAGAGCTGCATTAGCAATTCACGGAGTGGGATGGACAACACGCCATACGCGTCAATATGCCGGAATGCATAGATATTTCGGCATATTGTTCTTGGCGGAAGCATTGCGTAAGGTGTTGCCCAATGCAGGTTTTGCAGCGGCGCTCTCACCGGGTGATTGGGTACCGAATGAGTGCCGAAAAAACTTGCCAATTTGCAAGACTGACACATTAGGGGGTAACGATGGGTGCAGGTGAGCAAGGAGCGCATGAATCAAGGATTGCCGTGGCCATATCTATCGGCAAGGATTTCATATCGTTGTTGCGTGACGGCGCGCTATTTCTGTTGGCTGTCCTGCTGGTTGTATTTCCTGTCCAGTTCAACTCGATGCTGGTTGACGCTGGATTCAAGGAAGGCAGCGTTGCTGGCTTTAAGT
>CAYNYH010000060.1:0-14352 GCA_964401425.1 uncultured Gallionella sp. | reverse complement strand
GAGTCGGCGGGTGAAGGCCAGGGCAGCAAGTTCTGTGTCGTGCTGCCTGTGCTGCAGGGGGGTAAACCCTGATTGTTTGTTGGGTATGTAGGTTTGTTTGATTGTGCATTAACAGAAAGAATTTAAATATGATCAGCAAGTCGAGATTCGAGGAAATCAAGGCGGGTGGCCATTTGCCGTCCCCCAGAGGCGTGGCCTTGCAGGTGATCCAGTTGACCCACAAGGATGACGTGACGAACCAGGAAATCGCCCATGCAATCAAGTCTGATCCGGCGTTATCCAGCCGCGTTATCAAGATGGCTAATGCACGCGTGGCATACCAGACGCGGCCTGTCGTGTCCGCAGTGGATGCGGTCGCGGTGCTGGGCTTGAGCTCGGTGCGGCAGTTGGTGCTGGGCTTGTCGTTAATCGAGAGCAGCCGTAAGGGAGCATGCAAGCAGTTCGATTATCAAGGTTTCTGGGGGCACTCGTTGCTGACGGCGATTACCGCGCAAAACCTGGTATTGCACAGCGGCATCGGCTCGACCGAAGAGGTGTTTATTCTCGGCTTGCTCGGGCAAGTCGGTTCGCTGGCGCTGGCGACAGCCTACCCGCAGGAATATGGGCGCATTCTCGATACGTTTGCGACAAACGCGGATTCCGAATTAACCAATCTCGAGCGCGCCGAATTCAGGTTTGACCATAACCACTTGACGCGGGCGATGGTGGCGGATTGGGGCATGCCCCGTGTATTTCAGGAAGTTGCGTTGCACCACGAAAACCCGGCCCAAGCCAATTTCACAGAAGGCAGCCGGGATTGGCGTTTGCTGAATGTGCTGCACATTGCGGACTACTTTTCCAGATTGTGTTTAGCCCGTGAACCACAGCGGCACAGGATGTCATCCCAGTTAATACTGATGGCCAGCCGGATGGGCGTAGAATTGGATGCGCTCGCCAAACTGGGAGACAAATCGGTACGTGAATGGCAAGAGTGGTGCAATCTGTGCTGCATTCGCCCGGTAGAGATTCCTCCCTTTGCGGGCTTATTGGAAGCGGTGTCGCTGACGCCGGACATGGTAGGTACGGAGGATGCATTACCTGACGGTGTAGGTACATTCTACAAATTGCGTATTTTGCTGGTGGATGACGACCGGGCTGCCCTGCTGCTACTGAAAACCTTGCTGGAGAATGCCGGGCATACGGTGACCACGGCACGTAATGGGGTGGAGGCATTAAGCCTGGTTGAAAAATTAGCGCCGCAGCTCATTATCACCGACTGGATCATGCCAAAAATGGATGGCATCGAATTTTGCAAGGCGATCAGGCAGAACCCCGCATGGCGCAACGCCTATGTATTCATCATGACGGCGCAGGAAAGCACCGACAAACTGGTGGAGGCATTCGAAGCAGGCGCAAACGATTACATAACCAAACCGATCAACCCAAGGGTACTGGGTGCAAGGCTATGTGCCGGACAACGCGTAGTGCAGTTGCAGGAAGATATGGAATTTGACCGCCAGCAACTTCATAAATTTGCCGATGAGCTGGCAGCCTTCAATCACCGGCTGCGCAAGAGCGACGTGAGCATGCGCGCCATTCTGGACAATTCGCCCTATATAGCATGGTTAAAAGATGCCGAGGGCCGTTATATCAAGGTAAACAAGGCTTATGTCGATTATGTCCGGCTGAAAGACATGCAGGAGGTCATCGGCAAAACCGATTTTGATTTTTGGCCAAAAGAGCTGGCGGAAAAATACCGCACCGACGATGCCAGGGTAATGGCCTCACGCCAGCAGCAACATTTTGAGGAACACTCGCATGACGGTGACAAAATACACTGGGTAGAAACCTTCAAGACTCCGATTCTTGACGAGAACGGCAACGTGCTGGGCACTACCGGCTTTGCGCGCGACATCACTGAGCGAAAAGAGCACGAAGCAGAACTCAAGCGCTCCAACGCCGACCTGGAGCAATTCAGCTACGCCGTTTCCCACGACATGCGCCAGCCGCTGCGCATGATCTCGAGCTACCTGCAACTGCTCGAAAGGAGCCTGGCCGGACAACTGGACGGCGAGAAGCGCGACTACTTCAACTTTGCCATCGACGGAGCCAAACGCATCGACCAGATGCTGGTGGAATTGCTCGAATACTCGCGAATAGGCAGGATGGGCGAACCGCCCGCCTGGATCGAAAGCCGCGCGACACTCGATGAAGCGCTGCAATTTCTCCAGCCTGCCATCGCCGAAGCGCAGGCCAGGGTGAACATCACCGGCGAATGGCCGCGCATTTTTGCCAAACGCGACGAGATACTCAGGCTGCTCCAGAACCTCATCGGCAACGCCGTCAAGTACCGCATCGCCGGGCGGACGCCGGAAATTGCCATCACCAGCCAAGTGACCAGGAACGAATGGCACCTGTGCGTTGCCGACAATGGCGTCGGCATCATCCCCGGCCAGATCAAGCGGCTGTTCCAGGTGTTCCAGCGCTTGCAGTCGCGCGATGCCTATGAAGGCACCGGCATCGGCCTGGCGCTGTGCCGCAAGATTGCCGAGCACCACAAGGGGCGCATCTGGGCGGAGTCGGCGGGTGAAGGCCAGGGCAGCAAGTTCTGTGTCGTGCTGCCTGTGCTGCAGGAGAAGACATGATGTGTTTGTGGCAAGCACTGCCCATGCAGATCCAAACCCGCGTGTGCAGGTACAATCCATGCCCATCCTGCTTGGCTATACCGGGAAGGCTGACGCAATGAGCAGAACCTGCACCCAATATTTTCTTATTACCTGTATCGCCTTGTTCATGTCCATGCCAGCCATGGCTGCAGCTAGAGATCAGGCCGATCTCACCCAGCTTTCCATCGAGCAACTGCTGGATGTCGAGGTCACTTCAGCGGGGCGCAAGGCGCAGAAACTGGAGGACACCGCGACGGCCATCCATGTGATCACCCAGGAAGATATCCGCCGCTCCGGCATGACCACCATTCCCGAGTTGCTGCGCATGGTGCCGGGCCTGCAAGTGGCGCAAATCAACGGCAACACTGCGGCCATCGGCAGCCGCGGCTTCAACCAGAGATACAGCAACAAATTGCTGGTGTTGCTGGATGGGCGCACCCTGTACACACCGACATTTTCCGGCGTTTATTGGGACGCTCAGGATGTGGTGCTGGAGGACATCGAAAGGATCGAGGTGATCCGCGGTCCCGGCGGCACGCTGTGGGGGGCGAATGCGGTCAACGGCGTGATCAACATTACCACCAAGCCTGCGGCGGCAACCAAGAGCGGCATGATAAACGCCGGCGCCGGAAATCACGAGCGGCAAGGGACTGTACGCTACGGCGGCGAGATTGGGGAAGCCGGGCATTTCCGGATATATGCCAAGAGCATCAGGCAGAATGATTTTCCGCTCGCCACCGGCGCGCAGGCACATGACCGGCGCAACATGCGTAGTACCGGTTTCCGTGCAGACTGGGCTCTTCCCGGCGGTGATACGGTCACGGCGCAAGGGGGGCTCTCCGACGGAAATGCCGGGCAAACACTCTCGATCGCGCAACTGGCCCCCCCTGCGACTTTGCCCACGGATATCACCATCGCGCAAAGAAGCGGCAACCTGTTGATGAACTGGAAGCATGCACTGACCGCCGCCTCGGAGTGGTCGCTCAAGTTTTACTACGATTATTACGAGCGGCAGGGCGCGGGCGTCGGCGAGAGGCGGGATAGCCGCGATCTGGATTTCCAGCACCGGCTGTTGTTGGCAGGCAACCACGACATCGTGTGGGGGTTGGGCTACCGGCAAACAAGCGATGCGCTGAATGACGCGTTTATCGTGTCGTTCACTCCGCTCCGCCGCATGGATAACACCGCCAGCGCTTTTTTCCAGGATGAAATCGCACTTGCCAAGGATCGCCTGCACCTGATTGTGGGCAGCAAGTTCGAACGCAACGACTACAGCGGTTTCGAATATCAGCCCAACCTGCGCCTGCGCTGGACGATAGACGAGCGGCAGACAACCTGGGCGGCGGTATCCCGCGCCGTGCGCATCCCTTCCCGCCTCTATTCGGATGTCCGGTTCAATGTGGCGGCATCCCCCAGGGCCGGCGCGCCCGCCATAGTGCTGGTGCGGGTCGTGGGCAGTCCGGCGGTCCAGTCCGAAGAGTTGCTCGCTTACGAGGCGGGTTATCGTGTCATGCCTTCCGAACGGCTGCATCTGGATGTGGCTGGCTTTTATAACGAATACCGCAACCTTATGACTATGGAACCGATGACGCCATTTCTCGAGGCGGGACCGCCAGCACGGCTGGTTGCGCCACAGCAGTTTCAAAGCAAGGCAAGCGCGGCAACCCACGGACTGGAGTTGTCGGCAAGCTGGCAACCCACAGAAAAATGGCAACTCAAGGCGGCTTATTCCTGGCTGGAAATGCGCATTCGCCGCAATGCGGATAGCGCCGACAATGCCATCGAGGCCAAAGCCGGTGATGCCCCGCGGCACCAGATGCAATTCCACACGCGCCATGCGCTGAATGCCCAAACCGACCTGGATGCCTCGCTCTATTATGTGGACAGGCTGCCCAACCAGAACATCCCCGCCTATACCCGCCTGGATGCGCGCTTGGGCTGGCGGCCCGATCGCAACCTGGAACTCGGACTAGGCGCACGCAATCTGCTCGACCGCCGGCATCCGGAGTTTGTTTCTCCCCTTGTGGGGCCGGGAACCAGCGAGGTGCCGCGCAGTATTTATGGGGCTGCGACATGGCGATTTTGAATAAATGCAGTTTTGCCTATCCGTGATACCGAGACTCTTAGTTATGGATGCCATAACCTTTCGAAAACCGCTGCGGCCGTTCCTGCTTGCCGTCCTGCTGTCCAATCCGGTCTGCGGGCTCACCGCCTCCTCCGATGCGAAAGCGGGCAAAGACTCTTCGTTCGCTGATTATTCGCTGGAACAGTTGATGAACGTGAGCGTGGAGGTCAGTTCGGCGGCGCGCAAACCACAGAAGCTCGAGGACACTGCCGCCGCGATTCATGTGATTACCCGGCAGGATATTCGCCGTTCCGGCATGACCAGCCTGCCGGAACTGTTGCGCATGGTGCCGGGCATGCAGGTGGCGCACATCGACGGCGGCAGTTGGGCGATCAGCAGCCGCGGCTTCAATGCCAAGAACAGCGACAATCTGCTGGTGATGCTGGACGGGCGCGTCCTGCAAACACCGAGCTTTACCGGTGTGTATTGGGATGCGCAGGACGTGGTGCTGGAAGATGTGGAGCGCATCGAGGTGATACGCGGTCCCGGCGGCGCGCTGTGGGGCGCGAATGCGGTCACCGGCATTATCAATATCATCACCATGTCCGCCTCGGCGACCCAGGGTGGCATGGTGAGCGGCGGCGCCGGCAACCATGAGCATCAGGGAACGGCGCGCTTCGGTGGCAAGCTCGGCGAAGCCGGCCATTTCCGCATCTATGCGAGGGATGCCGCGCAGAATAACTTCAGACAGACTTCCGGCGCCGAGGCGCATGACCGGCACGACCTGCGCAGCGCCGGTTTCCGGACGGACTGGGACATGTCCGGCGGAAACTCGCTGACCGTGCAAGGCGATACCTATACCGGAAGTTCCGACCACACCGGCACGGCCGTTTCACTTTTGCCGCCCTACAGCACACCGGCCGGCTACACCATCGACCTGAAAGGCAGCAACTTGCTGGCGCGCTGGAAAAGCGCACTGTCGGTCACCGACGAATGGGCATTGCAGTTCTACTACGACACTTATGAGCGGCGCTACTTCAATCTTGGCGAGCGGCGCGATACTTGCGACCTGGATTTCCAGCACCGCTTCCTGTGGGGCGAACGGAACGATATCGTGTGGGGCGCAGGTTACCGGCAAACCGGCGACAGGATGGACAATACCTTTGTGGTGTCCTATGCGCCGGCAAGCCGCACGGACCATGTCACCAGCGCCTTTTTCCAGGATGAAATCGCGCTGAACAAGGACAGCCTGCATCTGATCGCCGGCTCCAAGTTCGAGCACAACGATTACACCGGTTTCGAGTATCAGCCCAACCTGCGCCTGCGCTGGAAAATCGACGAGCGGCAAACTGCCTGGGCGGCGGTGTCGCGCGCCGTGCATACGCCTTCCCGCACCGATGCGGATAGCCAGGTCGTTGCCACGGTTATCAAGCCGGGCGCAACGACCTTTGCGACGCGGTTGCAAGGCAACCCGGCAATCCAGTCAGAACATGTGTTTGCCTATGAGGCAGGTTATCGCAGCCAGCTTACCGAGCAGGTGCAGACGGATGTCGCCGCCTTCTACAGCGAGCATCGGAATTTGATGACCATCGAGCGCGAGGCGAATTTTCCCGGGGCCGGATACACGGTCGTCCCGCTGGTATTCAATAACAGGGCAAAAGCGGCAACGCACGGCGTGGAATGGAGCGGAAGCTGGCGGCCGACCGGGCGGTGGCAGTTCAAGGCTGCCTGGTCCTGGCTGAAAATGAATATCCGCCGCGACGCGAACAGCACCGATACCTCGATCGCAACCGAGGCAGGGCGGTCGCCGCAGAACCAGTTCCAGCTTCATGCGCTTCATTCCCCGCTTG
Source organism: uncultured Gallionella sp. (assembly GCA_964401425.1). Classification (GTDB taxonomy): domain Bacteria; phylum Pseudomonadota; class Gammaproteobacteria; order Burkholderiales; family Gallionellaceae; genus Gallionella. Next base: position 7,792 of record CAYNYH010000060.1, on the reverse strand, counting down.
ACAATATCGACCTGGGCGCTTCGCTCTATTATGTGGACAGCCTGCCGAGCCTGAATGTGCCTGGCTACGCCCGGCTGGATGCGCACATCGGCTGGCGCATCCAGCGCGACCTGGAACTCAGCCTGACCGGGCGCAACCTGCTCGACCCCGGCCATCCCGAATTCGTCAATGCATCGGGACCGAGAACCAGCGAAGTTCCGCGCAGCTTCTCCGGAGGTGCGACATGGAGATTCTGATGCAGAGCATCAAACCGTTATTTGCCCGCCTGTTGCGCGCGGCGGCGATCCGGCTGCTGTGCGGCGTGATGCTGTTGCTCACGCTGACGCCGGCACATGCAGCTCCATCCGAATATGAACTCAAGGCCGCGTTCATTTACCAGATCGCCAGGTTCGTCGAATGGCCATCTCCCCCAGAGCCGTTTACGGGCGCGCCGTTACGTCTATGCGTGCTCGGCGGCAACCCGTTTGGTCCGGCGCTGGAGACCATCCGTGGCAAACCGATCGACGAACGGAGAATGGAAATATCGCTACTCGATATGAACGCGGATACCCGTGAATGCAACATGCTGTTCATTGCCGCCCCTGCGGAAAAACATCTCGAACGTATCGTCGCCATTTCACGCGGTACCGGCATGCTGACGATAGGCGATACGCAAGGATTCTCCCAGCGCGGCGCGATAATCAATTTCTTCCTGGAAAACGGGAAAATCCGTTTTGAAATCAATCTGGAAGCCTCCCGGCGCGCCGGACTCAAGATCAGTTCGCAATTGCTGAAACTGGCGCGCATCATCCAGGAGGAAGCGCCATGAAGCAGGCGGCATGGTTCAGCGATGCACCCATCAAGCGCAAACTGTTATTTATTGGCTTGCTGACTTCCGGTTTCGCGCTGCTGTTCATCAGCCTGGTGGTAACGACGAGAGATATCGTCGAATGGCGCAACCGGACGGTGGTAGACCTGACGACTTACGCCAGGGTGATCGGCGCCAACGCAGCACCGGCCATGTTGTTCGATGATCGCAATGCGGCAGCCGAGACCTTGTCCGCGCTGTCCGCCAGACCGGATATCGTCCATGCTGCTATTTACGACCGTGAAGGAAAAGAGTTTGCGATCTACAAAAAGCAGCCTATCCACCCGCACGATCACTTTCTGGATGTCGAGCCGGGGAGTCACCGGTTCACCTCCGGCAGTCTGGCCATCTCAAATCCCATCCATTTCAAGAACAACACGCTGGGCAGCATTTACCTGGAATCTGATCTGCACGGCTTGTATGCGGGGGTTCTGCGCGGCGTCGGACTGATTTTCCTGGCGGCATTCGGCGCGTTCCTGATGGCCGCATTCTTGTTCGCCAAGCTGCAGAAATCTATCGTCACCCCCATTTCGGATATGGCCGAGGCAATGCAGAACGTCATCATGGGGCAGAATTTCACGGCACGGGCAGCGCCTCATGGAAAAGATGAAGTGGGCATGCTGGCCGGCACCTTCAATACCATGCTGGAATACATCCAGTTGCGCGATGCCGAATTGCAGCAGCATCGGGCGCATCTGGAGGAAGAAGTCGCGCAACGCACCGCCAGATTGACCGAAGCGCAACGTATTGCCCATCTTGGCAACTGGGAATGGAACATCGTAGACAACAAGCTGGATTGGTCCGATGAGATTTTCCGTATTTTCGACCTTGAACCACAACAGTTCGGGGCCAACTATGAAGCTTTCCTGCAAACCGTGCATCCCGAAGACCGGCAGCTTGTCGATACCAGTGTTCGTGCGGCACTGGAGCAGATGCAGCCCTATGGCATCGATCATCGCATCGTGCTGCCGGACGGTTCGGTGCGTTACGTTCATGAGCAGGCGGAGGTATCCCGCAGCGGGGATGGACGTCCCCTCAAAATGCTGGGGACGGTGCAGGATATTACCGAGCGCAAGGAATACGAGGAAGAGCTCAAGCGCTCCAACGTTGACCTGGAGCAATTCAGCTACGCCGTTTCCCACGACATGCGCCAGCCGCTGCGCATGATCTCGAGCTACCTGCAACTGCTCGAAAGGAGCCTGGCCGGACAACTGGACGGCGAGAAGCGCGACTACTTCAACTTTGCCATCGACGGAGCCAAACGCATCGACCAGATGCTGGTGGAATTGCTCGAATACTCGCGAATAGGCAGGATGGGCGAACCGCCCGCCTGGATCGAAAGCCGCGCGACACTCGATGAAGCGCTGCAATTTCTCCAGCCTGCCATCGCCGAAGCGCAGGCCAGGGTGAACATCACCGGCGAATGGCCGCGCATTTTTGCCAAACGCGACGAGATACTCAGGCTGCTCCAGAACCTCATCGGCAACGCCGTCAAGTACCGCATCGCCGGGCGGACGCCGGAAATTGCCATCACCAGCCAAGTGACCAGGAACGAATGGCACCTGTGCGTTGCCGACAATGGCGTCGGCATCATCCCCGGCCAGATCAAGCGGCTGTTCCAGGTGTTCCAGCGCTTGCAGTCGCGCGATGCCTATGAAGGCACCGGCATCGGCCTGGCGCTGTGCCGCAAGATTGCCGAGCACCACAAGGGGCGCATCTGGGCGGAGTCGGCGGGTGAAGGCCAGGGCAGCAAGTTCTGTGTCGTGCTGCCTGTGCTGCAGGAGCAAAAACATGTCCTGCAATTCCAAATTTGAGGAGCCCATGAATACTGCAGCTCAATCCTTTGTCATCCTGCTGGTTGAAGACGAAAAGTCCGATGCCAACCTTGTTAAATGGGCACTGGCAGAAAACCAGTTCAACGTCGACTTGCATCAGGCCTTCGATGGCTATGAAGCACTGGGCTTCTTGCGCCGCCTTGCCCCGCGCTTTGCGGATGCGCCGCGTCCCGGCTTGATTCTGCTTGACCTGAACATGCCATGCATGGGCGGGCTGGAATGTCTTGCCGCCATCAAACAGGATTCGTCCCTGAACGATATTCCGGTGGTGATGCTGTCCACTTCGTATGCCGAGAACGATGTGGCCGCTTCCCGCAAGCTCGGTGCTGCAGACTACTTCACCAAGCCGATGGATATTCACCATCTCGTGGAAACCTTCCGTGTCCTGGGTGAGCGCTGGATCACTCCCCGCATGGTTGATCCGGCACAAATTGGCGGGGGAAACCCATGAGTGAAACTTCACAATCTGTTTCGATTCTGGTGATCGAGGACGATCCGGGTGATTTCGGATTGATCCGGGCGCACCTGCGGATGTCATGCACAGCTCATTGCGGCGGCTTGGAGCAGCTGCTTTGGGCGAAGACGCTGGCCGAGGGTATCGCCATGTCGCAAGACAATAAACCCGGAGTCGTGCTGCTCGATCTATCGCTTCCGGATTCTGTGGGGCTGGATACGGTGCGCAAGATGCGCGCTGCCTTGCCTGGTGTGCCTATCGTGATATTGACGGGGCACGACGACAACGCACTCGATACTGCCGCTCTGGAGGTTGGCGCGCAGGACTATCTGGTCAAAGGGCAGTTCGAGCACAATGCGCTGGGCCGCGCTGTGCGTCATGCGCTGGTGCGCGGCGCGCTCGAGCAGGAACTGGCACGCAAGAACCGGGAATTACTGGCCCTGCATGAACGAAATATGGAGGATATGGCGGTTGCCAGCAGCGTTATGAACCTTATCATGCGCTCGGACGGATTGCGCGATCCGCAAATCCGCTACTTTCTGCGCCCGACACAACAATTCAGCGGAGATATCATTGCTGCCGCGCGGGACAACAAGGGCGACTTGCGAGTCATGCTGGCGGACGTTACCGGCCATGGGCTGCAAGCCGCATTGTTTTTGCAGCACACCTTTCGGATATTTTATGCAATGGCGAAGAAGGAGTTTTCAACCGGCGACATCGTCACGGAAATAAACCGGTTCATGCGTGAGATATCCGTGCCCGGGCACTTCATCGCGGCAGCAGTGGGGCATATCGACCGCGACGGTTCCACCATCGAGGTATGGAACGGCGGCATCCCCGTTGCCATGCATGTATCCCTTGGTGGCGAGCTGCACAAATTCAGCTCGCGGCATCTTCCTCTGGGCGTGATGGATGCTGATGCGTTCGATACCGCCACCGAGATTTTTCATGCGCCGCCGGGAGATTTCCTGCTCTGCTCGGATGGCCTGACCGAAGCGGAAAATACTTCCGGCGAACCATTCGGCGAAGCGCGATTTGAAAACATACTCCGGACATCCACTCCGGACAAACTGTTTGACAATATTCTTTCCGCGCTTGAAACACATCTTGGAGGGGGCGTCGCCCACGATGACATATCCATGGTGCATGTCCAATGCATTGTGCCAATGTGGCACATATGAACAGCAGAACCGGGGGAAATTATGATTGAAGCTTTTCGGCAAACAATAGCCATTCTGGTGGTGGAGGACGAATCCAGCGATTTTGGATTGATTCGAACATATGCGCGGCTGTCCGGACTTGGCATCGATGGTGACAAATCGGTAGTCTGGGCGAAAACGCTAGCCGATGGCATAACCACAGCCAAGAGCAACAGGCCAGATGTCGTGCTGCTTGATCTGTCATTGCCTGATTCGGTTGGGCTTGCCACCGTGCAGGCGATGCGCGTTGCTTTGCCCAGTGTGCCCATCGTGGTGCTGACAGGGTATGACGACAATGCTCTCGCTGCTGCCGCTCTACAGGCCGGCGCCCAGGATTATCTGGTCAAGGGGAAATTTGATCCCGATGCGCTGGGCCGGGCAGTGCGATATGCACAGGTGCGTTACGCGCTTGAATCCCGCTTGCGGCTATTCGAGGTGGCGCTGAATTCGGTTGCCAATGGCATAGCTATCACCGACGCCGATGCGCATATACAGTGGGTCAATCCGGCCTTTACGCAACTGACAAAGTTCACGCTAGAGGAAGCGCTGGGGCGCAAGCCGGGTGAACTAGTAAAATCGGGCAAGCATGGCTCGGCGTTCTATCAGGACATGTGGAAAACCATCTTGTCTGGGCAGACGTGGCAAGGCGAGGTCACCAATCGGCGCGGGGACGGCACACTCTATGAAGAGGCACTGACCATTACTCCGGCCATCGACGGGGATGGGACGATCCGGCATTTCGTCGCCATTATGCGTGACATCACGGAACGCAAACAGGCCGAGGAGCAAATCAGCAAACTGGCTTTCTATGACACATTGACGCAAATTCCCAACCGCCGCCTATTGGGCGACCGGCTGGAACAAGCAATGGCTGCCAGCAAACGCAGCGGGCATTATGGCGCAGTGATGTTCCTCGATCTGGACAACTTCAAGCCTCTCAATGACATGTACGGGCATAACGCGGGCGATTTGCTGTTGATTGAAGTGGCACATCGCCTTACCGGATGCGTGCGCGAGACCGACACCGTCGCGCGTTTCGGCGGCGATGAGTTTGTGGTGATACTCAGCGAACTGGATGCGGACAAGGCCGAATCCACCACGCATGCCGGCATCGTTGCGGAAAAAATCCGCACCACTTTGGCCGAGCCTTACCTGTTGAAAATACAGCAAGGGGGCAAAGCGGAAATCACCGTCAAGCATCATTGCACATCGAGCATCGGCATAGCGTTATTCACCGGCCACGAGACCAGCCCTGAAGATATTCTTAAGTACGCAGACATGGTGATGTATCAAGCCAAAGAGAATGGGCGCAATTCAGTTTGTTTTTATGATGCGAAAGTTTGAGTGGCTGCCTTGAGGAAGAGCAACGTTCGGCTTTTGAGCGAGTTCCGCACCCCACAAACACCTGCTGCCAGGTAATCTGTTGCATGCCTGCAATTCTCAACAACCGCTCACAGGGCGGCGACAAGCCTGAGTGATTAGCGGAGTCGTGCCATTTGCAGCCATTTACGAAGTTGAATTCCGGATATTCCCAAAACTAAAAATTGCGTCAAATAATTTTCGGCAAGAAAATTTTAATGCCTATGCTTCGCATATCGCCGATTTGCAAACCAGCTTGCGGAGCAATTCATAAATTCAAGCTAAAACGCCCAGTGTCCTGAACTCGACTGCATGGGCCATACGATGTCAATAGGCCGAAATACATATGCATTCCGACCTATATGAACCCTTCATGCCGGATGATATGGTGTGCACGAAGTTTCTTCCATATATTCAATAGGAAATCTGCTATGCGTATTATTCTTTTACCTGTTTTTTCGGATTAACACGTTTAGGTATCCCCGTTTTACTTGGGCGGGAGCGCAGTGCTGAACGATCAATAGCAGGTGATGATTTATGCAATATTCCAACAAGGTCAAAGCAAGCACAAACGCAAACGGCACAATGCCTGCTAGCCATTTCACTGATCCAACCACTTTGATCAGATGGTTGAAGCAACTCGGTATCGCCACGCTCTACGCGTTGTTGCTCTATTTGGGCGAATTCTTTCTCGAAAGAGATTCCATTGTCGGACATTTCGACTCAGCTAGTGGATTGGCGCTGGCCGCGCTGCTGATTGGCGGAAAACGATATGTCTGGGGCGTGTTTCTCGGTGCAATCCTGATTAACACAATATTCGCCAGCTCCCTCTGGGCGGCAGTCATCATCGCCTCGGGTGAAACACTGCAGGCACTTTGCGGCGCATGGCTGTTAACTCGCAACGGCAAATTTGATTTGCGCCTTCAATCCTTGCGCGACTACCTGCGATTGATCCTGTTAGGCGGGAGTGCCAGCATCGCCATCGGTGCTTTGGTTGTGAACACGACATTGCTGGTTTCCGGATTGCTTATTGCCGAAAATTATTTTTACAGCATACTTAAATGGTGGATGGGCGGTATGCTCGGAGTCATCATAATTACGCCATTGATCATAGTTTGGTGGCAGTCAAAAAATGATTGGCGTGAAACGGGACGGACGATCGAAGCAGTCTTGCTGCTTGGCCTGACAATACTGGTTGGGCAGATTGTTTTTCTTGATTGGTTGCACGACAGCATTGGTCTGGTAGCCAAAGGCTACTGGATGTTCCTGTTCATTACTTGGGTGGCAGTGCGTCTTGAAGCCCATGGAGTAGTGATAGCTTTGATCGTAGTGGCAGTCCAAGGGTTGTTTGGCGCGATACAGGGTACTGGTTTCTTCGCCAATGATATAGCTATAACCCATTTGGTCAATTACTGGTTTTACATGGTGGCTTTGTCCATGGTTGGCATGGCACTGGCAACATACTTCGCAGAACGTAAGCAGGCAACGGCAGAGATTGAGAATCTGGCGTTCTACGACCATCTTACCCGCCTGCCCAATCGGCGGCTTCTACTGGATCGGCTCAAACAGGCATTGGCTTCCAGCGCACGCAGCGGTAGAGAAGGTGCGCTGCTGTTTATTGACTTGGACAATTTCAAGACTCTCAACGACACACTCGGCCATGACATCGGAGACCTGTTGCTGCAACAGGTTGCACAACGTCTTGAATCCTGTATACGCGAAGGCGACACTGTTGCTCGCTTGGGCGGCGATGAGTTTGTGGTGATGCTGGAAGACTTGAGCAAACATGATCTTGAGGCTGCGGCGCAAGCTGAAACCGTCGGCGAGAAAATTCTGACTACCCTCAGCCGACCTTACCAGCTTGTTACGCATGAACACCGCAGCACCCCCAGCATCGGTGTGGCCCTTTTCAGCGATCACGTGCAGACTCATGATGAACTGCTGAAGCAAGCAGATATTGCCATGTATCAAGCCAAGAAAGCAGGCCGCAATGCCCTGCGCTTCTTCGATCCCGCCATGCAGGCTGCGGTTACCGTCCACGTAGCGCTGGAATCCGATCTGCGCCGCGCCATTCTGGAGCAGGAGCAACTGCAGCTTT
>CAYNYH010000059.1:0-14654 GCA_964401425.1 uncultured Gallionella sp. | reverse complement strand
ATCGGCGCAATGCGCGTTGACCATGTACTCCACGCTGTCGGCGATCAGCTCGCGGCTGGGCAGCGAATACAGCATGCCCTCGTGCCCCATTGCGATGCCGTCGTCGATGGCGATGGTGTTGAATTCCTTGGCGATGCCGCCCGCCTTCTCGATCTCGCGCGCCACCAGTTGCCCCATGTCCTTGAGGTGCACATGGCCGGGCACGAACTGGGTGAACGAGTTGGCGATGGCGATGATCGGCTTGCCGAAGTCGCTTTCGGCCATGCCGGTGGCGCGCCACAGGGCGCGCGCGCCGGCCATGTTGCGGCCATGCGTGGAAGTGCGGGAACGGTAAGCGGGCATAATGTCTCTCTCTGGAAGTTGAAGCGCACGTATAATTGAACTGTTGATTTTACCCGATTCGCCCATGCTCGTTCACCCGCAGTTCAATCCCGTCGCCGTGCAACTCGGCCCGCTTGCCATCCACTGGTACGGGCTGATGTATCTCGCCGGCTTCATGGCCTTCCTGTGGCTGGGGCGCAGGCGCATCGCAATGCTGAACCACCCGCAGATCAATGCCAGGCTGCTCGACGACCTGTTGTTTTACGGCGTGCTCGGCGTGATCCTCGGCGGAAGGCTGGGCTATGTGCTGTTCTACAAGGCTTCCTATTATTTCGCCCACCCGCTGGAAATCTTCGCGGTGTGGCAGGGCGGCATGTCGTTCCACGGCGGCTTCCTCGGTGTGCTGGTTGCGATGGCATGGTTCGCGCGCAAGTACAATCTGCGCTGGCTGCAGCTGACCGACTTCATCGCCCCGCTGGTGCCGCCGGGCCTGGCCTTCGGCAGGCTCGGCAATTTCATCAACGGCGAGTTATGGGGACGCCCCGCCGATGTGCCGTGGGCGATGGTTTTCCCCAGAGTGGACAACCTGCCGCGCCATCCCTCGCAGCTTTACGAGTTCACGCTGGAAGGCGTGCTGCTGTTCGCCCTGCTCTGGCTGTATGCGCGCAAGCCGCGCCCCACCGGCGCGGTATCCGGCCTGTTCCTCATCGGCTATGGCAGTTTCCGTTTCATCGCCGAATTCACGCGCGAGCCGGACGATTTTCTCGGCCTGCTGTCGCTCGGCATGAGCATGGGGCAGTGGCTGAGCCTGCCGATGGTGATTGCCGGTGCGGCGCTGATGGTGCTGAGCACCCGGCGCGCCGCTTGACACCCGTCAGCCTCTCGCACACTATTCCTGCCATCAAATACCGCTGAAAAACTTCACCTTGGATGACATCTCCCTAGACGCGCTGCTCGGCGCGTTGCTGTTGCTGATAATCTTCGGCGCCTGGTTTTCCGCTGCGGAAACCTCGATGATGGCGATCAACCGCTATCGCCTGAACAACCTGGTGCGCAAGGGAAACAAGAGCGCGAAGCTGACTTCCCGCCTGCTTGCCAAGGTGGACAAGCTGCTCGGTTCCATCCTGTTCGGCAATACTCTGTTGAATGTGGCGGCGGCGGCGGTGACCAATGTGGTCGTCATGCGGCTGTTCGGCGCCGACGAGCTGACCCTGCTGCTGGGAACGCTGGCCATCACCTTCGTGCTGCTGGTGTTCAGCGAGATCATGCCGAAGATCCTCGCCGCCAGCCATCCGGAACGCATCGCCCTGCCTTCCAGCTATCTGCTCGCACCGCTCATCACTCTGTTCCATCCGGTCGTTTCGGTTGCGACCGCCATTGTCAGGGTGCTGCTCGGGATTGCCGGGATCAAGGTGCAGACCGACCAGAGCAAACAGAAGATGACGATCGAGGAATTGCGCGGACTGGTGCTGGATGCCGAGCATTTCCTGCCGCGCAAGCACCAGAAGATGCTGCTGAACCTGGTCGATCTGGAGCGCATTACCGTGAACGATGTGATGGTGCCGCGCAATCAGATCGAGGCGCTGAACATCAATGCCGAGGCGGACGAATTGCGCCAGCAGATCATCACCTGCCACCACACCCTGCTGCCGGTCTATGCTGATACTCCCAGCAACATTATCGGTGTCCTGCACCTCAAGCGCGTACCGGCCCTGTTGCAGGAAGCGACACTGGATGTGGCGCGACTGCGCGAAATCCTCAACGAACCCTATTTCATCCCCTCCGATACCCCGCTGCTCAAACAGTTGCAGCAGTTCCAGGAACGCCACGCGCGGCTGGGGCTGGTGGTGGACGAGTACGGCGAACTGCTCGGTCTGGTGACGCTGGAAAACATTCTCGAGGAAATCGTCGGCGAATTCACCACCCAATCCCCCGCGCAAAGCGGCAAATTCCTGCGCCAGGAGGACGGTAGTTTCCTGCTCGAGGGCAGCAGTAGCCTGCGCGAATTGAATCGCAAGCTGGGGCTGCACCTGCCGCTGGACAGCGCGAAAACGCTGAACGGCCTGATCCTCGAGCATCTCGAGGATATTCCCGAGGCCGGCGTCAGCCTGAAGATCGCGGGTTATCCGATCGAGATCATCCAGACCCAGGATCGCATCGTGAAGGTAGTACGCATCTTTCCGGCGCAGGCGGGCAGACAGTAGGCATGCTCCGTAATCGCCCCTGTTGCTTTACAATAGGCACAAAGCTCGGCATCATGCCCGCCAATGTAGGGAATGACCCAAGGGAGTCGCTATGGCTGTAGCACCGAAGGCAGAAAAGGCAAAAGAATATTCCTATCACTGGGAAGGCAAGGACAAGACCGGCAAGCTGGTCAAGGGCGAGATGCGTGCGCCCGGCGAGGCTACCGTATCCGCCCATCTGCGCCGCCAGGGCATCAATGTCTCGAAGGTGAAAAAGCTGCGCGGCAGTACCCAGAAAGTCACGGAAAAGGACATTTCCCTCTTCACACGCCAGCTTGCCACCATGATGAAATCGGGCGTTCCCCTGCTGCAGGCATTCGACATCGTCGGCAAGGGGCACAGCAATCCCTCCGTGGCGAAACTGCTGTTCGATATCAAGACCGACGTGGAAACCGGCAGCAGCCTGCAGCAGGCCTTCAAAAAATATCCGCTGTATTTCGATGAGCTGTATTGCAACCTGATCGGCGCGGGCGAGGCGGCGGGTATCCTGGACACCCTGCTGGACCGGCTGGCGACCTACAAGGAAAAGATTCAGGCCATCAAGAGCAAGATCAAATCCGCGCTGTTCTACCCGATTTCCATCATCGTGGTGGCCTTCATTATCACTGCCGTGATCATGATCTTCGTGATCCCCGCATTCAAGGAGCTGTTCTCCAGCTTTGGCTCAGACCTGCCCGGCCCGACCCTGATGGTGATGGCTATTTCGGATGTTTTCGTGACTTGGTGGTGGCTGATTTTTGGCGGGGTTGGCGGCGGGGTTTATGGATTCATGTATGCCTGGAAGCGCAACAAGAAAATGCAGGCAGCAATGGACCGATTGTTGCTCAAGGCCCCAATTTTTGGTGAGTTGGTGCGCAAGGCCAGCATTGCACGCTGGAGCCGCACACTTTCCACCATGTTTGCCGCCGGCGTGCCCTTGGTCGAAGCCTTCGACTCAGTGGCGGGCGCGGCGGGCAATGCGGTGTATTTCGACGCCACGAAGTATATTCAGCGCGAGGTTACCACCGGCAACAGCCTGACCGTGGCCATGCAGAATACCGAAGTGTTTCCGAGCATGGTGCTGCAGATGGTGGCGATCGGCGAGGAGGCGGGTTCGCTGGATGCTATGCTGGCGAAAGTGGCCGATTTTTACGAGGCTGAAGTGGACGATGCCGTGGAGGCGCTTTCCAGCCTGATGGAACCGATCATCATGGTGGTGCTCGGCACCTTGATCGGCGGCATGGTGGTCGCGATGTACCTGCCGATCTTCAAGATGGGTCAAGTAGTTTAATGGCCTTGCTGGAGGTGCTGCAGGCGGTTCCGGCCGCCTTCATCGGCGCATGCCTGATCCTCGGGCTGATGGTCGGCAGTTTTAGCTCCGACATAACCCGCGAGCGGGTTAGTCTTCACTGAAACAGCCGACATGCCTGAATTATTCCAGCTTCTCCAATCGTCGCCGCTCATATTTACGGGGGTGTGCGCTGTTTTGGGTTTAATGGTCGGCAGTTTTCTGAACGTGGTCATCCACCGCCTGCCGAAGATGCTGGAGCTTGGCTGGCGGCAGCAATGCGCCGAACTGCGCGGCGAGGAAACGGCTGCCGTCCCCCCCTACAATCTCCTTGCCCCGCGCTCCGCCTGCCCGCATTGCAACCACCCGATCGGGGCATGGGAAAACATCCCCGTCGTCAGTTACCTGCTGTTGCGTGGCAAGTGCAGGGGGTGCGGGGTGGCCATCTCACCGCGCTATCCCATCGTTGAGGCGATCAGCGGCCTGCTGTGCGCCTATGCGGCCTGGCACTTCGGCTTCGGCTGGGCGGCTGCAGGCGCGTTACTGCTCATCTGGGCATTGCTGGCGCTCACGGCGATCGATATCGACACACAGTTGCTGCCGGATGACATCACCCTGCCGCTGCTCTGGGCGGGCCTGCTGTTCAACCTGGCCGGCACCTTTACTAATTTACACAGCGCGGTGCTGGGGGCGATATTCGGCTATCTCGCGCTGTGGTGCGTGTACTGGCTGTTCAAACTCGCCACCGGCAAGGAAGGCATGGGCTACGGCGACTTCAAGCTGCTCGCCGCGCTTGGCGCCTGGCTGGGCTGGCAGATGCTGCCGCTCATCATCCTGCTTTCCTCGCTGGTGGGTGCGGTGGTCGGCATCGTCCTGATGGTGGCGGCCAAGCATGGCCGCAACGTCCCCATTCCCTTCGGCCCCTACTTGGCAGGCGGCGGGCTGATCGCACTGTTCTGGGGGCAAACGCTGACGCAGAGTTATCTGCAGTTGCTCGCCGCCCCCTAGAATATTTAATAACCACGAAGAGCACGAAGGCCGCGAAGAAGAAATGGTGCATTCCCAAAGATCAATTCACTCCTCAGATGGTCAACCAGCCACATGCAATCCTGCGAAAAATCTTCGTGCTCTTCGTGTTCTTCGTGGTGGATCATCCTTTTCGGGTAAAACCTAAGGCATGGCTCAGGACAGGCTGATTATCGGACTCACCGGCGGGATCGGCAGCGGCAAGAGCACCGTCGCCGCGCTGTTCGCGGAGCATGGCGCGGGCATTATCGACACGGACGCCATCGCCCACCGCCTGACGCAAGCCGGCGGCGCAGCCATCGCGGCAATCCGCGCTGCCTTCGGCGACGGCTACCTCACGGAAGACGGCGCCCTGAACCGCGCGAAGATGCGCGGGCTGATTTTTTCGGATGCCGCGGCCAAGCAGCGGCTGGAGCAGATTCTGCACCCCATGATCTTCGAGCAGGCCAAGGTGCAACTGAGCCAGCTGCAGGACAGGCCCTACATCCTCGCCGTAGTCCCGCTGCTGCCCGAGAGCCGCAACTTCCGGCAACTGGTGCAACGTGTGCTGGTGGTGGATTGCGATGAGGACACCCAGGTCGCGCGCGTCATCGGGCGCAGCCGCATGACCGAAGCGGAGGTGCGCGCCATCATCACCCGGCAAACCCCGCGCGCCGACCGACTGCGGCTGGCCGACGAGGTCATCCGCAACGATGCCGGACTGGACAGCCTGGCCGAACAGGTCGCCGTCCTGCATGAGCGCTACGCGAAAACGCAAAACAGTCATTGACGATACAAGGAAATTCCATATATCGTTCGCAATTAAGTTAACCCGCTTTTGCCGCCGTGATCGATTACGAGTTTCCTCTCAACGAAAAAGTGCGCACCCTGCTGCGCCTCGAGGACTTGTTCACACGCGCGACGCACTTTATCGAATATTCCCATGGCATGGATCACCATGCCGCATTGCTCACCCTGTTTGAAATCCTCGAAGTCGCCTGCCGCGCCGATCTGAAATCCGAACTGCTGCAGGAACTGGAGCGCCAGAAACGCGCCCTTGCTTCGCTGCACAACAATCCCGCGATTTCAGAAGATGCGCTGGACGCCATCCTCGCGGAGATCGACGGCGCTTCCACGGGCATCCTCGCCATGACCGGCAAGATCGGCCAGCACCTGCGCGAGAACGAGTGGCTGATGGGCATCAAGCAGCGCGCCGTCATGCCGGGCGGCACCTGCGAATTCGACCTGCCTTCCTATCACTACTGGCAGGAACGTGATGCCGAATCGCGCCGCGAGCTGCTGCGGGCCTGGCTGGCGCCGCTTATGCCTTTGTATGCCGGGCTGAAAATCGTGCTGCGCCTGTTGCGCGAAAACGGCAAGGTCTTCCACTTCACCGCGCACCAGGGCACCTTCCAGCAGATGCAGGGCGGGCGCATCGCGCAGATGCTGCGCGTCAGCCTGAGCAGCGAACTCGCGTGCATCCCCGAAGTCGGCGCCAACAAATACGCCATCAACATCCGCTTCATCGTCGCCGACTACGCCGCAAAATCCACCCTGTTCGAACAGGATGTGCCGTTCGACCTGACCTTCTGCAGTCTCTCTTCATAAATGCCGGAAAAAGCACCGCCGATCGTGGCCTGCCCGCAGTGCGGCAAGGAAATGCCTTGGGATACCAGCAACCGCTACCGCCCGTTCTGCAGCGAGCGCTGCAAGCTGATCGACCTCGGCAAATGGGCGAAAGAGGAATATCGCGTCGAGCAGCGAGAAGAGGAACTGCCTCCGCACGATCACCAGGCCTGACGCAGCAGGGCTATGCCGTGCGCGCCGTGTTGCCATGCAGCCTGCATATCGGCATGCGTCAAACCACCCAGCGCATACACTGGAATGGACGAAGCCGCCGCGATGGCCGCGAAGCTCTCCCAGCCCAGCGGCGGTGCACCGGGATGGGACAGGGTCGGCAGCACCGGGCTCAACAGCGCAAAGTCGCAACCCAACACCTCGGCACGGCGCATCTCTTCTGTGTTGTGGCAGGAGGCCACGCACCAGTCCACCGCGGGGCGTTCCTTCAGTTCCGCGAGCTGCATCGAAGTCAGTTGCACGCCGTCCGCACCGACCTCCTGCGCCAGTTCGATATCGGCATTGAGCAGCAGTCTCGCGCCATGCTCGTGAGTTAACGCCATCACACGCTGCGCCAGTTCGCGCAGCGCCTCGCGCGACAGGTTTTTCTCGCGTAACTGCACCAGCCGCAGCCCGTTCTGCAATGCGCGCTCCAGCCGCCGCAGGAATTCCTCTGCACCCAGCTCGGCGGCATTGCTGATGGCATATAGCGGCGGCAGTTCCAGTGCGCGCAGGACGGGGGCGTTGGCGGGGAGCATGGGGGAAACCTGTTCCCTCTCCCCTTCGTGGGAGAGGGTTAGGGAGAGGGGGCGCTGCCACGCAAACTCCTGCCCCTCATGCGGATGCAATTCGCCGCGCCACTCCGTCACGCGAAAGAAATTCAGCCGTACCGTTGCATGGGGATAGGTGAACACGCGCGTGATCCACGGATACGCGGTTTCGACCTCGATCCCCAGCTCCTCACGCAGCTCGCGCACCAGCGCATGGTAGGGCGTCTCGCCGGGCTCGATCTTGCCGCCGGGGAATTCCCAGTAGCCGGCCCAGATTTTGCCGGGAGGGCGCTGGGCGAGGAGGAATGAGCCGTCGGGACGTTGCAGGACGGCGGCGGCGACTTCGATGATTTTTGTGGTTTTGGTTTGCGTGTTCAATGTGGTCTTTCAAGCAAGGCCGTTCACCCCTGAGTTTGTGCCGGCTTAATCCCCTCTCCCTTGCAGGGAGAGGGCTAGGGAGAGGGTAGAAACTCCACCCCTCCACAACAAAAACAAAGTCAACACCGCCGGGGGTAGCCCGGCAGCTAGTCACTTTTTCTTGCGTCGCCAAGAAAAAGTAACCAAAAAGAAGGCGACCCCGGTTTGCCGCCGCTGCGCGGTTCCCTCGATCAGACGCAAACGAGCGGGGCTGCGCAACTCGCACGATCCGCTCGCGGCCACGTGCTCAAACAGTGCTCGCCCAACCCCACCGCTCGTTCACGCCTGATCGAGGCGGCGCACAGGGGATAAAACAACCCAAACCCACCAGGCGGGCACTTCGTGCCCCCTACAGATTAAGCGCCGTCCAAGTTTGAAAGTATGTTGTTTATTGTTGAGTAGTAATACTTACAAGGCGTCCCTACCATTTTTGAATGGTATTCATAGCAAGCGCCAGAATTTTTATCAAACTCGTGTTTGTACTTAAGAGAGTGATAGTACTGCCCGTCCATATAAAGCTCAGCTTGTGGATGCTCACCTGCCTTATTCGCCCGCTTTGCAGCTTCTTCAATCTCCATAAGCTGGGCAAACGGTATCCCCAAGCTATTGAGTGAAATATGATTGGTCGATGATGAAATATGCAATAGTGAGTCATCGTAATATTCGTTGCTTCCTTGCGTTATCACTGCATGAGTACGGACACCAAGCGTAGTTTCGTAAATAGCGTTAATCTCTTTGGCAAGATCAATAAACACCTCTGGCTCGTAGTTGCATTTAACGCTCTTACTGAAATATCCAACTGACCAATTACTCTTCAGCAACAAGCTATCTGCAAATGAAATGAAGGAAATACCGGGATGCTTCGCTGCCACAGAATCAATTTCAGACCTTAACCTGACGAGCTTATCTCTTGTGATCTTGCCGCACTCAAGAGCCATCTTAAAATTGTCTGCATCTATAAGCGCAAATATTGAATAGGAACGCAAATAAATATTTTCTAGCCACGTACTTTTGACAAAGATGCGTGGCTTTTCATCGCACCGCCAACATCCAACACAGGCAACAAACTGATTTCTTGGCAGGGCTATAGAAACTACGTGAAACCGGTCATAGATATTTGCGTACCAAGATAACTCGATTGAGTTTTCATTTATTTTCCTTGCGGCAATAGCGCTTACGTAGCCAACTTTCTTGGCTTCTTCACCATTAAAAAAGGCCAGCATCGCCTTCTCGTATTCATGAAGGTAGCACTCATCCACCAAATACAAATCTTGGTTTAGTGGCACATCTTCAAATGTGTAGTTATCGAATTTTTCGTGCTGGAACAAGGTTTCGGCCTTAAACGATTCTCAGAATCGCCAATGTACCGGAGTCGAATTGTTTTGCCTATTCACTTCAGCATGGTGGGCAACTTGTTGCCCACCATATGGGTTTGTGGTTTTGGTTTTTTGGGGTTTTGCTTTTCCTTCCCCTGAGCGCCGCCGAGTAGCGGAGGCTGGTCAGGGGGTGTCGGCGAGGACTGTTTGAGCGCGTAGCGCGAGTTCCGCAGCCGCCTGACCAGTCGAGCAACGCAGGGAACCGCGCAGCGGCGGCAAACCGGGGTCGCCTTTTCTTGGGTTACTTTCTTTTGGCGACGCAAAAGAAAGTGACTAGCTGCCGGGCTACCCCCGGCGGTGTTGTTTTTAGTTTTGGTCTTGATGTTGAGTTACGCGCTGCACGCTAACCCAACCTACATGCTAGCTGCGATAACTCGCGTTGATCTTCACATAATCGTAAGAAAAATCACAAGTCCACAAAGTAGCAGCAGCAGTCCCGCGATTCAGCACCACGCGAATCGTGATGTCACTCTGCTTCATCACCCGCTGCCCGTCCTCCTCCCGGTAGCTGGCAGCACGCCCGCCATGCTCGGCGACCAGCACATCATCCAGATACAGACTGAGTGCGGCGACATCGAGATCAGCCACGCCGGCGTAGCCGATCGCGGCGAGGATGCGCCCGAGGTTGGGGTCGGAGGCGAAGAAGGCGGTCTTGACCAGGGGGGAGCGGGCGATGGCGTAGCCGATCTGTTTGCATTCGGTTTCATCCTTGCCGCCCTCGACCTGCACGGTGATGAACTTGGTCGCGCCTTCGCCGTCGCGCACGATGGCTTGCGCGAGCCAGGTGGCGACTTCGGTGACGGCGGCCTGCAGCGCGGCGAACTCGGCGCTCCCGGCCTCGCGGATTTCCGGCAGGGCGGCCTGGCCGGTAGCGATGAGCATCAGCGCGTCGTTGGTGGAGGTGTCGCCGTCCACGGTGATGCAGTTGAACGAGCGGTTGGCGGCCTCGCTGACCATGCGCTGCAGCAGCGGCTGCGCGATTCCTGCGTCGGTAGCGATGTAGCCGAGCATGGTCGCCATGTTCGGATGGATCATGCCGGAACCTTTGGCGATGCCGGTTATGGTGATGGCCACACCGCCTATGCTTACCTGTTTCGAGATGGCCTTGGCGACGATGTCGGTGGTCATGATCGCGTGCGCGGCATCATGCCAGTTGTCGGCGCGCATGTTCGCCACGCAGCCTGGCAGGCCGGCGGCAATCTTGCCCACCGGCAGCGGCTCCATGATCACGCCGGTGGAGAAGGGCAGAATCTGCGTCGCCTTGCAGCCGAGCAGGCCCGCCAGCGCGGCGCAGGTAGTGTGCGCATCCTGCATGCCCTGTTCGCCGGTGCCGGCGTTCGCGTTGCCGGTGTTGACCACCAGCGCGCGGATGCCCTGGCCGGCGACGAGGTGCTCGCGCGCGATGGTCACCGGCGCGGCGCAGAAGCGGTTCTTGGTGAACACGCCCGCAACCCGCGCGCCCTCGCTCAACTGCATCACCAGCAAGTCCTTGCGGTTTTCGCGCTTGATGTTCGCTTCGGTGACGCCCAGAAAAACGCCCGCAACGGGCAACAGTTGTGCCGCGGCGGGCGGAGTCAGATTGACCGGCATGGAAACTTCCTAATAACGGCCGTGGGTGCGGTAGATGTAGTTGCTGAGCTCGGTCGACTCGGTATTCATGCGCCGCACGATGCCGTGCATGTTGCGCGCCAAACCACGCATGACGCGGTATACGATCATGGGATGGCTGTTGATCAGCGTTTCGAATCTGGAACGCTCCAGGCTCAACACCTTGGTGTCGCCGACGGCGCAGAGCGTCGCGCTGACTTGCGAAGCCGCGCCGCCCACGAAGGTGATCATGCCGGCCAAGTCGCCTGGTTTGAGGACGTGGATGGTGGATTTCCCTTCGGTGCTCTGGATTTTTACCTCGATATCGCCATGCGCCAGGATGTACAGGTTGTCCGGTTGAGGCTCACCGGGCTGAACGATGGTATCTCCGGATTTGTAATCGTGAACTTCGAACAGGCCCGAAAGAATATCCACCTCTGCATCGCTCAGCTCCTCGGTAATCGTCGAGGTGCGCAGCGTATCAATTACTAGTGACATGTTATCCCCCTTTCACGTTATTGGTTTAATTTTATCTAACTCAACTTGCCATGGCACTGCTTGTATTTCTTGCCCGACCCGCATGGGCATGGATCGTTGCGCCCTACCTTCTGCCCGTCGCGCACAAACGGTTTATGCCCTTCATCGGTTGACTGCTCATCGGCCGGTTGCGCCAGAGCCTCGTCGTAACCGGCGTGATGATACTGCACATTTTCCGGCGCGGGGGGCGCTTCTACGGATTCGACGTCCTCCTCGCTGCGCACCTGTACGGTCATCAATATCTGGGTCACTTCGCGCTTGACCGCATCCAGCATCATGGAAAACAGCTCGAAAGCCTCGCGTTTGTATTCCTGCTTGGGGTTCTTCTGCGCGTAGCCGCGCAAATGGATGCCCTGGCGCAGGTGGTCCAGCGCAGCAAGGTGCTCGCGCCAGTGCTGATCCAGGCTTTGCAGCATGATGGCGCGCTCATAGTGGTGCATGACTTCCGCGCCCACGGTATCGACCTTGGTCTGGTATAGCTGCTGCGCCCGTTCGGCGACGCGGGCGTGCAAGCCTGCTTCGTCCAACTGCTTGTCTTCCTCCAGCCACTGTACCAGCGGCAATTCCAGGCGGAATTCGGCTGCCAGCACCTTTTCCAGCGTGGGTGCATCCCATTGCTCTTCCATGCTGCCCGGCGGAATGTACTGGCTGATGGTGTCGTCCAGCACCCCCTCGCGCATTGCCTGGATGGTCTCGGAAATGTCCGCGCTTTCCAGCAGCTCGCTGCGCTGCTGGTAGATCACCTTGCGCTGGTCGTTGGCGACATCGTCGTACTCGAGGATCTGCTTGCGCATGTCGAAGTTGCGCGCCTCGACCTTGCGCTGTGCATTCTCGATGGCGCGCGTCACCCAGCTGTGCTCGATGGCCTCGCCCTCGGGCAGCTTGAAGCGGTTCATGATCGCCGCGACGCGGTCGGAGGCGAAGATGCGCAGCAGCGGGTCTTCCAGCGACAGGTAGAAGCGGCTGGAGCCGGGGTCGCCCTGGCGCCCGGAGCGGCCGCGCAGCTGGTTGTCCACGCGGCGCGATTCGTGGCGCTCGGTGCCGATGATGTGCAGCCCGCCGCTGGCCAGCACCTGCTCGTGGACTTGCTGCCATTCGGCCTTCAGTTGCGCGATGCGCTGCTCTTTCGTGGCCTCGTCCAGGCTTTCGTCGGCGCGCAGATGTTCGACTTGCTTCTCTACGTTGCCGCCCAGCACGATGTCGGTGCCGCGG
This sequence comes from uncultured Gallionella sp., assembly GCA_964401425.1. Lineage (GTDB taxonomy): Bacteria > Pseudomonadota > Gammaproteobacteria > Burkholderiales > Gallionellaceae > Gallionella. Next base: position 2,302 of record CAYNYH010000059.1, on the reverse strand, counting down.
CCGGCCATGTTGGTGGCGATGGTAACCATCTTCGGCCGCCCGGCCTGCGCGACGATCTCTGCCTCGCGCGCATGCTGCTTGGCGTTCAGCACCTGGTGCGGCAGTTTTTCCTTGTCCAGCAGGTGCGACAGCAGCTCGGAATTCTCGATCGAGGTCGTGCCCACCAGCACCGGCTGGCCGCGCTTGTAGCAATCCTTGATGTCATCGATCACCGCCTGGTGTTTCTCCTTCGCGGTGAGATACACCTTGTCCATCTGGTCCTTGCGGATGGTCGGGCGGTGCGGCGGAATGATCACGGTTTCCAGGCTGTAGATCTGCTGGAATTCGTAGGCCTCGGTATCGGCCGTGCCGGTCATGCCGGCCAGCTTGTGGTACATGCGGAAGTAATTCTGGAAGGTGATCGAGGCCAGCGTCTGGTTCTCCTTCTGGATCGCCACGCCCTCCTTCGCTTCCACCGCCTGGTGCAGGCCGTCCGACCAGCGCCGGCCGGCCATCAGGCGGCCGGTGAATTCGTCCACGATGATGACCTCGCCGTCCTGCACGACATATTGCTGGTCGCGGTGGTACAGGTTGTGCGCACGCAATGCCGCATACAGATGGTGGATCAGGGTGATGTTGGCGGGGTCGTACAGGCTGCCGCCGGGCGGCAAGAGGCCGGCCTCGGCCAGCAGTGCTTCCGCGCGTTCGTGGCCGGGCTCGGTGAGCAGGATCTGGTGGTTTTTCTCATCGACGCTGAAGTCTCCGGGCCCGTTTTCATCTTCTGCGGCCTGCCGCTGCAGCCGGGGCGCCAGCTTGTCCATGCGCACGTAGATGTCGACATTGTCTTCGGCCTGGCCGGAGATGATCAGCGGCGTGCGCGCCTCGTCGATCAGGATCGAGTCCACCTCGTCCACGATGGCGTAGTTGAGCGGGCGCTGGAAGCGTTCCGTGGCGTGAGTCGCCATGTTGTCGCGCAGGTAGTCGAAGCCGAATTCGTTGTTGGTGCCGTAGGTGACGTCGGCGGCGTAGGCGGCCTGCTTCTGGTCATGCGGCATCTGCGACAGGATCACGCCGACCGACAGGCCGAGGAAGCGGTACAGCTTGCCCATCCACTCGGCGTCGCGGCTAGCGAGGTAATCGTTGACCGTCACAACATGCACGCCCTTGCCGGAAATCGCATTCAGGTAGACCGGCAGGGTGGCCATCAGGGTCTTGCCTTCGCCGGTGCGCATTTCGGCGATCTTGCCGTAATGCAGCACCATCCCGCCGATCAGTTGTACGTCGTAATGGCGCATCCCCAATGCGCGCACGCCTGCTTCGCGCACCACGGCGAATGCCTCCGGCAGCAGTGCGTCGAGCGTTTCGCCCTGCGCAAAACGCTGCCTGAAGTCGTCGGTTTTCCGGCGCAACTCCTCGTCGCTCAATTTGGCAATATCGGCTTCCAGCCTGTTGATGGCTTGCACGGTAGCGCGGTATTGTTTGAGCAGGCGGTCATTGCGGCTGCCAAAGATGCTTTTCAGTACTCCGGAAATCATGTTTTTCCAAACTTAAAAATAATAAAAACTCTCAACTGCAAATAACAAAGGGTGAGGCTGCTCATCGCCTCACCCTCCTTTGGAGCCTATTTCGGCAGGCCCTTAATTACCCTGTTAACTGGCAGCTTTCTGCAAGAAGCGCACGGGATTCTGGGCGATGCCTTTATAGCGTACTTCGAAGTGCAAGTGATTGCCGGTGGAGCGCCCGGTGCTGCCGACTTCGGCAACCTTCTCGCCGCGCCGCACCACCTGGCCGACCTTCACCAGCAGCCGCGAGGCATGCGCATAGCGCGTCACAATGTCGTTGCCGTGATCGATTTCGACCATATTACCATATTGCGGATGCAGGTCGGCATAGGCGACTACGCCGCCTGCCGAGGCGCGAATGGGCGTTCCCGCCTGAACCATGAAATCGACGCCCTCATGCATGGCATTTGCGCCGGTAAAGGGATCCGGACGCCAGCCGAAATTCGACGAATAAAACCCCTCGTTGATCGGCTGTATCGACGGCAGCAGCCTGCGGCTCAATTGATTCTGCAGCAGCATGGTTTCCAGGGCCTGCAGCTTGTCGCTGCGGTCGTTGACCGCCAGGGTCAGCCTGTTCAACTGCTGCTCCAGGCCGTTCACCGACATTTCCTGGGGAGGCAAGGCTATCAGCGGCCCGCCCTGTGCCGGCAGCTGGTCAAACTTGAATTCCTCGGGCTTCATGCCGGTCAGCTTGGCCAAGCGCGCACCCAGCGCATCCAGGCGCTGCATCTGTGCCTGCATCTGCCCAACCCGGGTCGCCA
>CAYNYH010000058.1:0-14893 GCA_964401425.1 uncultured Gallionella sp. | reverse complement strand
GCGCAGCGTTTCGACCAGCACATCCGCCTCGGCCCGCGTATTGTAGAACGCGAACGAGGGCCGGATGGTGGATTCCAGCCCGAAGCGCCGCAGGATCGGCTGTGCGCAATGGGTTCCGGCGCGCACCGCGATGCCTTCCGCGTCCAGCATCCTGGCGACTTCCAGATCAGGGATGCCGCCCATCACGAAGGAGATCACACCGCCCCGGTCGCGGGGCTGACCGATCAGGCGCAGGCCGTTGATGCTGCGGATGACTTCCAGCGCGTAATCGAGCAGGTCGGTTTCGTAGCGTTCGATCGCAGCCAGGCCGATGCCGTTGAGGTAATCGATGGCCGCGCCCAGCCCGACGGCTGCCGCGAGCGCAGGAGTGCCCGCCTCGAACCTTTTGGGCGGCGCGGCGTAGGTGGTGTTTTCGAACGTGACCTGCTCGACCATGTTGCCGCCGCCCTGCCAGGGTGGCAGTTGTTCCCACATTTCCTTGCGGCCGTAGACGGCGCCGATGCCCATGGGGGCGAAGAGCTTGTGGCCGGAAAAGACGTAGAAGTCGCAGCCGATCGCCTGCACATCCACGCGGCGATGCGGGATGCCCTGCGCGCCGTCGATCACGACGGTGGCGCCATGGCGTTTGGCCATTGCGGTCATCTCCTGGATCGGCATGACTGTGCCGAGCGCGTTGGAGATATGGGTGATGGAGACGACCCGGGTGCGCGGCCCGAGCAGGCGGGCGTATTCTTCGAGGATGATGTCGCCGTTGTCGTCCACGGGGGCTACGCGGATCACGGCGCCGGTCTTCTTTGCGGCGAATTGCCAGGGCACTATGTTGGCATGGTGCTCTGCTTCGGTCAGCAGTATCTCATCGCCGGGTTTGAGCAGGCTTTCACTGAAGATGGCGGCGAGCAGGTTGAGGCCTTCGGTGGTACCGCGCACGAAGACGATTTCCAGCAGCGATTCCGCGCCCAGGAAGGCGGCAACCTTGGTGCGTGCGCTCTCGCAGGCGTCGCAGGCTTCCTCCGCCAGCGTATGGGTGCCGCGGTGGACATTGGAGTTCTCGTGCTCGTAGAACCGCGACACGCGGTCGATCACGGCTTGCGGCTTCTGCGCCGTTGCGGCACTGTCGAGCCAGATCAGCGGCTTGCCGTGCACCTCACGCCGCAGGATGGGGAAGTCGCGGCGGATGCTTTCGATATCGAACATCTCGTTATCCTCCCGGTTAGTCAACTGTGCCTCGCCTTGAGGTTTGACGAGGCCAAACCAACGCTAGCCGTCGGCAGGGCCCGGGCAAGTCCTCGAAGTAGAGTGCCTGCGTCTATGCGATTGCTGCTCTCAAGAAAAAAGGAGCCTGTTCAGGCTCCTATTATCAAGCATAAATCGGGGCAGGTGTGCCGCGAGAATCAGTCGAGCGATGCTCTTGATCCGGAACGAGGCGACTGCCGCGAATTATGCAACCCTCAATAAAGGGAGCAGCCAAGGAAAGGGAGGAAGCTAGTTGGCTGCCCGTGCAAAACTATTTGACCTTGCTGTTCTCGATTACGTACTGGCTCAAGCCTTTCAGCTCTTCACCCTTGATATTGGGGAAGGAAGCCATTATCGGGCCGCCCTTGGTGACCTTGTCGGCGATAGCCGCAGGGTTCGCCTTGTCGGCGGCCAATTCGAAAATCTTGCCGCCTTCAATTTTGTGGCATTCGAGGCACGCAGCCTTGAAAATATCCGCGCCCGAAGTACCTGCTGCAGGGGTGTAGTTGTTGGGTTTGGAGCAGCCAGCCATCGCCAGAGCCGCCACCGCAAGAGCCAAATACGTCTTTTTCATGTCCTTACCTCGGTCTCGGTTAATGAATCAATTCTGAGGCGAGAATACTATCCATTCACCCCCGGAAAGCATATCCGCCAAAATATCTAGTTCTACTGGTCAGGGTGTGCCTCAATCGCGCGGCGCATTTGGATTAAAATCCGCCCCCAAATCAATGTGCAGCGCACACGGAAATTCCGGCGCGGCAAGAATCGGATAAACTTTCGCCATGCAGATTAAATATATCTCCTCTACATCGGCCAGCCGCCCCGGCCTGTTGCGCAAAGCCGTAGCGATTGTCTGGACTGTTGCGCTGATCGGCTTGGCGCTGATGTTCTCGGCAGTGCTGTTGACGGCCATCCTGATCGTCGCCGTGATCGGCGGGGCTTATCTGTGGTGGAAGATGCGCGAAATCCGCAGGTTGATGCGCGAACAGATGCGGCACTTTCCGCCTCCCGGCACGCAGACGGAAGGCGACGTGTTCAGGGGTGAGGTTTATTCAGGCGAAGTGATCGAGGGCGAGGCTGTCCGCGTGCATGAGCCTGACGCTGGCGTCAAACGCTGAGAGCGGTTCACCCCCATGTGGCTGCAAAAAGAGATACGCCTGAAACCGAGACCGCGCGGCTTTCACCTGATCACCGACGAACTGCTGCGCGAACTGCCCGAGCTGCGCGATTTCAGGATCGGCATGATGAATGTATTCATCATGCACACCTCGGCATCGCTGACGATCAACGAGAATGCCGATCCCACGGTACGCGAGGATTTCGAGAGCTACTTCAACCATGCCGTGCCTGAGGACGAGCCGTATTACGTGCATCAGGACGAGGGTTCGGACGACCTGCCCGCGCACCTGAAAGCCAGCCTGCTCGGCAGCAGCCTGAACATCCCGGTTGCTGACGGGCGGCCGAGGCTCGGAACCTGGCAAGGCATCTACCTCTGCGAGCATCGTAACAACGGAGGCAGCCGCCGCATAATGGTGACGGTGCAGGGCGAATAGTTCTTAGAAGCCGTCTTAAAATTTGCGAGGAGGGATGGATGCAAGGCGCACGGAACGCAAAAACCGGAATGTACAGAGAGTACATGAGGATTTTGAGTACCGCGCAACGCCGCAGACGCCCTCCGCAGCAATTTTAAGCCTGCCAGACCCCGAACCCCGCTTCGCGCAGGTCGATGCCGATCTCCACTTCCCGTTCGCACGCCTCGTCGTAGGACATCGGATTGAAGCCCTCGTAGAGGTCGGGCAACAGCCTCAGGCCGTATTCCCTGACGTAGCGGTTGGACTGGATGCCTGCCTTGTGCTTGTCGAAACGCACATCGGGGTCTGTTCCGGTCATGCCGACGTAAACGCAGGGCTTGCCCGGGATGTAGCCGGGATTGCACTTCTTGAATTTCCCTTCGTACAGGACGTCCTTCGACAGTTCGATCACATAGACGTGGTAGTGGTTGCGGCGTGCCATGGTTGTTTCGGTGAGTGCTTTTTGCGGAATGGAAACAATATACCGGAGTCGCGATTGAGGAAAACACGCTTGTCGAAGGGGCGCAGATTGGGTTCGGGGCAGATTCTGCATTTTTTAAAGAATTACCTTGACGGTATCAACTATTGCGCGTACAAGGCTCTCAGGTATTTGATTCAAAGTCACTGCAGTACTGGTTTTCCATGTGCAATCTTCGATTCAAATAGTTCTGCGGGAGTTTTTCCCGTTTTTTAATAAGGAAGTAAACACATGGCAACAGGTATTGTTAAATGGTTCAACGACGCTAAGGGTTTTGGTTTTGTTACACCCGATGATGGCGGCGATGATCTTTTCGCACATTTTTCGGCAATCAACATGAACGGCTTCAAGTCGCTCAAAGAAGGCCAGAAGGTCAGCTTTGAAGTGACGCAAGGCCCCAAGGGCAAGCAAGCCTCCAACATCCAGGCCGCCTGATCGGTTCCTGAGTTGGTAAAAAAAGCCCGGCGCGAGAGCGCCGGGCTTTTTGTTTGGCTTCTGCTTACTTTGCGATGATGCCCGTGGGCCTGCCGTCCAGGCTTATCTGGTTTTTCTCTTCCCAGTATTTGCGTATGCCTTCCGGACCTTTTTTCTCGGCCCATTCTTCCAGTTGTTCCCGGTCGGCCTTGAAATCGAAGAACGGCACGCCGAAGCCGCAGGATGTCTGCACCAGATCGATCGACATGTCGATGATCTGGCGCGCGCCGGGCAGCTCGGGGAAGAGGGTGATGAGGCTGTCCCATTCCGCGTCACGCGGGTGGAATATCTGGGCATGGCCGTACAGTCGCAGGATCAGCGGGGTGCCCTCGAATGCGCAGAACATCAGGGTGATGCGGTCGTTCCTGCGGAGGTGCGCTGCCGTCTCGTTGCTGCTCCCGGTAAGGTTGAGCCAGACGACGCGGTCTTCCGTGACGACGCTCAGGGTGTCCAGGCCTTTCGGCGATACGTTGACCCTGCCGTCATCCGCGGCGGTGCCCACGAAGAAGATCTTCTGCCGCTGGATGAAGTGCGCCAGCTCGTCATTCAACTGCGTATAGAGTTTGCCCATTATTCGCCCACCCGGAAATTGTCCGGCGGCCAATATACCGGACATTGCGGATACTTTGCCAGATGGCGCATTATCCGGGCGGGCGTGGCACAATCGCGCCTTGCGCAATTTCTGGTTCACTAACCCATGCTGAGTTATCGTCACGCCTTCCATGCCGGCAACCATGCCGACGTGCTGAAGCACTTTGTCGAGGTGCAGTTGCTGCGCTATCTGGCGCAGAAAGACAAGCCGTTCTGGTATATCGACACCCATGCCGGCGCGGGCTGCTACGCGCTGGACAGCGGCTATGCCGCGCAGAATGCGGAATATGAAAGCGGCATTGCTCGGCTGTGGAATCGGAGTGATCTGCCCGTGCCGCTGGCAGAATATGTCGAACTGGTGAAGCGCCTCAACCCGGACGGGCAGATGAAGCTCTATCCCGGCTCGCCGCTGGTCGCACTGGAGCTGCTGCGCGAGCAGGACCGGATGCGGCTGTTCGAGCTGCATCCGACCGACAGCGAAATCCTGCGGGAGAATTTTGCCGGACATGAGGCGCAGGTGCTGATCCAGACCGCGGACGGCTTCGGTGCGCTGAAGGCCTTGCTGCCGCCCCCGCCGCGCCGCGCGCTGGTGCTGATCGACCCGCCGTACGAGGACAAGAAGGATTATCAGCGCGTGGTTGCGGCATTGCGCGAGGGGCTGAAACGCTTTGCCGGCGGCGTGTACGCGGTGTGGTACCCGCAGTTGCAGCGCGCCGAGGCGCAGCAGTTGCCGGAGCAGCTCAAGCAACTGCCGGTGAGGAGCTGGCTGCATGCCGCGTTCAGCGTGCAAACCCCCAGCGAGGACGGCTTCGGCATGCACGGCAGCGGCATGTTCATCATCAACCCGCCGTGGACCTTGCATAGCATGCTGCAGGAGGTCATGCCGTATCTGGCGCGGCATCTGGGGCAGGATGAGGGCGCAGGATATACGCTGGAGCATCAGGAAAACTAATCTTCCGGGCTTGTATAATCAAACTGCCTTCAACTCAACTCTAAAACCAGGGAGCGCATATGGCCACATCGCATACATGGAATTTTTTCCGGGCAGGCGGCTTCGACCAGGTGCAGCTCGACAGCGGCGCGGATCTGCTGGCGCTGAAGGAGTTGGACCAGAAGCTGTGGGTGGCGCTGGGTTGCCCGACGCGCGGCCTCGAGTTCGACACCGGGACGCTGGACCTGATCGATAGCGACGCCGACGGCCATGTGCGTGCCAACGAAGTGCTGGCGGCCATCGAGTGGGCAGGGAAGTTGCTGAAGAATGCCGATCTGCTGGTTAATGAATCGGACAGCCTGGCGCTGGCCGATATCGACGACGGCAGCGAAGCGGGCAAGCAGGTGCTGGCCTCCGCGCGGCATATCCTTAAAAGCCTCGGCAAGCCGGATGCGACGGTTATCTCGCTCGCGGACATGGCCGATATCGAGAAATTCATTGCGGGGCTGGAATTCAACGGCGACGGGGTGATCTGCGCCGGGCAGGTTCATGACGCCGGGCTGCGCGCGACGGTCGAAGACATCATCAAATGCGCCGGTTCGGTGGCGGATATGAGCGGCGAAGCCGGCATCAACCGCGAGATCGCCGACAAGTTTTTTGCCGAGGCCGCCGCCTACGCGGCCTGGCAGGCCAAGGGCGAGAGCGATGCTGCTATTCTGTTGCTCGGCAAGAAGAGCATCGCGGCGGCGGCGGCCTTCCATGCCGTCAGGGACAAGGTCAGCGACTATTTTACGCGCTGCCAGCTCGCGGCGTATGACGCGCGCGCGGCCGTGCCGCTGAGCCGCTCTGCCGAGGATTACCAGCGGCTTGCCGCACAGGAGCTGTCGGCGCAAAGCCAGGAGGTGGCGGGCTTCCCGCTGGCAACGATAGAGGCGGGCAAGCCGCTGCCGCTGGTTTCCGGCATCAACCCGGCCTGGCAAGCCAGGCTGGACGCGTTGCGCGATCAGGTGGTCACGCCGCTGCTCGGCAACAAGGAAAGCCTGGGTGCGCAGGACTGGGCTGCGTTGTACGCCAGGTTTGCTGCCTTCGATGCCTGGCAGGCGGAAAAGCCGGCGGGCAATGTCGAGCAACTCGGCATCGCGCGTATCCGTGAAATTCTCGGTTGCGGGCACCAGTCGGCGCTCGACGGCCTGATGGCGCAGGACAAGGCAGTCGAGGTTGAGGTGAAGGCGACCCGTCTGGTGGAAAAGCTGCTGCGCTACAACCGCGACCTGTTCAGGCTGGTGAACAACTTCGTGTCGTTCCGCAATTTCTACACCGGCAAGGATAAGGCGATATTCCAGATCGGCACGCTGTACCTGGACGGGCGCAGTTGCGAGTTGTGCATCAAGGTCGAGGACGTGGCCAAGCACGCCGGACTCGCCACCATGAGCGGCATCTGCCTCGCGTATTGCGATTGCGTGCGCAGCGGCGGTACGGAAAAAATGAGCATTGCCGCCGCCTTCACTGCGGGCGATTCGGATTACCTGATGGTCGGACGCAACGGCATCTTCTATGACCGCAAGGGCCGGGACTGGGATGCGAGCATCGTGCGCATCATCGACCACCCGATCAGCATCCGCCAGGCGTTCTGGTCACCCTACAAGAAGCTGTCCAGGATGATCAGCGAGCAGCTGCAGAAGCTCGCGGCAACGAAGGCCGGCGCCGTGGATAGCCAGATGATCAAGGCAGCGGTGGAGGGCGGCAAGGCTACTGTCGAGGCACCTCAAGCACCCAAGCCGCCGTTCGACGTGGGCAAGTTCGCCGGCATCTTCGCGGCGATCGGCCTGGCGATTGGCGCGATCGGCGGCATCCTCGCCTCGATCGTCAGCGGCGTGCTGGGGCTGAAGTTCTGGCAGATACCGCTGGCGATAGCCGGCCTGATGCTGCTGGTTTCCGGCCCGTCCATGGCGATGGCCTGGTTCAAGCTGAAGCGCCGCAACCTCGCGCCGATCCTGGATGCCAACGGCTGGGCGATCAACGCGCGGGCGCGCATCAACATCCCGTTCGGCACGTCGCTGACCGGGATGGCCGAGCTGCCGGAGGGCGCGAACCGCTCGCTGGTCGATCCGTTTGCGGAGAAGCAGGTGCTCTGGCCGTATTACCTGATAATCGCGGCGGGCGTCGTCGCGCTGATCGTGCTGTGGTATGTCGGCTTCTTCGGGCACACATAGTCGCGCGGTGTGCGGCCTGAACTGCCGCGCCGTTCGATGCTCTATGACGTTGCCATTGCAGCCGCTGCGACCACCAGCCAAGCGCCTGACCGCGGTGATGTGCGAGTCGGTCATTGAATAAGATATTGCGAAACACCTTGAACGCTGAAAAATTCGATCCGAAACCCATCCTCGACAACCTGCCGCTGCTGCCGGGGGTGTATCGCTTCTTCGACGCCAGGAGCGAGGTGCTGTATGTCGGCAAGGCCAGGCAACTGAAGAAGCGCGTCGCCTCCTACTTCCAGAAAACCAATGTTTCGCCGCGCATTGGCCTGATGGTGTCGCATATCGCGCGCATCGAGACCACCGTCACGCGCACCGAAGCCGAGGCGCTGCTGCTCGAAAACAACCTGATAAAATCCTTAAAACCACGCTATAACATACTGTTTCGCGACGACAAGTCTTACCCGTACATCGTGCTGACCGGGCACAAATTCCCGCGCCTGACCTATTACCGCGGCACGCCCAACCGCCGGGATCAATACTTCGGCCCCTACCCGAATGCGTATGCGGCCAAGGAAAGCGTCCAGCTGCTGCAGCGGGTTTTCCGCATCCGCACCTGCGAGGACAGCGTGTTCAACAACCGCACGCGCCCCTGCCTGCTGCACCAGATCGGGCGTTGTACCGCGCCCTGCGTGAAGCTGATTTCGGAGGAGGATTACCAGGCCGACATCCGCAATGCGATGCTGTTGCTGCAGGGCAAGCATCAGGAGGTCGAGCAATCCATGCGCTCCGCGATGGAGCAGGCGGCCGAGGCGCAGCACTACGAGGAGGCTGCCGTGCTGCGCGACCAGTTGCGCGCGCTGTATACCGTGCAGCAGAAACAGTTCGTCGAGTCCACCGGCGGGGCGACCGACGCCGACATCATCGCGCTCGCGCAGCAGGATGGGCTGACCTGCGTGAATCTGGCGATGGTGCGCGGCGGGCGGCATCTGGGCGACAAAAGTTTCTTTCCGGAACATGCCGAAGGCCTGCCGGCAGACGAGGTCGTACAGGCCTTCATCGCGCAGCACTACCTGAATCGCAGCGTGCCGCCGCTGCTGGTGCTGGATGCCGCATGCGACGACGAAACGCTGGCGCAGTTGCTCAGCGAGCAGGCCGGGCGCACGGTGAAAATCAGCCAGGCCGCAAGCGGCGAGCGCAGGCAGTGGCTGGAGATGGCGCAGCGCAACGCGCTGCTGGCCTTGCAGCAGCGCAAGGCTCAGCAGGGCGGGCAGAAGCTGCGCCTGGACAGGCTGCGCGAATTGCTGGAGCTGCCGGATTTGCAGCGCATCGAGTGTTTCGACATCAGCCACACCATGGGCGAGGCGGCGCAGGCTTCCTGCGTGGTCTACGAAAACCTCGACATGCGCCCGGCGCAGTATCGCCGCTACAACATCACCGGAATCACACCGGGAGACGATTATGCGGCGATGCGCCAGGCGTTGACGCGCCGCTACCAGAAGTTAGCCGAGGCCTGCCATGAGCCCGGTCGAAGGGGGGAGGGCGCCAAAGCTGATTTGATACGCCCCGACCTGGTCCTGATCGACGGCGGGCTGGGGCAGTTGCACATCGCGCTGGAAGTCATGCATGAGCTGGGCTTGAACGATCTGGCGCTGGTCGGCGTCGCCAAGGGCGAGGAGCGCAAGGCCGGGCTGGAGCAACTGGTTTTCCCCGATGGCACGGCCAGGCAATTGCGCAACGACGATCCCGCGCTGCACCTGATCCAGCAAGTTCGCGACGAGGCGCACCGTTTCGCCATCACCGGGCATCGAGCCAGGCGCGGCAAGGCGCGCACCGCCTCCAGCCTGGAGGAAATCAGCGGGGTAGGGGACAAGCGGCGGCGCAGCCTGCTGACCCATTTCGGCGGGTTGCGCGAAGTGGCGCAGGCCAGCATCGAGCAGCTCAGCCAGGTGGAGGGGATCAGCAAAGCGCTTGCCGAGAAGATTTACCAGCAACTCCATTAAGAAAAAATCGACATTATTTTGTTGCTGAAAAGATTTATCAGCAGCTACACTGAGCACATGTTCAGCAACATCCCCAATCTGCTTACCTGGTTAAGAATCCTGCTCATTCCGGTATTCGTCACGGTTTTTTATTTGCCTGACGCTACCCTTGCGCCCCACCTGAAAAACCTGATCGGCACCGGCATCTTCATGCTGGCCGCGATAACCGACTGGCTGGACGGTTATCTGGCGCGCAAACTGAACCAGTCTTCCGCCTTTGGCGCATTCCTCGACCCGGTGGCTGACAAGCTGATGGTGGCCGCCGCCTTGATTGTGCTGGTCAAACTGGGGCGTGCCGATGCGATCATCGCCTTCATCATCATCGGCCGCGAAATCACCATCTCCGCGTTGCGCGAGTGGATGGCCAAGCTCGGCGAAAGCCGGAGCGTCGCGGTTTCCATGCTGGGCAAGATCAAGACCGCCTTCCAGATGCTCGCGATATTGCTGCTGCTGTACCACGAACCCCTGCTGGGAATCGGTTGCCAGATGGTCGGTTCGCTGCTGCTGTACCTCGCCGCGCTGCTCACCCTGTGGTCGATGGGTTACTACCTGATGCTGGCTTCGCCCAGACTGAAAAAATACCAGAACTGAATTGATTTATAAGTTTGCGCCTGTATAATGCGCAGCCTTCGGGGTGTAGCGTAGCCTGGTAGCGCGCCTGCTTTGGGAGCAGGATGTCGGGAGTTCGAATCTCTCCACCCCGACCAGGTTCCAGCAGCTTTTCAATTAGCCCTAGGGTAGCTCTAGAAATTCAGAGTTCGCCCAAATGCAAGGCGTGGAAAAAATTTCACAGCGCCGCATATGCTTTATATGCAAGCAAGAAATTTTTTACGCAACGTGGCAGTTGGGATGAAATCTGGATTTTTAGAGAAAAGAATTGTGCCCGTAGCTCAACCGGATAGAGCACCAGCCTTCTAAGCTGGGGGTTACAGGTTCGATTCCTGTCGGGCACGCCAGTGTCGGACAGGCAGTGTTCAGTGGTGGCTGTAGCTCAGTTGGTAGAGTCCCGGATTGTGATTCCGGTTGTCGTGGGTTCGAGTCCCATCAGCCACCCCAATATCCACGCCATTTTCATTATTCCCCCGTATAATCACGCGTAGCTGTATTGCAGGCCGTCGCCTGGCAATAACCAGCTCAAAACAAAAGCGTAATCGGGAAAGGAATGGGAAGCATGAAGCAATTATTGCAGCGGCTGCCTGTAGCCTCTTTATTGATTGGCATATCCTGCGGAGATGCTGGAGCCGCCGACTATCCGAGCGAGCAGGATTATTTCCAGGATTTGCCCGTTGTGCTCAGCGCTTCGCGGCTTTCCCAGCCGATTTCTGAGACACCCAACGCCATAACGGTGATCGACAGGAAGATGATCGTGGCTTCCGGCGCCCGCAATTTCGCCGACGTGTTCAAGCTGGTGCCCTCGATGTACGTGGCATATGAGAACGGGCACACGCCCATAGTGTCGTACCGCGGCGTTACCGATGCCTATGCGCGCAGGATGCAGGTGCTGGTCGATGGCCGCTCGATTTACATGCCGATATTCGGGCATGTGGACTGGGCGGAGCTCCCGCTGGATATCGGGGATATAGAACGAATCGAGGTCGTACGCGGCCCATCGGCAGCTTCGCACGGCTCAAACTCCGTACAGGGCGTGATCAATATTTCCACACGCCCTGCTTCCGATGCCCACAAGGCAGAGGTTTCCGCCAGATGGGGAGAGGCTGGTGTTTCGGACCTTGCGGGTCGTTTTGGCGGAGCGGGAGAGAACTGGGATTATCGGGTGACGCTGGCCTCGCGCGGCGACAGCGGCTTTGATCCCATGCCAGATGTCTTGACTATCCCATTGAACGATACCAGTCGCACGCAATTGATCAATACCCGAGTCAACTATCGCCCGACTGGCAGCGATAGCCTTGATATTCAGCTTGGTTACAGCGACTCCTCGCGGCAACTCGGAGACCAGATACCGAGTCTGAATGCGACCGGGATTTTTTCCACGTTGCGCGACCAGAAAGTCAGCTCGGATTTCGAACAGCTTACCTGGCTGCATACTTTCAGTGGAAGTAGCGACCTCCAGCTCAATTACTACCATCTGGGCCGGAATACGAAAGACGAGCGGTACAGCAGGTCTTGCGCCACCTGTGCATTCCCATTGAATCTGATCGCTTCGGGTAGCTACCCGGTTTTCGATGATGCCGTCATACACCGCCACGATCTCGAAATGCAGCATACGCTGAACACTTCTCCCGATAATCGCGTGGTGTGGGGAATGGGAGCGCGCCAAGATTCGGCATCTGCACCCAATAATTTGCGGTATTCGCCGACGTGGCGTGAGTATCGCCTGTTTGCGCACGACGAGTGGCGCATCACTCCTGCGAGCCTAATCAATATCGGGGCGATGGCGGAGAAAAATGCGCTGGGGCAATCGCGCGTTTCGCCGCGCATCTCGTATAACCACCACCTCACTCCGCGAGATACGTTGCGTGCCAGCGTTTCGGTCGCCTACCGCAACCCCGAAATGGTTGAGGAGTTGGGGAATCAATCCGTTCGTTTAAACAACGTGGCCGGCACACAATGGACATGGCATAACGTTTCGGCGGCTGGCGGGTTGGGTCCGGAAAAAGCGATTTCCCGTGAAATCGGCTATATCGGGCAGTTGGATGAAGCTGGCTCGACGCTCGATGTCAGGGCATATCACGACCAGATCAGCAATATCATCTGGGTGGATCTCGTTGCGGACGCTAGTTCAATCGTAACCCCTAAAAGCTTCAAGAGCGATTTCAACGCCTTTTACAGCGGGCTGGAAGGTACTCTCAATTACAACCTGGGAGCGCGCAGCAGATTGACCGTGAATTACACGCATCAGGTTGCCGGCGCAAGTCCGTCACGGGTTTCGCCCATTGCGTCGATCAATGCGTCGCTGATAGATTATGCAAAAAAATACTCCCAGACCGTACCGTTGAATAGCGCCAGCCTGCTGTTTTCACATGATTTTCACGAGGGGTTGCAGTTCAGCACCGGGTTTTACCATACAGATCCGGTTCGATCTCTAGATGCAGGACTCATGCAGCCATTGACGCGCTATCTGGATTTTCGGGTGGCTCAAAGTTTTGGCGGATGGCAAAGCAAAAAAAGAGGATCGGGCGGTGGCGAAATCGCCTTGGTAGTACAAAATGCGCTGAGCGATCATTATTTCGACTACAGCACGCAAACCAGGCACAAGCGTCGTGCCTATCTCACCGCAACGTTGGGTTATTAAGCCCTGCCGCCAATGCTCCGCCAATTAGCCATCCTGTCGTTATCAAGCGCAATCGCGCTGCTGACAGCCATGGCCCAGGCGGAAACAATGGGCGTGCGCCTGGTGTTGAGTGACAACAGCCAACCCTACCAACAATTCTCGGCCGCACTTAAAACGGCGCTTGCTGCAAGCAAGGCTGATGTGAACGTTATTGAATCACAGAACGGCAACGGGGCTGATGCCAAGCTGGTCATTGCCGTTGGCATGAAAGCAACGGAGCTTGCCCTTGCCAAGTCCAATGCACCGGTGCTGGTTGTAATGGTTCCCAGAGTGGGGTATGAAACATTGCTGGAAAGCCATTCTGTGCACCAGCATTCCGAGAATATTTCGGCGGTTTATCTTGACCAGCCATGGGGCAGGCAGTTAAGTTTTATCCAGGCGGCTCTTCCCGCGCACAAGACCGTCGGCCTGATTTATTCGTCAGATATGCGTATCACCCTTCCTCGCTTGCCGCGGGGAATGTCCCTCAACGCTCAATCGACTTCAGTCGAAAGCTTGTTTGCTACGCTGGAAAGCGTCTTGAGCAACAGCGATGTGCTGTTGGTCGTCCCCGACAGCGAAATATACAGCAGCAGCAACGTGCGCAACATCCTGTTGACCAGCTACCGGCACAAAGTCCCCTTGATCGGTATCTCTCAGGCTTATGTCAATGCCGGTGCGCTTGGCGCCATTTTTTCAACACCCGAACAGATTGCCGGGCAAGCCGCCGAAGCGATCATTTCATTTTCAAAGAGCGGGCAATTGCCCGAGCCACGGTATCCCCTCTTGTTCAGTATCGGGTTGAATCAGCAGGTTGCTCGCTCGCTCGGGATAGCACTGGACTCGCCGGAGACGGTACGCGAGCGCATGGATAAAGCCGGGGAGGGGAGGCGGTGAGACGATACAGCATACGCCAACAGGTCGCCTGGTTGACGCTTATCCCGTTGTTCATCATGGCAGTCAGCCTGGAGTCATTTTTCCTGCATGGCCGCTTCTCTGACTTGGACCAAAACTTGCAGGAGCGCGGCAAGTCGATTGCTCGCCAGCTTGCTTCGAGCGGTGAATACGGCGTATTTTCAAACAATCTGGCGTTTTTGCAGAATATTGCCAATGGGGGCTTGCATCAGCCGGATGTACGCGGGGTGGTTATTCTGGGGGCATCCTTCGAAACTTTGGTCAGCGCAGGAGAATTTTCCCATCCTCCCAGAAATGTGTTTACCGAGGTGAGCCTAGCGGCAAGCGACTATCTTGTGGGTCAAACCGGCCTGAAGCAGACAGTCACCAGCGAAGAATCAAATCTGCTGACCCCGGTGAGCAACCATGAGGAAAGCATATGGGTATACCAGCCGATTGTCCCTGAGCAGATCGTTCTGGACGAGGCAAGCGGCAATAAGCCGCTTGCCGCGCAGAAGATAGGCGCGATTATCGTGGAAATGGACAAGCAGCGCATCGAAAAAGCCAAGATGCATATGCTCAGGGTTACCGTGGCGGTAACCTCTTTGTTGCTGGGATTGTTTTTCTATTTTGTGCACCTTGCAAGCCGTACTATTACCCATCCGATCCGCAAGCTTAGCAATGCCGTGCAGGCGATAGGCAGGGGGAATCTTGCCACGCGCATTTTCCTGCAAACCCATGTCAGTGAACTGAATACCCTGGAGCAGGGGCTCAATGAAATGGCCACACAACTGCAGCAGGAACACACAATTCTGCATCAGCGGGTAGAGGAAGCGACGCAGGCCTTACGGGTCAAGAAAGAAGAGGCAGAGCGCGCCAGCCATGATAAAAGCCACTTTTTGGCGGTGGCCAGCCACGACTTGCGCCAACCGCTGCATGCCCTGGGTTTATACGTCGCCGAACTGCAGCGCAGGGTGTCCACTGCCGAGCAACGCCATCTGGTCGAACAGGTTGAGCATTCCATCGAAGCGCTTTCCACGCTGTTGAATGCTTTGCTCGACATTTCCAAGCTGGATGCGGGCACGATGATCCCGCAGATACAAACCTGTGCTGTGAACACCATACTGGGGCGTATTGCGGCAGATTACCAGATGCTCGCCAGTGTCAAAAATATCCGCCTGATTGTCCGGCCATGCACAGGATTCGTCACCAG
>CAYNYH010000057.1:0-15359 GCA_964401425.1 uncultured Gallionella sp. | reverse complement strand
CGGGAAATACGAAATCTAATTTATTTATATGAAATCCAGTCGGTAGGTCGGGTTAGCGCAGCGTAACCCGACGTTTTCAAATAATTTCACAAAATTGTCGGGTTACGCTGCGCTAACCCAACCTACGTTACTACCAGCGTATCAGCACCGCACCCCAGGTGAACCCGCCGCCGACGGCTTCGATGAGGATGTTCTGGCCGGGTTTGATGCGCCCGTCTTGCACGGCGGTGTCCAGCGCCAGCGGGATCGAGGCCGCCGAGGTGTTGCCGTGATGCGCGACGGTGACCACCACGTTGTCCATGCCCAGGCCGAGCTTCTTCGCGGTGGCTTCCATGATGCGGATGTTGGCCTGGTGCGGCACCAGCCAGTCGATGTCGGAGCCTTGCAGCTTGTTTTCCTCCAGCACTTCCTCGACGACTTCGCTGAGCACCTTGACGGCGAACTTGAACACGGCCTGGCCGTCCATCTTGATGAACGGATCGCCCTGCACCTCGCCGTGGCGGATGTGGCCGCCGGCCTTCAGCATGTCGCGATGGCGGCCGTCGGCGTGCAGCTTGCTGGCGACGATGCCCGGTGTTTCGCTGGCCTGCAGCACCACCGCACCGGCGCCGTCGCCGAACAGCACGCAGGTGCCGCGATCCGTCCAGTCCAGCATGCGCGACAGCACCTCCGCGCCGACCACCAGCGCGGTCCTGGCCTGCCCGCCGCGGATGTACAGGTCGGCGGTATTCAGCGCGTAGACGAAGCCGCCGCACACCGCCTGCATGTCGAACGCCGCGCCGCAATTCTTGATGCCGAGTTTGTCCTGCAGGATGCAGGCAGTGCTGGGGAAAATCTGGTCCGGCGAAGTGGTTGCGACGATGATCAGGTCGATTTCGTCCGCCTTGATTCCCGCCGCCTCGATGGCGCGGCGGCTGGCGTGCAGGGCGAGGTCGCTGGTCATCTCGCCTTCCGCCGCGATATGCCGCTCGACGATGCCGCTGCGCGAAAAAATCCAGTCGTGCGAGGTCTCGACGATCTTTTCCAGATCGTAGTTGGTCAGCGTCTTGGCGGGCAGATAGCTGCCGGTGCCGATTATTCTTGAATGCATCAGACTGCTCCTTGCTCCGCGCCTTGGCGCGCGTGGTGCCATTTCTCGATATGCTCGCTGATATGCCGCAGCATGCCCTCGCGCGCCTCCCCGGCGGCGCGCTCGATGGCGCAGCGGAAGGCATAGGCGTCCGCCGAACCGTGGCTCTTCACCACGATGCCCTTCAGGCCGAGAAAACTCGCACCATTATAGCGGCGGGGATCGACGCGGTGCTTGAAGGCCTTGAGCACCGGCATCGCCACCAGTCCGGCGAGCTTGGTGAAGGCGTTGCGGCCGAATTCTTCGCGCAGGAAACCGCCCAGCATCTGCGCCAGCCCCTCGGTGGTCTTGAGCGCGACGTTGCCGACGAAGCCGTCACACACCACGACGTCGGTGGTGCCCTTGAAGATGTCGTTGCCTTCGACGTTGCCGTAGAAATTCAGGTCGCTGTTGCGCAGCAGCTCGGCGGCCTGTTTGACCACCTCGTTGCCCTTGATGTCTTCGCTGCCGATGTTCAGCAGGCCGACGCTGGGGTTGGGTTTATGCTCCAGCGCGGTGACCAGCGTGGAGCCCATCAGCGCGAATTGCAGCAGGTGCTCGGCGGTGCAATCGGTGTTCGCGCCGAGGTCCAGCATGCAGATCTGGCCTTTCCTGGTCGGCAGGTACGAGGCGATCGCAGGGCGGTCGATGCCCGGGAGGGTTTTCAGCACGTAGCGCGCCGTCGCCATCAGCGCGCCGGTGTTGCCCGCGCTGACGCAGGCCAGCGCCTCGCCGCTCTTGACCAGGTCGATGCTGACGCGCATTGAGGAATCCTTCTTGCCGCGCATCGCCGATTGCGGCGACTCGTCCATCCCCACCACTTCGCTGGCGGGATGAATGCGCAAATGGGCGTTCGTCTGCTTACCCAGATTGCGCAACTCG
The DNA here is from genome assembly GCA_964401425.1 of uncultured Gallionella sp. Taxonomy (GTDB): domain Bacteria; phylum Pseudomonadota; class Gammaproteobacteria; order Burkholderiales; family Gallionellaceae; genus Gallionella. The sequence continues at coordinate 13,369 of CAYNYH010000057.1, read as the reverse complement.
GATTCGATGGCATCGGGAATACCCACCAGAACGATGGTGTCGCCGGGAGAATGCTTCAGGTAATCGACCGCGGCGCGGACGGTGACCGCCGTGCCATGATCGCCTCCCATCGCGTCTATGGCCAATGTGACGTCCACTAGGCGATTCCTTGGAAGAAAAATCAGGAATGGAAAAGAAAACGCAGCCGGCCTTCACGGCCGGCTGCGTAGCTTAAGGGCTTACTCGCCCTTGGTCTTGACTACCTTCTTGCCACGGTAAAAGCCGTTCGGGCTGATATGGTGGCGCAAATGAGCTTCGCCCGTGGTCGGCTCGACCGCCGTTGCCGGGTTGGTCAGAAAATCGTGGGCGCGGTGCATGCCGCGCTTGGACGGGGATTTTTTGTTCTGCTGAACTGCCATGTTGCCTCCTAATAAAACCTGTTAACTACGCTTCAATTTCACCAAAGCCGCAAAAGGACTCTCTTCCGCCTCATGCCTGCTCTCAACCCCTGTTGCCTGACAAGCGCCGAATTCATGCCGGGGCGCGATTGGCAGGCTCAGCAGAATCTCTTCTTCCAGCAGATTCAGCACATCCAGGTGCGTATCTGCCAGGATGCTGTCGAGCTCTTCTTCTTCCTCATCGTCCAGCGCATCCAGGCTGGCCTGGTCGCGCAACAGCAGCCGCGTATCGATCTGCACCGCATGATCCATCGCACCGAGGCAGCGCTGGCAACGCAACCGGCAGTTTCCGGTTATGCCGACTTCCAGCAGGGGATGGCCTTGCTTGTCTGCGCCGCCGCGTACCGTGTACTTCATGATTCCCTGAGAATCTTCCAGGGCATCCAGCAAACGCGGCAACTCGGCAACCGGCACTTCGCCGCTTATTTGCCTGCCATTCCCGGCAAAATCCAGGCTGTCGATGAAAGGCCGTGCGGACATGAGGCGCGCATGATATATTTTTCGCCGCTCCCTGTCAAAAATCCCAAGGAATAATAGTTGAATTCTCAGTTGCTTGTCCTCGCCTCCACCTCCGTTTACCGCAGCGAGCTCCTCAAACGGCTGCGGCTCCCCTTCGAGACCGCCGCCCCCGATGTGGATGAAACGCCGCTGCCGGGCGAAGCGGCACGCACTACCTCGGTGCGCCTCGCGCAGGAAAAAGCCCGCGCCGTTGCGGCCAAATACCCCGATGCGCTGATCATCGGCTCCGACCAGGTCGCCCTGCTGGAAGGCCAACAGCTCGGCAAGCCGCTCACCCACGACAACGCGGTCAGGCAGTTGCGTGCCATGCGCGGCAAGACGACCTGTTTCTATACCGCCGTGGCGCTGTTGAACGGCAAAACCGGCAACATGCAAACCGAAGTCGCGGAAAACCATGTCACGCTGCGCGACCTCAGCGACGCCGAGATCGAGGGCTACCTGCTCAAGGAGCAGCCCTACCACTGCGCCGGCAGCGCAAAATCCGAAGGGCTGGGCATCGCGCTGATGAGCAAGATGGCCGGCGACGACCCGAATGCGCTGATCGGCCTGCCGCTGATCCTGCTGGCCGGAATGCTGCGCCGCGAGAACGTGCGCCTGTTTTAGCCATGACAGCCAGGCCGGGCACGCTCTACCTCATTCCCTGCACGCTGGGCGAAACCCCTGCCGGACAGGTGTTGCCGCAACATGTCATCGATATCGCGCGCAGGCTTCGGCATTTCGTGGTGGAGCACCCCAAGACCGCTCGGCAATTCCTTGCCGCGCTCAAGCCCGAGCAGCCGATCCAGTCGCTGCACTTCGCCTCGCTCAACGAACACACCGCACCCCAGGAACTGGCGGAACTGCTCGCGCCGCTGTTGGCCGGGGAAGATGTCGGCATCCTTTCCGAGGCAGGCTGCCCCGGCATCGCCGACCCCGGTGCGGACCTGGTCAACCTGGCGCACCGCAATGGCATACGCGTCGTGCCGCTGGTCGGCCCCTCCTCCATCCTGTTGGCACTCATGGCTTCCGGCCTGAACGGCCAGTGCTTCGCCTTCCACGGCTATCTGCCCGTCGAGGAGACGGAGAGGAACAAGGCGATCGCGGCGCTGGAAGCCGATTCGGCCAAGCGCAAGCAGACCCAGCTATTCATCGAAACGCCGTACCGCAACGAAAAGATGTTCGGTGCCCTGCTCGCCCGCTGCCGCCCGCAGACGCTGCTGTGCGTCGCCACCGACATCACCCTGCCCGGCGAATCGATCCAGACCCGCTCCATCGCCCAATGGAGGCTGCTGCCCCAGCCGCAACTGAACAAGCGCCCCAGCCTGTTTTTGCTGCTGGCGGCTGGTTAAGCGCAGGGCCATTTATTTGCATGAACAGGCGCTTTCTGGTATTAAAGCGAACTTTGATTTTCCCATTGGAGAAATGTAATGCCGGTACAGCCACACAAACCCGTCGCTCCTTACAAGGCCAAAAAGGGCGAGGAGTACATGAACCCCAAGCAGCTCGACCATTTCCGCAAAATCCTGAACGACATCAAGTCCGAACTGGGTGAGGATATCGACCGTACCGTGCACGCCATGCAGGATGAGGCGACGGTATTTGCCGACCCGAATGACCGCGCCACGCAGGAGTCAGACATGGGGCTGGAACTGCGCAACCGCGATCGCGAACGTAAACTCATCAAGAGAATCAATGAGATGCTTGCCAAGATTGATGCGGGGGATTATGGCTACTGCGACAACTGCGGCATCGAAATCGGCCTGAACCGCCTCGAAGCAAGACCGACCGCTACCCTGTGCATCGACTGCAAGACCCTGGACGAGATTCGTGAAAAGCAAATAGCGAAATAAGGTTTCGCTATTTGCTTTCGGCGGAGACTAACCTTCAGGTTATGTCATAGCCAAAAGCAGCAGAAATAGCATTTCGCGACCTGCTTTCAGTGCAGGCTAACATACGCGAAGCTTATGTTACGCCAGAACTAAAAGCAAAAAAGGCCACAGTTTCCGTGGCCTTTTGTTTTCGGCGAAGACTAGCCTTCAGGTTATGTCGTAGCCAAAAACAGAAATAGCCAAGCGACCCTTGGCTATTTTTTCGGCGACTATATGACCCTTCAGGCTATGTCGTAGAAAGCACTTTCCTCGCTATTTGCCTCTGATTGAAAAACAAAAAGCCCTGCCGCATCCGGCAGGGCTTTCTTGTTTTGTCGGTGCCTGAATGCTATTCGGTAACAGGCGCCGCCTTGGCTTCAGGAGCGGCCAGCAAAGCCTTCATGCTCAGCTTCATGCGTCCCTTGTCGTCGACCTCCAGCACCTTCACCTTCACCACCTGGCCTTCCTTGAGGTGATCCGACACGCTGTTGACGCGTTCGTGGGCGATCTGGGAGATGTGCAGCAGGCCATCCTTGCCAGGCAACACGTTCACCAGAGCGCCGAAGTCGAGCAGCTTGACCACCGGGCCTTCGTATATCTTGCCGACTTCCACGTCCGCCACGATGTCCTCGATGCGCTTCCTGGCCATTTCGCCCGCCTCGCCGCTTACGCAGGCGATGACGATGTTGCCGTCATCGTCGATGTCAATGGTCGTGCCGGTTTCTTCGGTGATGGCGCGGATCACTGCCCCGCCCTTGCCGATCACGTCGCGGATCTTCTCCGGATTGATCTTGATCTTGATCATGCGCGGCGCATAGCTGGAAACTTCCCCGCGTGCCTGCGGCATGGCCTGTTTCATCAGGCCGAGAATGTGCATGCGGCCTTCGCGGGCCTGGGTCAGGGCAGCCTGCATGATGTCGCGGGTGATGCCGTTGATCTTGATGTCCATTTGCAGCGCGGTTACGCCGGTTTCGCTGCCGGCCACCTTGAAGTCCATGTCGCCCAGATGATCCTCATCGCCGAGGATGTCGGTCAGCACCGCGAAGCGGTTGCCTTCCTTGATCAGGCCCATGGCGATGCCAGCGACATGCGCCTTCATCGGCACGCCGGCATCCAGCAGCGACAGGCAGCCGCCGCATACCGAGGCCATCGAGCTGGAGCCGTTCGATTCGGTGATTTCCGACACCACGCGGATGGCGTAGCCGAAATCTTCCTCGTTGGGCAGCACCGCAGCCAGCGCGCGCTTGGCCAGGCGGCCGTGGCCGATTTCGCGGCGCTTGGGCGTGCCCACGCGGCCGGTTTCGCCGGTGGAGAACGGCGGAAAATTGTAGTGCAGCATGAAACGGTCGGTATATTCGCCTTGCAGCGCGTCTATCCGTTGCGCATCGCGCATGCTGGCCAAGGTTGCCACCACGATGGCCTGGGTTTCACCGCGGGTAAACAACGAGGAGCCGTGGACGCGCGGCAAGACGCCGTTGCGGATGGTGATGGGGCGCACGGTGCGGGTGTCGCGGCCATCGATGCGCGGCTCGCCGCTCAGGATCTGCCCGCGCACAATCTTGGCTTCCAGTGCGCTGAACAGGTCGTTGACATGGTTCTTCTGGCTGGCGTTCTCGGGCGTGATGATGGCGGCTATCACTTGGTCGCGGATCGCATTCACCGCATCGGTGCGCGCCTGCTTGGAACGGATCGCATATGCCTTGCCCAGTTCGGCTTCGGCGAGGCTGGCGATCTGCGCAATCAAAGCCTCATCCTTGGCTGGCGGAGTCCAATCCCAGGCGGGTGCGCCGACTGCGTCGGCCATTTCATTGATGGCCTGGATCACGACTTGCATCTGTTCGTGGCCGAACATCACTGCGCCGAGCATCACGTCTTCGGACAATTGCTGCGCTTCGGATTCCACCATCAGCACGGCACGGTCGGTGCCGGCGACCACCAGATCCATTTGCGAGGTCGCGAGTTCCGTTGCGGTCGGGTTGAGCAGGTATTGGCCATTGGCATAACCCACGCGCGCTGCGCCGATCGGGCCATCGAACGGGATGCCGGACAACGCCAGTGCGGCGGATGCACCGATCATGGCGGGAATATCGGAATCGACTTCGCTGTCCGAAGACATCACCGTCGCGATGATCTGCACTTCGTTGTAGAAGCTTTCCGGGAACAGCGGACGCAACGGGCGGTCGATCAGGCGCGAAGTCAGGATTTCCTTTTCACTCGGGCGGCCTTCACGTTTGAAGAAGCTGCCGGGAATCTTGCCCGCAGCGTAGGTTTTTTCCTGGTAATCCACGGTCAGCGGGAAAAAATCCTGGTCGGGCTTGGCATCTTTCCTGCCGACCACCGTGACCAGCACCATGGTGTCGTCCAGGCTGACCATCACCGCACCGCTGGCCTGGCGCGCGATTTCGCCGGTTTCCAGCGTGAGTTGATGCTTGCCGTATGCTAATGTTTTTTTATAGTGACTCAAGATAGACCTCTCTATGGGTGGCCTGGCGCGCCATCGCGCCACGCGTTGTGACAAGACAAAACAACGCGGGCCGCCTGAGCGACCCGCTGGATACTATCTGTTACTTGCGAATTTCCAGGCGTTGGATCAACGCGCGGTAGCCCGCATCATCCTTGCTCTTGAGGTAGTCGAGCAGCTTGCGGCGGCGGCTCACCAGGCGCAGCAGGCCACGGCGGGAATGGTGATCCTTGGTGTTGTCCTTGAAATGGTCGGTCAGATAAGCGATGCGCGCGGTAATCAAAGCCACCTGCACTTCGGGGGAACCTGTGTCGCTCTTGGCACGTTGAAAGTCGGCGACGATTTGCGCTTTTTGCGCGGCGGTAATTGCCATTAGTCTTCTCTCCTAAAAAAAGTGCGGCATTCTACCCTTGAATGCCCTTATTGCTCAACCCCAAAATTTTCCGCCAACCCAGCCTTGGCAGCCTGTTTTGCCACGCCGGACAACAGCCGGTCCGGGGCTAGGCGGCGGCCTTGCAGCAGCCCCACTCCGATGAAGCCCTGCGGGCCATGCAGGCAGACCCTGCCGTCCGGCAAGCCGGTGTCCAGGCCCAGCCGTTGCCCTTGTGCGAGCCGCTGGGTTTGCACTGCATCCAGTTGCAGCCTGGGCATGTCCGGCATCAGGGCTTCCAGCGGCAGCACACAGGCATCGCGTTCGGCCTCGGTCATCGCCTCGAGTTGCGACAAGCTATGGGCGTTCCGCAAGTCGAAATGGGCAATGGCGGTGCGGCGCAGCCCGATCAAGTGTGCGCCGCAGCCGAGTGCCGCGCCGATGTCTTCGGCGAGCGTGCGTATGTAAGTCCCCTTGCTGCAGCGCACGGTGATGTCCATCTCGTTGCCGCCGAAGTGGTTCAGCACCAGTTCGTGGATCGTCACATTGCGCAGCTCGCGTTCGATGGTTTCGCCCTTGCGGATGTATTCGTAGAGCGGCTTGCCCTGGTGCTTGAGCGCGCTGTGCATGGGCGGAAGCTGCTGGATCTCGCCGCGAAATTTTGCCAGCACGGCATCGACGTCGGCCTGCCCGGCCTCAACCGGGTGTTCGGCGATGATTTCGCCTTCTGCGTCGCCGGTGCTGGTGGTCTGCCCGAGGCGCAACAGGGCGCGATAGGTCTTGTCGGCGTCCAGCAAAGCAGTGGAAAATTTGGTGGCCTCGCCGAAACAGACCGGCAGCAGGCCGGTAGCAAGGGGGTCGAGGGTGCCGGTATGCCCGGCCTTCTCGGCCTGGAACAGGCGGCGGACTTTCTGCAGCGCGGTGTTGGAGCTTAGTTCCAGCGGCTTGTCGAACAACAGCACGCCGTCCAGCGGGCGAAAAGTGCGTGCCATGAAGGTTATCCAGAAAAAAACACTACACCACGAAGGGCACGAAGATCACGAAGATTTTTCATGGGGCTACAGGTTGTTGGCAGATCATCCACAGGGTAACCGGCATTCACGGAACAACCACTAGCTTTTCTTCGTGCCCTTCGTGAACTTCGTGGTTAAAAGGGTTATTCGGGTTTATCGGAATGTAGCTTATCGCTGGCCACCGCCTGGTCGATGAGTTGCGACAGGCGGCTGCCGCGTTCGACGGAGGCATCGTAGACGAAATGCAGTTGCGGCATCACGCGCAGTTTCAGGCTGTGCGCCAGCCGGCCACGCAGGAAACCGCTGGCACGCTCCAGGCCTTGCTGCGCCTCGGCGTGCTTGCCGTCCAGCCGGGTGAAAAAAATCTTGGCATGGGAATAGTCGCCCGCAACTTCGACGCCGGTGATGGTCACCAGGCGCACGCGCGGATCGTTGACTTCAAGGCGCACCAGTTCGGCCAATTCGCGCTGAATCTGCTGGGCAACCCGATCCGTTCTTGCAAAGTCCGCCATTACAGCGCGCGCGCAACCTCAACGATTTCGTACGCTTCGAGCTTGTCGCCTACAACCAGGTCGTTGAAATTCTTCAGCGACAGGCCGCACTCGAAGCCGGACTTCACTTCCTTCACGTCGTCCTTGAAGCGCTTCAGCGAATCCAACTCACCATCGTGGATCACCACGTTGTCGCGCAGCAGGCGCACCCTCGCGCCGCGTTTCACCATGCCTTCCAGCACATAGCAGCCGGCAATCGTACCCACCTTGGAAACGGTGAACACCTGGCGCACCTCGACCATACCGAGGATGACTTCCTTCTTCTCGGGTGCCAGCATGCCGGAAAGCGCTGCCTTGATCTCGTCGACCATGGCGTAGATGATGTTGTAGTAGCGGATGTCCACACCGGATGTCTCGGCCAGCTTGCGCGCAGCCGCATCGGCACGGGTGTTGAAGCCGATCACGATCGCCTTGGAAGCCAGTGCCAGATTGATGTCCGACTCCGTGATCGCCCCCACGCCTCCGTGAATCAGGTTGACCTTGACTTCGTTGGTGGAGAGTTTTTGCAAGGATTGCGCAATCGCCTCGGCAGAGCCCTGCACATCGGATTTCACGATCAGCGACAAGGTGCGTACTTCACCCTCGGCCATCTGCTCGAACATGTTTTCCAGCTTGGCGGCCTGCTGTTTGGCCAGTTTCACGCCGCGATACTTGCCCTGGCGGAACAACGCAATCTCGCGCGCCCGTTTTTCGTCGGCCATTACCAGCAACTCCTCGCCGGCCGAAGGGACTTCGGACAGGCCCTGGATCTCGACCGGAATGGACGGCCCCGCTTCGTTGACCGCCTTGCCGTTTTCATCCAGCATGGCGCGCACGCGACCGAACACCGACCCGACCAAAACCGCATCGCCGCGCTTCATGGTGCCGGACTGGATCAGCACGGTGGCGACCGGCCCCTTGCCCTTGTCCAGGCGAGCCTCGATCACCAGCCCCTTGGCATGGGTCGCACGCGGTGCCTTCAGCTCCAGCACCTCGGCTTGAAGCAGCACACCTTCAAGCAACTGGTCGATGCCTTGGCCTGACTTGGAGGAAACTTCGACGAACATTGCGTCGCCACCCCAGTCTTCCGGCACCACGCCTTCGGCAACCAGCTCCTGCTTGACGCGTTCGGAATTGGCTTCGGGCTTGTCAATTTTTGTGACGGCCACCACGATCGGCACGTTGCCGGCCTTGGCATGGTGGATCGCTTCTTTCGTCTGCGGCATCACGCCGTCATCGGCGGCCACCACCAGGATCACGATGTCGGTCGCCTTGGCGCCGCGCGCACGCATCGCGGTAAATGCCTCATGGCCCGGTGTATCGAGGAAGGTAATCATGCCGCGCGGCGTATCGACGTGATATGCGCCGATATGCTGGGTAATGCCGCCCGCTTCGCCGGAAGCGACGCGGGTGCGGCGGATGTAGTCCAGCAGCGAGGTCTTGCCGTGGTCGACGTGGCCCATCACGGTGACGACCGGCGCGCGCGACTCCAGCGCCACATCATGAGGCGCTTCGGCATCCAGCAGATAGGCGTCCAAATCGTCCACCTTGGCGGCCTTGGCGATATGCCCCATTTCCTCCACGACGATCATCGCGGTTTCCTGGTCCAGCACCTGGTTGATGGTCACCATCGAGCCCATTTTCATCAGCACCTTGATGATTTCGGCAGCCTTGACGGCCATCTTCTGCGCCAGTTCGGCGACGGTGATGGTTTCCGGAACGGCCACTTCGCGCACGATCGGTTCGGTTGGCAACGAGAAGGCATGCTCAGGCTCGGCAGCATGTTTGTGCCTGTCGTGGCGCGGTGCGCGTACCGGCGTCGCCCAGGTTCCCGTCTTCTCGCCGGTTTTGACCGGAGTGCGCTTCTTGTGCCCTTTTTCGTCCCATGGGCTGGCCTTGACCTCGGCCTTGGGTTTTTTGCTTGGCTTGACCACCTTGTCGCCGGGCTTGGGCGTCGGCTTGTGCAGCGTACCCTCGGCCAGATCGACCACCGGCGCCGCCACAACGGGCGCGACTTCTTCTTTCACCGCCGGAGCAACAGCTTTCTGTTCCGGCTCCGGCTCAGCAGCCTTCTTGGTGGTCTTGCGCTTGCCGCGTTCCTGCTTGGCTTGCACTTCGGCTGCCTGGCGCGCCGCGAGTTCGGCCTGCAAACGCGCTTCCTCTTCGCGCGCGGCCAGTTCCTGCTCGCCCAGCACCTTCTTGGGCGCTTCGCCTCCCTTGGGCAAAGCGTCAGGCGCCGGCGCAGCCGCTTCTGTGGCAGCTGCCGGAGCCACTACACGGCGTTTGCGCACTTCAACCTGAATGGTACGTGCCCGGCCTGTACTGTCGGCTTTCTTGATTTCCGTCGTTTCGCGGCGCGTTAGCGTAATTTTCTTGGCGGGCTTTTCGGCGCCATGCGACTGACGCAAATGCTCCAGCAATTGCGCCTTGTCCTTTTCGGAAACCGGGTCGGCCTCCTGTTTTTTACTTACCCCTGCCGCCTTCAACTGCTCAAGCAACAAGGCAACCGGCAACCCGAGTTCCGTCGCAAATTGCGCTACGTTCATTTTTCCCATTAGCCGTCCTTAAGAGAATCCTTAACCGATTCAAGCAAACCAGGGCGCGCGTGCCGCCATGATCAACGTGTTGGCGCGTTCGTTGTCCATGCCGGTAAGCTCCACCAGCTCATCCACATCCAGGTCTGCCAATTGCTCCTGCGTCGCCACTCCCTTTGCCGCCAGGGTGCGCGCGATTTGCTCGTCCATGCCTTCCAGCTTGAGCAAGTCTTCAATGCCGTGCTCCACTTTTTCCTCGTTGGCAATCGCGGCGGTCAGCAATGAGTTGCGCGCGCGGCTGCGCAACTCGTTCACTGTCGCTTCGTCGAACGACTCGATTTCCAGCATTTCTTCCAGCGGCACGTATGCCACTTCTTCCAGCGTATTGAAGCCTTCCTGCACCAGGATATCGGCGACCTCTTCGTCCACGTCCAGTTTTTCCATGAACATTTCGCGCGTCTTGGAAAACTCCTCGGCATGTTTCTCGTTGGACTGCTCGACGGTCATGATGTTGAGTTCCCATCCCGTCAACTCGCTGGCCAGGCGCACGTTCTGGCCGCCGCGCCCGATCGCCTGCGCCAGGTTTTCCTCTTCGACCACGACGTCCATGCTGTGCTTCTCTTCGTCCACCACGATGCTGCTCACCTCGGCGGGAGCCAGCGCGTTGATGACATAAGTGGCGGGATCTTCCGACCAGAGGATGATGTCCACGCGCTCGCCGGCCAGTTCGTTGGTCACGCCTTGCACGCGCGAACCGCGCATTCCGACGCAGGTGCCGATGGGGTCGATGCGCGGGTCGTGCGATAGCACCGCAATCTTGGCGCGCGAACCGGGGTCACGCGCGGCACTGACGATTTCCAGCAGCTTTTCCTCGATCTCCGGCACCTCCAGCTCAAACAGCTTGGTCAGCAATTCCGGCGAGGTGCGCGACAGGATCACCTGCGGGCCGCGCGCGCTGCGATCCACCCGCAGCAGGTGCGCCTTGACGCGGTCGCTGACGCGCAGGTTTTCCTTCGGGATCATCTGCTCGCGCGGCAGCAAGGCCTCGATCTTGCCGAATTCGACAAGCGCATTGCCGCGCTCCAGCCGTTTCACGGTACCGGAAACCAGATGCTCCTTGCGATCCAGGAAATCGCTCAGCACCTGCTCGCGTTCGGCATCGCGGATCTTCTGGAAAATGACCTGCTTCGCGGCTTGCGCCCCGATACGCCCGAAATCGATGGATTCCAGCGGCTCCTCGATAAACTCGCCGAGCTGGATATCGGCCTTGCGCTTTTGCGCCTCTTCCAGCTTGATGTGCATGTCCGGCGTCTCGAAGGTTTCGTCGTCCATCACCTCCCAGCGGCGGAAAGATTCGTATTCGCCGGTGTTGCGGTCGATCGAGACACGCACATCGGCTTCATCCGCAAAGCGCTTCCGGGTCGCGGAAGCCAGGGCGGATTCAAGCGCTTCGAATACGACCTCCTTCTCCACGTTCTTCTCGCGGGACAGCGCATCCACCAGCAATAAAATTTCACGGCTCATACCATTCTCCAACTAATTGTCTGTCTGTCAGCAGCAGGCGTTAAAAACTGATCTCCGGCACCAATCGCGCCTTGTCCAGATTCGACAGTTCGATTGCCACCCGACTGCCATCCACATCCAACTGCAATATTCCGTTGCTCACCTCGCCTATGACACCGACGAAGTTTTTGCGCCCCGCCAACGGCAGGCGCAGCTTGAGTTGCACCTTCTGCCCGGCGAAACGCACAAAATCCGCTTCCTTCTTCAGCGGCCTGTCCAGCCCCGGCGAGGAAACTTCGAGGCGGTCGTAAGCCACATTCTCGACCAGGAACAGGCGCGTGAGCTGATGGCTGACCGTCTCGCAATCCTCCACCCGGATGCCTTCCGGCTTGTCGATGAACACGCGCAACAGCCCGCGCCCGGAGCGCTCGAAATCCACCAGCTCATAGCCCAGGCCATTTACCGTCGTTTCGACCAGTTCCATCACATCCATAAATGACCGCCCACAAATAAAAAACGGGCTCGAAGCCCATCTCAAAACGCGGCGCATTGTAACAAAATTCGCGCTTAAAGGAAATTAACTTTGAAGGTTCTTTTAAAGATTCGCGAGGAGGTATGGATGCAAGGCGCACGGAACGCAGACACCCTCCGCAGCAATTTACAAGGCAGCTTCTTAAAAGTTATCCTGGTAGCGCACCGTAATCGGATAGCGCCAGTCCTTGCCGTAACTGCGTTCCGTGATGCGGATGCCCACCGCGGATTGGCGGCGCTTGTATTCGCTGATGCGGATCAGGTGCACCACGCGGCGCACGTCGGCTTCCGGGTAGCCGCGCGCGATGATTTCCGGAATCGTGAGGTTACGCTCGACATAGCAAGCCATGATGGCGTCCAGCACATCGTAGGGCGGCAGGCTGTCCTGGTCGGTCTGGTCCGCACGCAATTCGGCGCTCGGCGCGCGCGTGATGATGCGTTCCGGAATCACCTGCCCCAGCGTGTTGCGGTAACGCGCCAGGCGATACACCAGCGTCTTGCTCACATCCTTCAGCACAGCGAAGCCGCCCGCCATGTCGCCGTAGAGCGTGGCATAGCCTGCGGTCATTTCGGACTTGTTGCCGGTGGTCAGCACCAGCGAGCCGAATTTGTTCGACAAGGCCATCAGCAAGGTGCCGCGGATGCGCGCCTGCAGATTTTCCTCGGTAGTATCCACCGCGCGTCCGGCAAAGGCGGGATCCAGCGCGGTCAGATAGCTCTGGAACATCGCCTCAATGGGAATTTCGTCGTAGCGCGCGCCGAGGATTTTCACCATCTTGCGCGAATCATCCAGGCTGATCTGCGCGGTATAGGGCGACGGCATCATCACCGCATGAACCTTGTCCGCACCCAGCGCATCAGCCGCTATGGCCAGGGTCAATGCGGAATCGATCCCGCCCGACATCCCCAGCAACACACCCGGAAAGCGATTCTTGCCGACGTAGTCGCGCACGCCCAGGCACAGCGCACGATAAACTTCGGCCTCCTCGCTCAACGCCTCGGCAATCTCGCCCACAGGACGCAACTCCGCCCCTATTTCCAGCATCAGCAAGGCCTCCTCGAAGCGGGTGGCCTGCGCAGTCAGGCTACCGCTGCTGTCCATGGCGAACGAGCCTCCGTCGAAAATCAGTTCATCCTGGCCGCCGGCCAGGTTGGCATAAACCACCGCGAGGCCGGTTTCCGCAATACGCTCGCGGATGATGTCGTAACGCGCCTCCTGTTTGCGCGTCGCATAGGGCGATGCATTGGGCACCAGCAACACCTGCGCACCGGCATTACGCGCCTGGCGGGCAGCATCGGCTTCCCATACATCGCCACAGATATTCAGGGCAAAGCGGATGCCTTCCATCTCGAATATGCAAGGCTCGCTGCCATGGTCGAAGTAGCGCTTCTCATCGAATACCGCATAGTTCGGCAACTCATGCTTGAAATAGGTTGCGACGACTGCGCCATCCCGGAGCAACGAAGCCGCGTTGTAGCGCTTCCTGCCCTCCTGATGGGGATGCCCCACCACCACCGCGATGCCGGAAGTTTTCCCGGCGAGTTCGGCCAACGCCTGCGCGCACGCCCGGTAAAACCCGTCACGCAACAGCAGGTCTTCGGGCGAATAACCGCACAGGCCGAG
>CAYNYH010000056.1:0-15452 GCA_964401425.1 uncultured Gallionella sp. | reverse complement strand
AGGTCGCCAGCGTATTCACCAGCACCGGCACGCAGCACGGCGGACAGGAAACGACGATCACCTCCTTCCACTCGACGCTGTTGCATCACGGCATGGTGATCGTCGGCGTGCCATATTCCTGCAAGGGCCTCACGGTAATGACGGAAATCACCGGCGGCTCGCCCTACGGCTCCTCAACCCTGGCCGGCGGCGACGGCAAGCGCATGCCGAGCGAGAATGAACTGGAGATCGCGCGCTTCCAGGGCCGGCATGTCGCCCAGATCGCCAAACGCCTGACGGCGAACTAATCCAATCTTTTTGCGAGCCGCTGTCTTGGCGGCAGCCGGATACCCTTCGGCAGCCGCCGCCAATCAAACGTCGAACTGCAGGCGCGCCAGCCGCGCGTAAAGCCCGCCCTGCTTGCGCAAATCGGCAGGCGTGCCGGTTTCGACGATGCGCCCTTCTTCCAGCACCACGATGCGGTGCGCCTTCTGCACGGTGGCCAGGCGGTGCGCAATGATGAGGGTGGTGCGCCCCTGCATGGCGGCGTTCAGCCCTTCCTGCACGAGGATTTCCGATTCCGCATCCAGCGCGCTGGTGGCCTCGTCGAGCAGCAGCAGCGGCGCATCCTTGAGGATCGCGCGCGCGATGGCGATGCGCTGGCGCTGGCCGCCGGAGAGGCGCGTGCCGCGCTCGCCGAGGAAGGTCTGGTAGCCCTCCGGCAGGCGGCCGATGAACTCGTCCACCAGCGCCGCCTTCGCGGCGGTGATGACTTCCGCGTCGCTCGCTGCAGGGCGGCCGTAACGGATGTTCTCCAGCGCATTGGCCGAGAAGATCACCGGGTCTTGCGGCACGATGGCGATCCTGTCGCGCAGGTCGCGCAGCGCAAGCTGGCGGATGTCCTGGCCGTTGAGGCGGATGCAGCCGTCCGTGACATCGTAGAAGCGCAGCAGGAGCTGGAACAGCGTGGTCTTGCCCGCGCCGGAAGGCCCGACCAGCGCAACGGTTTCGCCGGGGGGAATGTCCAGCGTGATGTCGTGCAGCGCGGCCAGTTGCGGACGCGCCGGATAGCGGAAGCTGACCCGCTCGAAGCGCAGCGCCGCCTGTGAAGGCTGCGGCAACGCTTGCGGCGCGGCGGACTCGACGATGGCGGACTCGGCATGCAGCAGCTCCAGCAGCCGCTCGGTCGCCCCCGCCGCGCGCATCACGTCGCCCCACACTTCTGCCATGGTACCCACCCCGCCCGCCACCAGCGCCGCGTAGAGGATGAACGAGGCCAGTTGCCCGCCGGTCATGCTGCCTGCCTGCACCTGGTTCGCGCCGACCCACAGCACGAAGATGATGGTGCCCATCACCGCGGTGATGACCACGACGGTCATCATCGAGCGCACGCGCGTACGACGGATCGCGGTGACGAAGCTCGCCTCCGCGCGGCCGGCGAAGCGCCCGGTCTCCTGCCGCTCCTGCGTGTAGGCCTGCACCGTCGGTATCGCGTTGAGTATCTCGCCGGCCAGCGCCGAGGCGTCGGCGATCCTGTCCTGCGATTCGCGCGACAGCTTCTTCACCTTGCGGCCGATGGCAAAGATCGGCAGCATCAGCAAGGCCATCAGCCCGATGTTCAGGGAGAACAGGTAGAAGCTGGTCACGGCCAGCATGACCATGCCGCCGATGAACTGGAACAGGCTGCGCAGCCCCATCGAAATCGCGCTGCCGACCACGGTCTGGATCAGCGTGGTGTCGCCCGTCAGCCGCGAGAGCACTTCGCCGGTCTGCAGGGTCTCGAAGAATTGCGGCGACTGCACCAGCATGCGCGCATACACCGCGCTGCGCAAATCCGCCGTGACCCGTTCGCCCACCCAGGTCACGGTGTAATAACGCAGCGACACGGTCAGCGCCCACAAGGCCGCCAGCCCGAACAGCAGGACGAAATGGCTGTTCAGCCCAGACGTGCCGAACAGGCCGCTGCCGGTTGTTTCCCGTTGCCCGAATCCGAAGTCGATCAGGTCGCGGAACGCCAGCGGCACCAGCAACATGGTGGCGGAGCCGAGGCACAGCAGCGCGAAAGCCAGCGCGATCCGCGCGCGATAAGGGCGCAGGAAAGGCCACAGGTCGCGCAGCGGGGACAGGCGGCGGATGGCGGGCTGAGTCGGTTGGAGGGACATGGCTGGTCGCGTTTGGTCTTAAGAACCTCAGTTAGCCACAGATTTACACGGATAAACACGGATAAAGAATCGTATTGCGAAGGGACGGTGCTTCGCCCGAACAATACGGGAAAAAAACCGATGCAACCTACTGTTCATCCGTGTCAATCCGTGTTTATCCGTGGCTCAATTGCGTTTTTCAAGGTAAATCAGCCGAGCAGGCTAGCCAACGTCAGCAACAGCAACAGGATCATCCAGAACACCACCGAGCGCCACACCAGGCCGATGGTGCTGCGCATGAAGTCGGCATCGGCATCGTCGCCGATGCCCAGCTCCGGCCTATCAAGCGGCAGGCCGCCCTGCGGGATCGGCATGCCGAGACGTACGCCCAATGCGCCTGCACCGCTGGCCAGCAAAATCCCGGCTTCGGGATCCGGCCAGCTCGCCGCCTGGGTGCGCCAGCAATACACCGTGTCTTCGAAATCGCCGACGATGGCGAAGGTCGCGGCGGTCATGCGGATCGGTAGCCATTCCAGCACGTAGAACGCCTGGCGCGCGAAGCCGCCGAACTCGCCGCCGCCCCAGTCCTCGCCGAGCAGGATATCAGGCTCGGCGGCCGCATCCTCGTCATCCCAGCGCTTGCGCAGGAATTGCCCGAGGCGGTACAGCAAGGCACCCGCCGCGCCGCCCAGGCCGACCGCGCTGAACAGCACGAACCACACGATCACGCCGAACACGTTGCGGTGCGAGGCGATCAGCGCCTCCTCGATGGTGACGCGCGCCACCTCCTCGGCATTCAGCTCGTGCGCAGGAACGCCGCGCCACCTGGTCAGCAGCCCGCGCGCCTCGTCCAGCCTGTCGTTGCGCAGCGCCTCATGAATGTCGGTGAAATAGTGGCTGAACTGGCGGAAGCCCATCGTGAGATACAGCACCAGCACGTTGAACGCCCAGGCGAGGATGGGATGCGCGCCGCACAGCAGCCAGTACAGCGCCACCACGCCAACCAGCAGCGGCAGCACCGCCAGCAGCCAGGCGATCTTGCCGTGCTTGTGCTGGCCGGCATTGAAGTGCCGCTGGAAGAAATCGACGTAGCCGGACAGCCAGCCATGCAGGTGCTTGCGCGAGGAGAGCGGCTGGAGTTGCTCCAGCAACAGCGCGGCGATCAGGGCAAACAGGCTCATGGCATCGGGGAATAATCAACGGTTCGCATGGTAGAAAGATAGCACACAAGCCGGAGCGGCTCTATAAATGCCGATGCCATGAAGGCAATCCCATCAGACATGGCGACAGAAATCGTAGCGAGCGGTTTGGAGGCGGGGGAGGCCAGCGCGCAGCGACCGGAGCATACACAGCAGTATGTGAGGATCGCGAGCACTGCCCGACCCCGCCTCCGAATCGCGCAGTAGATTTATGCGCTATGTCTAAACGATCATCCCCGCCGCAACCGTGTTGTTCGTCGCCTCGTCGATCACGATGAAGCTGCCGGTGGCGCGGTTGCGCTGGTAGTGGTCGAACACCAGCGGCTGCTGCACCTTCATCGCGACGCGCGCGATGTCGTTCATGTTGAGCTTGTCGGTCTCGTGGTGCGCCAGGGTGTTCACGTCGACGCGGTAGTCGAGGCGCGAGAACAGGCATTTCACCATGCGCGTGGTGTGCTTGACGATGTACTTGCGATTCTTGTCCAGCGGCGCTTCGGCCAGCCAGCACAGCATCGCCTCGAATTCCTTTTCCACCCTGGGCGGATTTCCGCCCCCCTTCACGAACATGTCGCCGCGCGAGATGTCGATCTCGTCGGCCAGCGTGATGGTGATGGATTGCGGCGCATAGGCGCGCTGCAACTTGTCGTTGTAGGCAACGATCTCCTTCACCTTGCTGGTGCGGCCCGAGGGCAGCACGGTGATCTCGTCGCCGACCGCGACCTCGCCCGACTCGATGCGCCCCATGTAGCCGCGGAAATCGTGGTATTCCTGCGTCTGGGGGCGGCACACCCATTGCACCGGGTAGCGGAAATCGGCGGTGTTCACGTCGTAATCAATCGCCACGTTTTCGAGGAACTCCAGCAAGGGCACGCCCTTGTACCAACTCAGGTTGTCGCCGTGCTCCACCACCATGTCGCCGTTCAGCGCGGACATCGGGATGCAGGTCACGTCATGGATGCCGAGCTGCGCGGCAAAGGCGCGGTACTCGGCGACGATGGCGTTGAAAGCGTCTTCCGAGTAACCCACCATGTCCATCTTGTTCACCGCGAGCACGATGTGCGGCACGCCGACCAGGCTGGCGAGGAAAGTGTGGCGGCGCGTCTGCGTGAGCACGCCTTTGCGCGCATCGATCAGGATGACCACCAGGTTCGCCGTGGAGGCGGCGGTGACCATGTTGCGCGTGTACTGCTCGTGCCCCGGCGTGTCGCCGATGATGAACTTACGCTTCGGTGTAGCGAAGTAGCGGTAGGCCACGTCGATGGTGATGCCCTGCTCGCGCTCGGCCTGCAGCCCGTCGGTGAGCAGCGACAGGTCGACGGCGGCCATGCCGCGCTTCTCGCTGGTCTTGGAAATCGCGGAGAGCTGATCCTCGAAGATAGACTTCGAGTCGTGCAGCAGGCGGCCGATCAGCGTGCTCTTGCCGTCGTCCACGCTACCGGCGGTGATGAAACGTAACAGTTGTGTCGTGTTGCTCATAATATTTAGAACCCGAAAGTCAAAGACGTTTATCCGCAGATTACACAGATTTACGCAGATTTTTTTGTCTTGGTTTTAATCTATCTAATCTGCGTAATCTGCGGATGACAAGGTTTTTAGAAGTAACCTTCCTTCTTGCGCAGCTCCATCGAAGCCTCGGATGTCTGGTCGTCCATGCGCGTCGCACCGCGCTCGGTGATGCGCGTGGTCGAGGTCTCGTCGATGATCTCCTGCGCGTTGCGCGCGTGCGATTCCACCGGCGCGGTGCAGGTCATGTCGCCCACGGTGCGGAAGCGTACCGAGAGCACTTCCACTTTTTCGCCCGGTTTGGGTTGCACCAGGTGCGACACCGGAATAACCGCGCTGCCGCGGCGGATCACTTCGCGCTCGTGCGCGTAGTAGATTTCCGGGATGTACAGCTTCTCGCGGGAGATGTATTGCCAGATGTCCATCTCGGTCCAGTTGCTGATCGGGAACACGCGGATGTTCTCCCCGGCGTGCACGCGGGTGTTGTAGATGTCCCACAGCTCCGGGCGCTGGTTCTTCGGGTCCCACTGGCCGAACTCGTCGCGGAACGAGAAGATGCGTTCCTTCGCGCGCGCCTGTTCCTCTTCGCGCCGCGCGCCGCCCAGGCAGGCATCGAGGCCGAACTCGGCGATGGTCTCGAGCAGGGTCACGGACTGGTATGGGTTGCGCGGCTTGTCCGGATCCTTGATGACGATGGTGCCACGCTTGATCGAGTCTTCCAGCGAGCGCACGATGAGCCGCTCGCCAAGATCGGCGGCCAGCTTGTCGCGGGTGGCGATCACTTCCGGGAAATTGTGCTCGGTGTCGATGTGCACCAGCGGAAACGGAAAGCGCGCCGGGCGGAAGGCCTTCTCCGCAAGGCGCAGCATCACGATGGAATCCTTGCCGCCGGAAAACAGCATGGCGGGATTTTTGCACTCCGCTGCAACCTCGCGCATGATGTGGATGGACTCGCTTTCCAGCGCGTCCAGATGGGTGAAGGTATGTGCAGTCATTTTGTCTTTCTCGATCAAATTCAAATTTTCATCATTTCCTCCCCCTTCAAGGGGGAGGTTAGCTGTAGGTCGGGTTAGCGTAGCGTAACCCGACGATTCGCCACGTCGGGTTACGGCCTTATGGCCTAACCCGACCTACGGGGCTTCATCCTACGATGATTTCAATTGCGAAGCCTTGCCTACGTGCAACCCGCATTCCTTGCCCTCTGCATCCTCCCACCACCACCTTCCGGCGCGGATGTCCTCGCCGGGGGTCACCGCGCGCGTGCAGGGCGCGCAGCCGATGCTCGGGTAGAAGCGATCGTGCAGCTTATTGTACGGCACATCGTTTTGTTTGATGTATTCCCATACCTCGGCGTTCGTCCAGTCCAGCAGCGGATTGAATTTCTGCAGGCCGTGGTCCACGTCGAACGACGATACTTCGAGGCTTCCGCGCGTGACGGCCTGCTCGCGGCGCATGCCGGTGATCCACGCGCGCTTGCCCGCCAGCGCGCGCCTGAGCGGCTCGACCTTGCGGATGTAGCAGCAGCGCTTGCGGAGCTCCACGCTGTCGTAGAACGCATTCGCGCCGTTCTGCGCGACATATTCCTCGACCGCCGTGCAGTCCGGGAAATAGATTTTCAGCGGCACGCCGTAGCGCTTGTGCACTTCCTGCATCAGGTCGTAGGTTTCCTGCGGCAGGCGGCCGGTGTCGAGGCTGAACATCTCGATGTCCAGCTGATGCCTGGCGATCAGGTCGGTCAGCACCATGTCCTCCGCGCCCAGGCTGTTGGCGAAACATACCGGCGCGAAATCGCGTGCAGCTTCCTGCAGCACGGCGACGGTCTGTTCGATTTTCTGTTGCAGGCTCATTTGGGCAAGGCCTCCGTGAGGTCGAGCTGCGCGTCTTTTTCAGAGGCGAAGGCCGCCGCCTTGACCGTCCAGCCGTCCACCGCCGCGCTGACCGCCGCAAGCGCCTCGGCATCGGCTTCCGCGCCGCCGGCGAGACTGCCCGCCGTCTGCGCGAATTCCTCGGCCAGCGCGCCGGGCGCCAGCTCGCGCAGTTGCGCGGCGAGCTGGTCCAAATCGCCGTCGTGCGCTCCCTCCAGCAACTGCACGATGCCCGAGCCGAGCAGGCGCAGGATCGCCTCGTTGCAATGCGCTGCCTCGTCGTATTTGCGCTGGAACACCAGCGCGTTGCGGTATTCGCGCTCGTGCGCCGCCTCGAAGAAATTCGCGCCGATCAGCACCTGCGACACGCCCGCGCACTCGCCGCCGCCCATGTTCAGCACGCGGAAGTCGCCGGCCTCGCCGTAATCGCGCATCACCGACTGCAGGTCTTCCGCCTTCACTTCGGCGAGATCGGCGAGCAGTTGCGCGAAATAGTCCGGCGCCTGCGCGCGCGCCCAGGCGAAGAAGCTCGCCTCGCCGCTGGCGAGGTGCGCCGCCTGCACGCGCTCGATGCCTTGCTTGATGCGCGCCACCGGCAATGCGGGGCCTTTCACGGCCAGCGCGCCGCCCTGCATGCCGCTGCCGGCGAAGTACATCTGGTAGTGCGGCACCAGCTTGCCGTGCATGCGCTTGCCTTCGCCGTAGATGCCGATGTCGCCGGTTTCCGGCTGCGCGCAGCCGTTGTGGCAGCCCGACACGCGGATGCGCAGGTCGGCCTTGCCGCCGGAGAGTTGCGGCGCGATCACCGGGCTCGCGGTGATGCCGAGGCGGCAGGTCGAAGTGCCCGGGCAGGCCACGACGTTGTCGCCGGCGGCCGGCTCGCGCAGCCCCAGTTCGGCCAGGCCGCTGCGCAGCGCGGCCACGCTGGCCTGCGGCACGTTGAAGATGGAGAGGTTCTGGTCCTGTGTGGTGCGGATTTCGTCCAGCCCCTGCGCGCGCAACAGGGCGGCGAGGCCGCGCAGCTGCGCCACGTTCAGGTCGCCGTTCGGCACCGCGACCGGCAGCACGAACAGCCCTTTCTGGTGCTGCGGAAACAGCTTGCGCGGTGCGCCGGGGCCGGGGATTTCGCCAGCGGCCGGCTTGCGCCATTCTCCCTGCGGCCAGGCCTGCGCGGCAAGCGCCTCCCTGGTGCGCTCGAACTCCTCGCGGTACTTCTCCACGAAGCCCTGCTCGCCGAAGCGCTCGACCAGGAACTTGATGCGCGACTTGGCGCGCTTGGTGCGGTCGGAATACCTGTTGTGCAGCGCCACCAGCGCTTCCAGCGAAAACAGCAGCTCGCGCTCCGGGATGAATTCCTCGACCACGATCGCCTCGCGCGGCTTGTGCCCCAGGCCGCCGCCCGCCTTGACCATGAAGCCGGGCTGTCCGTCCTTCTCGGTCGCGACCACGCCGCAGTCGTGCAGCAGCGCCTGCGCGCAATCCGCCTCGCAGGCCGAGAAGCTGAACTTGAACTTGCGCGGCAACTGCTGGTTGAGCGGGTTGCGCAGGAAGTGCACCACCGCGAAGTCGAGATGCTTCGTCACGTCCACGCGTTCGCGCGGGCACACGCCCGACAGACCGCAGGCCGTCATGTTGCGCACCGTGTTGCTGCACGCCTCGCGCGTGGTCATGCCGACCTTAGCGATGCGGCGCATCGCGGCGGGCGTACTGTCGAGCGGGATGAAGTGGATCTGCAGCGAGTGGCGCGTGGTGATATGCGCAATGTCTTTCTGCGAGTAGTCCGCGGCAACGTCCGCGACCGCATCCATCTGGTCCGGCGTCATGCGCCCGCCGGGCACCTTGATGCGGAACATGTGCACGCCGTGCTGGCGCTGGCCGTATATGCCATGCTGCAGACGCACCGCCGTCATGCGGTCGAGGTCCAGAGTCCCGGCATTAAATGCCTGGATGGCCTGTTCGAAGCGGTCAATCTCCGCCAGATCGGATAAATCCTGTGTATTCACGCTCATCGCGATTTCCTTTGCCAATCCAAAATCCTCAATTCACCACGAAGAACACGAAGGGCACGAAGAGTTTATATGAGGCTGCATGATGTTCCTTCGCGTTCTTCGTGCCTTCGTGGTTCAACTGTTTCAGTACATCACCATCTTGATGCCAATGATTAAAAGCATGCTCGCCAGCACCGGACGCAGCACGTTTTCCGGAACCTTCGCGCTCAGGTGGCTGCCGATCCAGATGCCGGGCAGCGAGCCCAGCAGCAGGCTGCCCAGCAGCACCAGGTCCACCGTGCCCAGCGCCATATGCCCCATCCCGGCCAGCGCGGTCAGCGGCACGGCATGGACGATGTCCGTGCCCACCACCTTCACCGCGGGCATGCGCGGATAGAGGAACAGCAACGCGACCGTGCCCAGCACGCCGGCGCCGATGGACGAGATCGTCACCAGCGCGCCGACGGTGGCGCCCGTCACTATCGTCGCGGCGGGCAGGTAGCGGTGATGCAGCTCGTACACCGTGCCGTCCCTGCGCCGCGCGAGTTTTTTGATCTGGTCCTTCAGCAGCAACGCCGCCGCAGTCGCCAGCAGCGCCACGCTCAGTACGCTGGTCACCAGGCTCTTCAGGGATTTTTCGTCCAGCGCGAGGTACTTCAGCAGCGCGATCGTGATCACGGCGGCAGGCAGGCTGCCCATCGCGAGCAGGCCGAATACCTTCCAGTCCACCGTGCCGCGCCGCCCGTGCACCCAGCCGCCCACCGTCTTGGTCAGCGAGGCGTACAGCAGGTCAGTCCCCACCGCCGTGGCCGGAGATACGCCGAAGAACAGCACCAGCAGCGGCGTCATCAGCGACCCGCCGCCTACGCCGGTCACGCCGACGATCAGCCCGACCAGGAAGCCTGACAGTGTGTACATCCAGTCCATGCGAACCACCCGAAAAATTCAGGAGCGCATTCTAGCCGCGCGGGATTATATTTCTAAATGGTTTTCTGTTAGCATCATATAGCTATAAGTCATATAGGAGCGCAGCCATGAACCTGCAGCAATTGCGTTACTTCAACGAGATCGTGCGGCGCGGCCTGAAGATTTCCGATGCCGCCGACGCGCTGTACACCTCGCAGCCCAACATCAGCAAGCAGATCAAGCAACTGGAAGAGGAACTGGGCATCGATATTTTCGTGCGCAACGGCAAGCGCGTTGTCGCCGTCACCGAGCCCGGCCAGGCCATTCTCGACATCGCCCGGCGCATGCTGCACGACGCGGAAAACCTCCGCCAGGTGGGGCAGGAATTCCATACCCAGGACAGCGGCCACCTGACCATCGCCACCACCCACACTCAGGCGCGCTACATCCTGCCGCCGGTGGTCAAGCAGTTCATCAAGCGCTACCCGAAAGTGAAGCTCGGCCTGCACCAGGGCAACCCGACGCAGATCGCCGAGCAGGTATTGAACGGCGAGGCCGATGTCGCGATCGCCACCGAGAGCCTGACGGAATATGACGACCTCGTCACCCTGCCCTGCTACGAATGGCACCACTGCGTGGTCGTGCCGCCCAAACACCCGCTGCTGGAAGAAAAGCGGCTGACACTGGCGAAGATCGCACAATACCCCATCGTCACCTACGACTTCGCCTTCAGCGGCCGCGGCAAGATCAACGAAGCCTTCGAGAAAGCGCGCATCGAGCCGAACATTGCGCTGACCGCCATCGACGCCGACGTGCTCAAGACCTACGTGGAACTCGGGCTGGGCATCGGCATCCTCGCCGAGATCGCCTTCGTCCCGGAACGCGACCGGCATTTGCGCATGATCAGCGCCAGGCACCTGTTCAAGCCCAACACCACGCGCATCGCGATCCGCAAGAACGAATACCTGCGCGGCTACACCTACGACTTCATCGAACTGTTCGCCCCGCAACTGACCCGTGCGGTCGTTGCCAAGGCCATGCACCTGTCCACCCTGTCCCATAAACAATCTTCAGAGCAACATTTACCGGAGAAACAGCCATGAACGAGACCCTGCGCATCCAGCAAGCCCACCGCAGCATCCGCAGCTACAGGCCCGACCCGGTCAGCGACGCGATGCTCAATGAAATCGTCGCCGCTGCGCACCGTGCGCCGACCTCGATGAACGCCCAGGAAATCTCGCTGATCGTGGTGCGCGACGCTGAAAAACGCGCGCGCATCGCCGAGCTTTCCGGCGGACAGCCGTGGGTCATCCAGGCGCCGGTATTCATCGTCATCGCCATCGACTTCCACAAGACCGACCTCGGCGCGCGCAAGGCCGGGCAGGCGCAGATCGTCCACGAAAGCATGGAGGGCTTCGGCGTCGCCGCGACCGATGCGGGCATCGTGCTCGGCACGCTGATCACCGCCGCCGAATCGCTCGGGCTCGGCATCGTCCCGATCGGCAGCATCCGCCGCAACCCGCAGGGCATGATAGACCTGCTCGGCCTGCCGCCGCTCACCTTCCCGCTGGTCGGCCTGTGCATCGGGCATATCAGGGACGACGTGCCGCCCAAGCCGCGCCTGGACATCAAGACCTTCCGCCACGACGAGCGTTACGACGCCTCAGGCTACCCGAATGCAATAGACGCCTACGACGCGAAGCTCATGGACTACTGGAAACAGATCGGGCGCAGCGACGGCGTGGCGTGGTCGAGCAACCTCGGCAACTTCTACAAACAGGTGTATTTCCCGCAGGTCAAGCCGGTTGCTGCGATGCAGGGGCTGCTGAACGACAAATGAACCATCGCGGCAGGGATCACTAAATAATGTGAAGCTGGCCCATTTAATTGCTAGCGAGGCCCGCCGTACTCCCCTGCCAGGTCGTCATAATGCGCATGCGCTTCGGTTTCCCGAAGTGCCGCCTCGTACCATTCCTGCATGGCGGGGTGCGCCAGCAGCGTGTCCCGGTAGGCTGCCGCCACAGGCGGCAGCGGCACGTTGTAGACATGGAAGCGCCAGGCAATCGGCGCATACATCCCGTCCGCCACCGAGAAAGCGCCAAACAGGTAAGGCCCGGCAGGGGTCGCGAATCGGGTGCGCGCTTCCGTCCATAGCTCGACAATACGGTCAATGTCCCGCTGCACCGCCGCATCGGCGGGCTTGCCCCTGAACCTGAATTTCAGGTTCATCGGCATCGCTTTCCGCAGGCTGGCGAAGCCCGCGTGCATCTCCGCCGAAATGCTGCGCGCCCGCGCACGCGCCTTGGGGTCGGCCGGCCACAGGGCCTGGTATTGCTCGGCAAGATATTCCGCGATCGCGAGGCTTTCCCATATCTGGAATCCATCGACATGCAGGCAAGGCACCCTGGCATTCCCGGCAATGGGCCGCAAGGCAGGGTTGTAGTCGCGCCCGGCCACCGAAACCATGTGCTCGGTGAATGGGATGCCCAAGTGCTTGAGCAGGAGCCAGGGGCGCAATGACCATGACGAATAATTCTTGTTGCCGATGTATAAATCCAGATTCATCCCGCTACCTACGGTTTTTCAAAAATCAAATGCGAAGCTGACCCTTTTTCACGCAAGCCAACGTGCATCAGGCATTTTTGTTACATCTTAAATCGGTCAATTCACTTTTGTGGCAAAGATAATAGGATGCAATCAAAAGTAATATCGCTAATGAAAGGGCAAGGATAGTTAGATAGCCAGTTTGCGCATTCACTTCATCATCGCTGAGCTTTATTTGCGTGACAATCATGCTACGCACGCTGACAATGACGCATATGGATATGAAGGGCTTGAGTGAAAATGGCTCATTCCTGATCTGCCGTATTATCTGTCGGAAGAGCTCTATAACGATCAAAGGGTACATCAATTCGCTGACCGTGTAGGCTAGACCATTGTCTTCTCCATGTACAAAGTCTAGCCATATATCCAGAGACAATTGAATAGCCAGGACGAGCGTCCCGAACGCAATGACTACCAACACCAAGGTGTAGGTCAGATCAGCTCCTTTGTTGAGCCATTTCTTGGCTATTCCAACTTTGCTTTCCATAGCGTTGCCTTTCATCTTTATTTTCGATGGTTGGTACAGCAAGAGGTTCAACTCCGAAAATCTGAGTATCTACTATCGGCTGCACAAAACCGCCATTAGCAACCAGCTAGTTCACCGCCCGCTTGGAAAAGTCCTTCGGGCGGAAGCCCAGCACGGCGAGCACCGCGAAGTACACCGCCACGCCGCCCGCGACCAGCGCCGCGAGGTGCAGGATGCGCGGCCAGCCAGAGCGGGTCAGCCAGCTTTGCTCCGCGCCCATGCCGAACCACAGCGCGAGGCCGAGCGCGAGCAGCGCGATGCAAATCTTGGCGAAGAACTTCGCCCAGCCCGGCTCTGGCTGGTAGATGCCGTGCTTGCGCAGCAGGTGGAACAGGATCGCGGAGTTGAAGCACGCGCCGAGGCCGATGGCGAGCGCGAGGCCGGCATGCTGCAGCCAGCCGACGAAGGCGAGGTTCATCAGTTGCGTGGCGACCAGCGTGGCGATGCCGATCTTCACCGGGGTCTTGATGTCCTGCCGCGCGTAGAAACCGGGGGCGAGGATTTTTACGAGGATCATGCCGACCAGCCCGACGCTGTAGCCAACCAGCGCCTCACGCGTCATCAGCACGTCGTGCGCGGAGAATGCGCCGTGCTGGAAGAAGGTCGCCAGCAGCGGCACGGCGATCATGCCCAAGGCGAGCGCGGCGGGGAGTGTCAGCATGATGGTCAGGCGCAGCCCCCAGTCGAGCAGTTTCGAGTATTCCGCCGTGTCGTTGCTGGAGTAGCACTTGGATAGCGAGGGCAGCAGGATGGTGCCGAGCGCCACGCCCAGCAGGCCGTTGGGGAATTCCATCAGCCGGTCGGCGTAATACAGCCAGGACACGCTGCCCGCGACGAGGAACGAGGCGAAGATGGTGTTGATGATCAGGCTGATCTGCGCGATGGACACGCCGAACACCGCCGGGCCCATCTGCTTGATGACGCGCCACATCCCCTCGTCCTTAAGGTTGAAGCGGATGGTCGGCAGCATGCCGATCTTCTTCAGGAACGGAAGCTGGAACGCTAGCTGCACGATGCCCGCGACGAACACCGACCAGGCCAGCACCATGACCGGCGGGTCGAAGTAAGGCGCGAACCACAGCGCGCCGCCGATGAAACAGACATTGAGCAGCACCGGGGCGAAGGCCGGCACCCAGAATTTGTTGTAGGTGTTGAGGATGCCCGCCGCGACCGACACCAGCGAGATGAAGAAGATGTACGGCGAGGTGATTTGCAGCAGCCGCACGGTGAGCTCGAACTTCTCCGCGTCCTTCGCGAAGCCCGGCGCGCTGATGTAGACGAGGATGGGGGCTGCGACGATGCCGATCAGCGTCACCACAAACAGGATCAGCGCGAGCATGGTGGTGACGTGATCGACGAGCAGCTTGGTCTCGTCGTGTCCGCGACGGTTGCGGTATTCGCCGAAGATCGGCACGAAGGCCTGCGAGAACGCGCCCTCGGCGAACAGGCGGCGCAGCAGGTTGGGCAGCTTGAAGGCGACGAAGAACGCGTCGGTCACCGCCCCCGCGCCGAAGATCCGTGCGATCAGCACGTCGCGCACGAAGGCGAGGATACGCGAGAGCAGCGTCAGGCTGCTGACGGTGGCGAGGGCTTTGAGGAGGTTCATGGGTCTTGTGTTTACGCTGCAAACGCCGCGCATCATATCATTGCGCCCGGTGCAGCAATTTTCAGACAGCTTCTAAATTACCGTTACCTTCGGCGCGCCCTGCCGCATCTCGCCGATCACCGCCGCATGCGCGAACCCGGCGCTCCTGAAGCAGTCCAGCACCTCGTCAGCCGCCTCCGGCGCTACGCTCACCAGCAGGCCGCCGCTGGTCTGCGCATCGGCCAGCAGGCGGCGCTGCCATTCCTGCAGTTGCGGCGCGAAATCCACTTCATGGCCATAGCTCGCGAGGTTGCGGTCGATCGCGCCGGGGCCATAGCCTTGCTGCGCGAGCGGCAGGGCCTCGGAGAGCACCGGCACCTGGTCGAACTTCAGTTCCGCGCCCAGCCCGGAGCCGCGGCATATTTCCAGCAGGTGGCCGAGCAGGCCGAAGCCGGTCACGTCGGTCAGCGCATGCACCTCGTCCGATTCGGACAGCGCGCTGCCCACCGTGTTGAGCTGGGTGGTGGTGGCGATCAGTTGCGCATAGCCCCCGGCGGACAGCGCGCCCTTCTTCAGCGCCGCCGCCAGCACGCCGACACCCAGCCCCTTGCCGAGGATCAGCCTGTCGCCCACGCGCGCCGCGCTGTTCTTCTTGAGCCTATCGGGATGCACGATGCCGATGGCCACCAGCCCGTAGATCGGCTCGGTGGTATCGATGGAATGCCCGCCCGCGAGCGGGATGCCGGCCTCCTCGCAGACCGCTTCGCCGCCCTGCAGGATCGCGCGGATCGCCTCGACCGGCAGCTTGTTGACCGGCATGCCGACGATGGCCAGCGCCATGATCGGCGTGCCGCCCATCGCGTAGACGTCGGACAGCGCGTTGGTCGCGGCGATGCAGCCGAAGTCGAAGGGGTCGTCGACGATGGGCATGAAGAAGTCGGTGGTCGCGATGACCGCCTGCCGGTCGTTGAGGCGGTACACCGCCGCATCGTCGCTGGTCTCGGTGCCGACCAGCAGGTCGGCAAACGGCAGTTTCCCCTTGGCCTCGCCGAGGATCTGCTGCAGCAGCGCCGGGGCGATTTTGCAGCCGCAGCCGCCACCGTGCGACAATTGGGTCAACTTCACTTCGGACACAGACTTCCTCTTTCAACGATGT
>CAYNYH010000055.1:0-15697 GCA_964401425.1 uncultured Gallionella sp. | reverse complement strand
TGGACCGCGTGATCTGGGGCTACGGCATGGAAGGGCTGAATTTCACGCTGTTCCGCCCGTTCAACTGGATCGGTGCCGGGCTGGATTCGATCCATACGCCGAAGGAAGGCAGCTCGCGCGTGGTCACGCAGTTCCTCGGCCACATCGTGCGCGGCGAGAACATCAGCCTCGTGGATGGCGGCCACCAGAAACGCGCCTTCACCTACATCGACGACGGCATTGCCGCGCTGATGAAGATCATCGAGAACAAGGACGGCGTCGCTACCGGCAAAATCTACAACATCGGCAACCCGACCAACAACTATGCGATTCGCGACCTCGCCGACATGATGCTCAAGTTGGCGAACGAATATGCCGAATACCGCGACTCGGCCGCCAAGGTGAAGATCGTCGAGACCACCTCGGCGGCCTATTACGGCAAGGGCTATCAGGACGTGCAGAACCGCGTGCCTAAGATCACCAACACCTGCGAGGAATTGAACTGGAAGCCGACCGTCAACATGGCCGATACGCTGCGCAAGATATTCGACGCCTACCGCGGCCAGGTGGCGGAAGCGCGGGGTTTGGTCGATTAGGCAGGATTCGGGAACTGGGAGGCAGGATTTGGGAACTGGGATTTGGGAATTAGGAAAACCAGATCAAATCCCCAATCCCCAATCCCCAATCCTCAATCCTCAATCCTCAATCCTCAATGAAACAGCTCGCCCTCAAAATCGACGTCGATACCTACCGCGGCACGCGCGAAGGCGTGCCGCGTCTGGTCGAAGCGCTGCAGCGCCACAACGCGCAGGCGACCTTTTTCTTCTCGCTCGGCCCGGATCACACGGGGCGCGCCATCAAGCGCGTGTTCCGCCCCGGCTTCATCGGCAAGGTGTCGCGCACCTCGGTGGTGGAGCACTACGGCATCAAGACGCTGCTGTACGGCACGCTGCTGCCGGGCCCGGACATCGGCAGGAAATGCGCCGACATCATGCGCGGCGTGCGCGATGCGGGCTTCGAGACCGGCATCCACTGCTACGACCATATCCGCTGGCAGGATCACGTAGCGGGCAAGGATGCCGAGTGGACGCGGCACGAACTGCAGCGCGCGGTGGAGCGTTACACGGAAATCTTCGGCGAGGCGCCGCATGCCCACGCCGCCGCCGGCTGGCAGACGAACCGCCACGCCTTGCGCCTGACGCAGCGCATGGGGTTTGACTACAGCTCGGACACGCGCGGCACGCACCCTTTCATTCCCACCTGGCAGGCCGAGATCGTCGCCTGCCCGCAACTGCCCACCACTCTGCCGACGCTGGACGAGCTGCTGAACCGCGACGGCATCACGCGGGACAACATCGCGCAGCATATTCTGCAGCTCACCGCAGATGCTCCGGCAGCAGGGCATGTATTCACGCTGCACGCCGAACTGGAAGGCGGCAAGCTGCTGCCCATCTTCGAGCAATTGCTGCAGGGCTGGCGGGCGCAGGGCTATGAGCTGGTGTCGTTGCGCCAATACCTACAAGGGCTGGATGCCGGCGCGCTGCCGCGCCACGAGGTCGCGATGCGCGAAGTGGAAGGGCGGGTCGGCAAACTCGCGGTTGTGGCCGAAGCAATATAGCCGGAAGGTTTTCTCCGGCGCCATAAGATTGCTTGTGTAACCTCGCAAATTGCTAGTATATTTGCCGGCGAAACAAAAATCGGGGGGTATATGCCGGAAACCGGAGGGCTGGAGCATTGGGTAGCAACGCTCACGCGTGCGGATTTGCCTGTCCTGAAACAGACCGCACGCGATCTGGCCGCGCTGCGTGAAGACGACAGGAGGCTGAACACTTCTTCCATCGCCGGTGTCATCGCGCGCGATCCCATCATGACTGTCAAGCTGCTGCGCTATCTCCAGCAGCACAAGCACAAGAAGCAGACTGCCGAGGTTGTCCAGGTAGAGCAGGCCTTGCTGATGCTGGGTATCGAACCTTTTTTCAATAAAATTTCCACCGGCCTGCTGATCGAGGATTTGCTGAAGTCGCATATCGCCGCGCTTCCTCCCGCTTTGCGCGCCGTGCATCGTTCGCATCGCGCTTCCGAATATGCCATGGACTGGGCGGCACGGTTGCGCGACCTGCATTATGAAGAGGTGCGCATCGCCGCGTTGCTGCACGATATCGCCGAAATCCTGATGTGGTGCTTCGCCCCGGAGCTGATGCTGGAAATCCGCAATATCCAGCAGAAGGACAAGACGCTGCGCAGCCGCGATGCCCAGCAGCAGGTGCTGGGATTCATGCTGCTCGATCTGCAAAGGGAACTGGCGGCGCAATGGGGCCTGCCGCAATTGCTGCTAACCCTGATGAATGATTCCTGTGCAAACCAGCCGCGCGTGCGCAACGTCGTGCTGGCGGTCAACCTGGCACGCCATTCCGCGAACGGCTGGGACGATGCCGCGCTTCCCGATGATTACAAGGAAATCGGCGAGCTGCTGCGCATGCCGGCGGAGCAGGTGATGATCATGCTGGAGGAGGATGAGGGTATCGTATGCGATCTCAGCAAGCCGCATTGAGACGGGATACAGATTGCGCAGGCAGCCTGTAGGTGCGGATTCATCCGCACAGAAGCGGGCGAATGAATTCGCCCCTACATGGGTATTGCGGAGATTCGTGTATATTCGGAAAGTCTATCATGCTAATCGGTTCGTTTACCCATCCTCTGGCCATTGCGCTGCAACTGCTCGCGATCGTCTTGGCATTGCACCTGATACCACTTACCGGCAGGGCAAAAGCCTGGCTGGTATTTTCAGCCGCTTTCACGCTGATGGGGATGCGCCGGGTTATCGAATTATTGGAGCATTTCGACATAATCCACAGCGGAATCTCATTCAATAACCTGGATGACCTCATCGCGCTGGCTATCTCGATATTGACGGTGTTCGGGATTTACCTGATTCGCGTGATTTTTGAAGAACGCCAGCAGGCGCAACAGAAACTGCAACAGCAGTTGGATGAATTGTTGCGCTTCCAGAAAGTGACCGTCGGGCGCGAATTGCGCATGAAGGAGCTGGTGGAAGAAAACGCTGCATTGCGCCAACAGATCGCCGCTGCGCAGCCGGGCGAGATGAAATCATGAGCCCGGGGAAAATAGTTGGCGGTCTGGTAGGTGTGAATTCATTCGCACAAATGCCGTTGTTAGTGCGAATGAATTCGCACCTACCCATGCTGGATTCTTCGAGCTTGCCATGAGCGACCCCACGGAAAAACTGCAACACGAACTGCAGGTGGCGCGGCGCACCGTTGCCGAATTGCAGGCCAAAGTGGAAAACCGTGAGGCAACACACCGGTTCGCAACGCTGGAACTCGAAGAGAACCGCAGCGCGCTGCTGTTCATGCTCGAAGACCTCGAAGCAGGGCGCAAGAAAATCGAGCAGGCGCATCAGGAATGGATGGCCGCGCTGGACGTGGTGGACGACCCGATTTTCTTGCATGATGCGCAGTTCCGCATCCTGCGTTGCAACAAGGCTTACCAGCAGCGCGCCGGAATTCCGTTCCATGAACTCATCGGCCGGCCCTATTACGAAATCTTCCCGAAAACCGGTACGCCGTTACCCTGTTGTATGCGGGTGATGGAAAAGACAGAAGCGGCGGCAGACGAAGAAGAAATGGCGGTCGGCGACGCGATCTACCGTTCGCGCACTTTCTCCATTCATGACGAGCAGGCCGTTTAGCACGACTCGGTGCATAGTCTCGAAGACATCACCGAGAGCCGCCGCGCCGAGGCGGCGCTGCAAGAGAGCGAGGAAAAGTTCCGCAAAATGTCTGAATCGGCGCAGGATGCCATCATCATGATGGCGGATAAACGCATTTCGTTCTGGAATGCGGCCGCCGAGCGTATTTTCGGCTATACGGCGGTGGAGGCGCTGGGGCAGGATCTGCATGCCCTGATCGTGCCGCCAGAAGCGCACTCCAGATTCATACAGGCCTTTCCGCATTTTCAGGCAAGCGGCGAGGGGCCGATCATCGGCAAGGCTGTCGAGGTCACCGCGCTGCGCAAGGGAGGCGAGGAATTCCCGGTCGAGCTGTCGGTTTCCGCGACGCAGTTGGGCGGTCAATGGCACGCCGTCGGTATCGTGCGCGATATTACCCAACGCAAACAGGCGGAGGAGATGTTGCGGACAAGCGAGAATAAAAACAGGACACTGCTTGAAAACCTTCCGCAGAAGATATTCTACAAGAGCATGAATTCAGTCTATATCTCTTGCAACAAAAATTATGCGGATGATTTGAGGATTAAGCCCGATGAAATCGCAGGGAAGACTGATTACGAGTTTTATCCAAAAGATTTGGCCGAAAAATACCGGTCAGACGATAAAAGGTTGATGGAGCTGGATAAGGCCGAAGACATAGAGGAAAAATATATACGGGACGGGCAAGAAACCTGGGTGCATACCGTCAAAACGCCGATCAGGGATGGCAGCGGCAATGTTACCGGCATACTGGGAATTTTCTGGGATATCACCGAACACAAGCGAGCAGAAATTGCCATTCAACACGCCAACCGCGCCTTGGCCACGCTGAGCGCGGTGAACCGTACCCTGGTGCATGCCAGCGACGAGAATGAACTGTTGCAGACGGTGTGCCGGGCCATCGTCGAGCAGAATGGTTACCGGATGGCGTGGGTGGGTTATGTGCAGCACGACGAGCACAAGTCGATCAAAATCATGGCGCGCGCCGGCCATGACGAAGGCTATCTGGATGCCATG
Organism: uncultured Gallionella sp.; assembly: GCA_964401425.1. Taxonomy (GTDB): domain Bacteria; phylum Pseudomonadota; class Gammaproteobacteria; order Burkholderiales; family Gallionellaceae; genus Gallionella. Next base: position 10,974 of record CAYNYH010000055.1, on the reverse strand, counting down.
CAGCTTACCTGGGCGGAGACCGAACGCGGCATTGGGCCGAGCGGGCGCGCCATCCGCAGCGGCATGACGCAGTTGTGCCAGGATATGATTAACGATCCAAGTTACCTGTTGTGGCGCGATGCGGCCTCTCAACGCAGCTATGCTTCCGATATTGCTTTGCCGTTAACCAGAAGAAGCGGCGAGGTGTTCGGCATACTTCATGTATATGCAGCGGAAGTGAATGCCTTTACCCCCGCCGAAATCGATTTGCTGGAGGAGATGGCCGGGGACCTGGCGTTCGGGGTGCGCTCCCTGCATACCCGCCACGAGCGCGATCTCGCCATGGAGCAAAGTCGGCTGCATCTTGAGAAACTGCGCAGCAGCCTGGAAGATACCGTGCGTGCCATTGCCACCATCGTCGAAATGCGCGACCCCTATACTGCCGGGCACCAGGTTCGGGTCGCCGATCTGGCTGCGGCCATCGCCAAACAAATGGCACTTCCCGAAGAACAAATGCATGCCATCCATCTCGCCGGCGTGGTGCATGACTTGGGGAAAATCAAAATTCCGGCGGAGATACTCAGCAAGCCGGGCAAGATCACCGATCTCGAGTACAGCCTGATCAAAGTCCATCCCCAGGCAGGCTATGACATCTTGAAAGGCATCGACTTCCCCTGGCCGATCGCGCAGATGGTGCTGCAACACCATGAGCGGCTCGACGGCTCCGGTTATCCGCAAGGGCTCAAGGGCGATGCCATTCTGCTTGAAGCGCGCATCCTTGCGGTGGCGGACGTGGTCGAGGCGGTTTCCTCGCATCGTCCTTATCGTCCGGGACTGGGAATTGAGGTTGCGTTAGAGGAGATCACCAAGCAACGCGGCGTACACTATGATCCACGAGTGGTTGATGTGTGTCTGTCGGTGTTTCGGGAGCACGGTTACAGCTTCAAGTAGGGCGGATAAATCCGCCCCTACAGGTAACCGGATTCATCGGCCAGACAAAAATGTAGGTGCGGATTTATCCGCACAAAATAGCCGTCAAACGGGCGAATGAATTCGCCACATCGCGCAGGGTGGATGAATATGTCCTATGACGATTTGCGCAAAGGCCGTTACAGCGAGCAACAGCGCGCCTACTTTGTCACTGCGGTGTTAGCCGAACGGGAGCGGTGTTATTTTGCCGATTTTTCCTGCGCCCGTTGCGTGGTGGCAGAGATGCGTGCCTTGCACGATGATGAAACGGTGTCCTCATTGGCGTGGGTTGTCATGCCCGATCATGTTCATTGGTTGTTTCAGTTAGGGGAGAGGGTGGATTTATCGGCCGCGGTCAAACGCTTCAAGGCATGTTCCGCGCGTCGGGTGAATGGCCATCTCAATCGGCAAGGCGCGTTATGGCAAAAGGCATTTTACGACCATGCGCTGCGCAAAGATGAAGATGTTCGGGGTGTTGCGCGGTATATCGTCGCCAACCCGCTGCGCGCCGGGTTGGTTGAACATATTGGCAACTACCCGTTATGGGACGCAATCTGGCTGTAGGTGCGGATTTATCCGTATGAAACGGACGCAATCGGGCGAATGAATTCGCCCCTACAGGCGGATTTATGCAGATTTGGTAGGTGTGAATTCATTCGCGCGTTTTAGTCCTTGCCAAACAAATCGCGGCTGTAAACCTTGTCCGCCACGTCGCGGATGTCGTCGGTAATGCGGTTGGCAACGATGATGTCGGACTCTTTCTTGAATTGAGCCAGGTCATTCACCACCCTGGAGCGGAAAAACTCCGGCTCCTTGAGCGCGGGTTCATAAATAATGACCTCGATGCCCCTGGCCTTGATGCGTTTCATGATGCCCTGGATGCTGGAAGAGCGGAAATTGTCCGACCCGCTCTTCATGACCAGGCGGTGGATACCGACGACCCTCGGGTTGCGCCTGATGATGCTTTCGGCAATAAAATCCTTGCGCGTGGTGTTGGACTCGACGATGGCATGAATCAGGTTTTGCGGGACATCCTGATAGTTGGCGAGCAGTTGTTTCGTGTCCTTGGGCAGGCAATAGCCGCCGTAACCAAACGAAGGGTTGTTGTAGTGATCCCCGATGCGCGGATCGAGGCTTACCCCCTGGATGATCTGTTTTGTATCGAGTCCGTGGGTGGCCGCATAGGTGTCGAGTTCGTTGAAGTAGGCCACGCGCATGGCAAGGTAGGTGTTGGCGAAGAGCTTGACCGCCTCGGCCTCGGTCGCGTCGGTAAACAGGGTGGGGATGTCCTGCTTGATCGCACCCTGCTTGAGCAGGCCGGCAAAGGTCTCTGCGCGAGGGGAACGTTCACCTACAACAATCCGCGAGGGGTGCAGGTTGTCGTACAGCGCGCGGCCTTCGCGCAGGAATTCCGGCGAGAAGATCAGGTTGTTGCAATTGAATTTGGCGCGGGTCTTGACGGTGTATCCCACGGGGATGGTGGACTTGATGACCATCACCGCCTGCGGGTTGATGCCAAGCACATCCTGGATGACCGACTCGATCGACTTGGTGTTGAAGTAGTTGGTCTCCGGGTCGTAGTCGGTCGGCGTGGCGATGATGACATAGTCCGCCCCGGTATAGGCCTCGCGCTTGTCCAGGGTGGCCCTGAAGTTGAGCGCCTTGTGCTTCAGGTAATCCTCGATCTCGGCATCTTCGATGGGCGACTGCTTGCGGTTGAGCATCTCGACCTTCTCGGGGACGATGTCGATCGCAACCACTTCATTGTGCTGGGCAAGCAGGATGGCGTTGGAAAGGCCTACATATCCGGTACCGGCAATGGCAATTTTCATGGATTGAACGTTAACGCGAAAAATCAGGGGTGCGATTATGCCGCAGAATGGGCGGCGGCGTCAGCAGCCTAGGCATTCGCCAGCGCCCGCTCGATCCTGGCATCGGCCTCGCGCGCCAGCTCCGCAAGCCCGGCATCGCCGAGGATCTGCATCATCGCGGTCGGCTTGGCGAGCTCCAGCGAAATCTTTCCCGGCGCGACCTCGCGGACCACTGCGTTACAAGGCAGCAGGCTCGCCACGTCGCTGTTCGCGGTGTAGGCCTCGTAGGCCAGCATCGGATTGCACGCGCCGAGGATCACCGTGGGGACGATGTCCTTGCCGATCCTTTCCTTGATCTTGCTGTGCATGTCGATGCGCGTCAGGACGCCGAAGCCCTCAGCGCCCAGCGCCTTGGTGATGCGCTCGACTGCTTGATCCATGGTTGCAGTAATTTCGCGTTTAAAGTTGATGGTCATGACGGGTCTCCTTGCATTGGTTGAAATAGGCAACTTGAAACAGTATTTGAATATTAGCGAATGCTAACACAGCAACTTGCCGAATAATAGCGGCGAATCTGTTTAAACCTTAAAACCGTAGCTGAACCACGAAGGCCACGAAGAACGCGAAGAAAGACAGACAATGAATTTGGGGATCACCTTGATGGGGGCATTCAATATCTGCAATGCCATGAAAAATCTTCGTGATCTCTGTGTTCTTCGTGGTGAGCTGATGTTAGGTTAAATGCTTCCGGTAAGAGCATTGAGTACCGTCTGTGCCAGGTCCGGCGCAAGGCAATCCAGTTCGAGGTTGTCCGGCATGGAGCGCAGCCAGGTGAGCTGGCGCTTGGCCAGTTGCCGCGTGGCGGCGATGCCGGTTTCCTGCAGTTGCGTTTCGTTGATTTCGCCTTCGAGGTATTGCCAAGCCTGGCGGTAACCGACGCAGCGCATCGAGGGCAGGTCGGGATGCAGCGGATATTTTTCACGCAGCGCGCGCAGCTCTTCGACCAGCCCTTGTTCGAGCATGGCCTTGAAGCGCGTTGCGATGCGCGCGTGCAAGGCGGATCGGCCGGAGGGAACGAGGGCGATGGAAATGATGCGGTAGGGCAGTTCGGCGCTTTCCCGTTGGGCAATCAGCGCGGACATCGGTTGCCCGGTCAGGCGGTAGATTTCCATGGCGCGCTGGAGGCGCTGCGTGTCGTTGGGTGCGAGGCGCGCGGCGGTTTCCGCATCCACCATGGCGAGCTGCCGGTGCAAATGCTGGATGCCGTGTTGCGCGATCTCGGCGTCGAGTTCGGCGCGCACTTCGGGATCGGCCTGCGGCAGGGCGCTCAGCCCCTCGCGCAGTGCCTTGAAGTACAGCATGGTGCCTCCGACCAGCAGCGGTATCTTGCCTTTCGCGGTGATGTCCGCCATCAGGCGCAGCGCGTCGTGGCGGAACGCGGCGGCAGAATAGGCCTCGGTCGGGTTGATGATGTCGATCAGGTGGTGCGGCGCACGCGCGAGGGTCGCGGCGTCCGGCTTGGCGGTGCCAATGTCCATGTCGCGATAAACCAGCGCCGAATCCACGCTGATGAGCTCCACCGGCAGGCGCTCCACGAGCTCCACCGCAACGCCGGTCTTGCCGCTCGCGGTCGGGCCCATCAGGAAAATGGCTGGAGGGAGGGTATTCATAAAACCCAATTTAACCACGAAGAGCACGAAGGCCACGAAGCAACACGCCGGTATGTATCCAGGTTGCGGGAATAAACTTCGTGCTCTTCGTGTTCTTCGTGGTGAGAGGTTTTTTTCGGTTTCATGTCAGTTCCCGGTCGCGGGTCTCGTGCATCATGAGCATGGCCAGCACGCTGATCGCGGCCGCAACGGAGACATAGCCGCCCACCCAGGCAAGCCCGCCGTGCAGCACCAGTTGCTGCGCGAGGTAAGGGGCGAGCGAGGCGCCGAGGATGCCGCCGAGATTATAGGCCGCGCCCGCACCGGTATAGCGCACCGCGGTCGGGAACAGTTCCGGCAGCAGCGCGCCCATCGGCGCGAAGGTCGCGCCCATCAGGAACAGTTCGATGGAGAGGAAGGCGGTGATCTGCCACGTTGAGCCGCTGCCCAGCATCGGCGCGAGCAGGAAGCCGGACAGCAATGCCGCGCTGCCCGCCACGAGCAGCACCGGGCGGCGGCCGTAGCGGTCGCCCGCCATCGCGGCAAGCGGCGTGGCAGCGGCCATGAAGATCACGGCCACGCACAGCATGCCGAGGAACTGCGGGCGCGGGATGCCGAGCGTGGCGACGCCGTAGCTCAGCGCAAACACCGTGGAGATATAGAACAGCGCGTAGCACACCACCATCGCCAGCGCGCCGAGCAGCAGCGGTGCGGCATGATGAGACAGCAGTTGTGCGAGCGGCAGCTTGGCGGGTTGCCGCGTCGCTAATGCCTTGGCGAACACCGGCGTCTCTTCGAGCCTGAGCCGCACGTAGAGGCCGACGATCACCAGCGCCGCGCTGGCGAGGAAGGGGATACGCCAGCCCCAGGCGCGGAACTCGGCATCGTCGAGAAACTGCGACAGCAGCAGGAAGCTGCCGGTGGCAAGCAGGAAGCCGACCGGCGGCCCGAGCTGCGGGAACATACCGAACCAGCCGCGCTTGCCCTTGGGCGCATACTCCGCCGCCAGCAGCGCCGCGCCGCCCCATTCGCCGCCGAGGCCGATGCCCTGGCCGAAGCGCAGCATGCACAGCAGCGCGGGCGCGACCCAGCCCACCATCTCGTAGCTTGGCAGCACGCCGATCAGGGTGGTGGAGATACCCATCACCAGCAGCGATGCGACCAGCGTGGTTTTTCTGCCGATGCGGTCGCCAAAATGGCCGAACAGCAAGGCGCCGAACGGGCGCGCGAGGAAGGCGATGCCGAAAGTCAGGAATGCATTCAGCGCCTGAGCCGCCGGATCGCTGCCGGGAAAAAAGATCGGGCCGATCACCATCGCCACGGCGAGGCCGTAGATGTAGAAGTCGTAGAATTCGATGGCGGTGCCGATGAAGGAGGCGAAGGCGATGCGGGTCGTCGAGATCATGTATAGTCAATTGAGAATCTTGCTTGGGCGGCTCTACGTTTACTTGGACTATCGTTTCAGTACATCGTCGACGCGGGCGATGCGATAGACGACGCGGCCTTTTTGTTGGTCGTAGAGTAAATACACAAACGGATTAGGATTGTCTGCATCGTCAGCCAATCCAGCCCAAAGACATTCTGGCTTTGCTCGAAAGAAGTCAGCATTCATCGTCCACGTGTAATGCCTCTCTAAAACGGAAGATGCTGGCATCTTCATAAAACCATTGAGGTTTTGGAGGAGGACTCGGCAGAATAGTTATTGCGGGGCCGCAACCTAGTTTCTCCCAATAACTTATTGCAGGCCGATATGAAATTGGTGCCTTTCCCTTCTCCCATGTCATCTTGACTATCAAGCCTGTATAGATAACTACGGCGAACACCAGAGCGCCGATGCTCCATGAACGTACCTGTTCGTGATGATCCGCAAGCCACAGCCACTGTTGTCGCGTCAGCATGTTTTGCCTCCTCCCTTCGGTCTTGGATGCTAAATCACTTTCCGCGCATGAACATCTTGTCCAAGTCATTCACGCTCAACTGGAACCAGGTCGGCCGTCCATGGTTGCACTGGCCGGCGCGTTCGGTCTGTTCCATCTCGCGCAGCAGCGCGTTCATCTCGGTGATGCCCAGGATGCGGTTGGCGCGCACCGCGCCGTGGCAGGCCATCGTCGCGAGCAGTGCGTCGCGCCGCTCGGTGAGCGCGCGCGATGCGCCGAACTCGCGCAGTTCGTGCAGCACCTCCTGCGCCACCGTTTCGGCTTCGGCCTGCTTGAGCAGCGCCGGCATGGCGCGCACCGCGAGCTGGGTGGGCGACAGCGGGGCGATGTCGAAGCCGAGCATCTTGAGCGCATCCTGCTCGGCTTCCACCGCCGCGACATCCAGCGGCTCGGCATAGAAACTCACCGGGATCAGCAGCGGCTGCGTGGCGATCTGCTTCTCGTCGAGCGCGGCCTTGAGGCGCTCGTACACGATGCGCTCGTGCGCCGCGTGCATGTCCACTACCACGAGGCCGTGCTGGTTCTGCGCGAGGATGTAGATGCCGGAGAGCTGGGCGAGCGCGTAGCCCAAGGGGTGTTCAGAGGCGGGAAGGGAGAAGGGGGAAGGGGGAAGGGATACGTCAAAAGCGGCCTCGCTGTTACCCTTCTCCCTTCTCCCTTCTCCCTTCTCGGTCTGCACTTCCCACAGCCGGTACGCCGCCTGCTGTTGTGCGGCGTTGAACGGAATGCGTTGCTGGAGGTTTGAGAACCCATCCCCACCCCAGCCCTCCCCTTGAAGGGGAGGGGGGACGGATGCACCGCTGTTCTCTCCCCCCTTCAAGGGGGGAGTTGGAGGGGGGGTGGGTGTTGAGTTTTCGCTACGCATCGGCGCACTCAGCGCCTGTTGCAGCGTATGAAAAATAAATTGATGCACGCCCTGGCTCTCGCGGAAGCGCACCTCGCTCTTGGCCGGATGCACGTTCACGTCCACCTGCTCCGGCGGCAGGTCGAGGAACAGGACGAAGGCCGGGTGGCGCTGGTGGTGCAGGATGTCCTGGTACGCCTGTCTTAGCGCGTGGCTCGCGACCTTGTCGCGCACGAAGCGGCCGTTGACGAAGAAGTATTGCGCGTCCCTGCTGCCGCGCGAATAGGCGGGCAGCGCGGCCAGGCCTTGCAGTGCCAAGTTCGCCGCGTTGCGCTCCACCGGCACGGCGGCATGGCCGAACTCCTCGCCGAGGATCGCGGAGATGCGCGCGGCGATGGGCTGCACGGGCAGTTGCCAGAGGGTCTTGCCGTTGTGTTGCAGCGAGAACGCGGCATCGGGGCGCGACAGCGCGATGCGCTTGAAGGTTTCTTCGCAGTGGGCGAATTCGGTGGATTCGGACTTGAGGAATTTGCGCCGGGCCGGGGTGTTGAAATACAGCTCGCGCAGCTCCACCGTGGTGCCCTGCGGCTGGCTGGCCGGAACGGGTTGACTGAGCTGGCCGTCGATCGCTTCGACCTTCCAGCCGTGCTCATCTTGAGTGGTGCGGCTGGTCAGCGTGAGTTGCGCCACCGCCGCCATGCTCGCCAGCGCCTCGCCGCGAAAGCCCATGCTGGCAACCTTCTGCAGGTCGTCGAGGCTGGCGATCTTGCTGGTCGCATGGCGCATCAGCGCCAGCGGCAGATCATCCCTGGCGATGCCCTTGCCGTTGTCGCGCACGCGCAATAACTTGACGCCGCCGCCTTCCAGTTGCACCGCGATGTCGGAGGCATTCGCGTCGAGGCTGTTCTCCAGCAGCTCCTTGAGCGCCGACGCAGGGCGCTCGATCACTTCGCCGGCGGCGATTTGATTGATGAGCAGGTCGGGCAGCAGGCGGATGGCGGGCATATCGATAAACCTAAATTCTTTATGTGAACCACGAAGAGCACGAAGGCCGCGAAGAAGAACAATGACTTATTTTTCTATAGTTCGATTCACTTTTGCAGTAATCGCCCGGCGTTGTGCAATCCCATGAATATCTTCGTGATCTCTGTGTCCTTCGTGGTGAGGTGTGTTTTAGATAAACAGGCAATGTGTCAATTCGCCGTAGATTATAGCGGATGGGTCGGGTTATAATCTCCTCCGGAGAAACGATTCATCAACGAAATTTTAAAGGGCAGGCGAAATGGCAACGGAACAGAACGGCAAGACTTACGAGGTGGGATTCCTCATGGAGAAATTCCAGCATATCTTCTACATAAGCTGCCCTGACGACTCGGAGGCCAAGACCTTCGCGCATGCCGTCTTCCATTATTACGACACGCCGGACGATTGGGGGCGGAAGCGGGGCATCACGACCATCGCCCCGATCAAATCGAGCAACTGCCTGCCGGATTTCCTGCATATAGGCATGGTGTCCAAGGAAGAGTTGCCCATGCCGGAAGAAAACGCGGAATCGCACCAGGCCGTCAAGAAAGCGATCCAGAAAGTCATGGGTGAGGGTCAAGTGCCGATGGCCATCTACGACGAAGAAAAGAAAATAATGACCGTCTATGCGACGAGGGAAGTGGAGGCGGCTCCACAAACCGGTGCATCCAGCGTGGTGCAGAATTTCAGCAATTTCGGCGGCATCCCGGGCCAGAAGAAATAAGCCTCACGGATGCGGCGTATGCGTCCAGTAGCGGCGATGCGCCTTGCGGTAGCGCTCCACCTCCAAGCCCTGCGCGCCCATCTCGACTAGGATTGCGCCGTCCTCGTCCGAGCGCAGCAGTTCCGCGCCGCTGTCGGCGTAGCGTTGCAGCACTTCCTCTTTCGGATGGCCGAAACGGTTGCGGTAGCCGGCGGTGAACACCGCGTAGTCCGGCAGCGTGGCGGCGACGAAATCGTAGCTCGATGAGCTCCTGCTGCCGTGATGCGGCACGACCAGCAGGCTGGTGAACAGCCTGTCGGCATGTTCGCTAAGCAAGCGCGTTTCGGAATCCTTCTCGATGTCCCCCGCCAGCAACACGCTGTGTTTGCCGGTACCGATGCGCAGCACGCAGCTCCGGTCGTTGTCGTGCGGTTTTTTCGCATTGTTGTCGCCACTTGCGGGGTGCAGCATCTCGAACTGCACGCCGTCCCAGTTCCAGTTTGTGCCATCGTGGCAGCGCCTTAACTCCTCTCTCACGCGAGCGGGAGAGGAGCTGGGGAATAGGGTTGCCGATTGCAGCAGCGGGTGCGCGGCGGGGAGCGAAGACGACACCCAGCCAACCGGCATGGCCTGCATGAGCGAGGTGGCGCCGCCGGTGTGGTCGCTGTCGTCGTGGCTGAGGATCAGGCCATCCAGCCCGGCGATGCCGAGCGCGCGCAAGGCGGGGATCAGGATGCGGTTGCCGCTGTCGGCCTCGCCGGAAAAATCCGGGCCGGCATCGTAGAGCAGCGCGTGATTGCGGGTCTGCGCGGCAACCGCCAGGCCCTGCCCGACATCGAAGACGATCAGGCGCAACGCGCCCTGCGCTGGTAATTCAGGCTTGTTCAGGAACATCGGCAACAGCAGCAGGATACCCAGCCAGCGCGCCGGAAAGCCGCGCGGCAGCAGCATCCATAGCGCGCCCAGCATCGCGGCGGCGATGCTCCAGGCGGGCGGCGCGTGCTGCGTCCACACCGCCTGCGGCAAGGCATTCAGCCATTCGAGAAAACGCATCGCGCCGTCCATCGCGAGATGCGCCAGCCACAGCGGCGCCTCGACCGGCAGCACAGCTCCGAGCAGGGCGAGCGGCACGACGACCAGGCTCACCAGCGGGATCGCGATGGCGTTGGCGACTGGTGAGACCAGCGAGGCCTGCTGGAACAGCCCGAGCAGCAGCGGCGTGAGGCCGACGAGCATCGCCCATTGCACCGTGGCGTATTCCATCAGCCAATGGCTGCGCCCGATGCGATGCGCCGTGACATACAGGATGAGCGCCACCGCGCCGAACGACAGCCAGAAGCCAGCCGACACCACCGCCCACGGGTCGGGAACCAGCACGCCGAGCAGCGCGATGGCGAGGATCTGCCCGGGGGAGAAATTGCGGTTCAGCCAGAGCGCGGCGGCGACCGCGCCGACCATGTACACGGTGCGTTGCGCGGGTACGGCGAAGCCGGACAGCAGCGCGTAGCTAAAGGCCGCGAGCAGCGCGGCCAGTGCGGCGGCCTTGCGCGCGGGCAGGAACAGGGTCAGCCGCGCGCTGCGCCGCCACAGCCAGTAGACAAGGGCAAAGGCGAGGCTGGCGAGCATGGTGATATGCAGGCCGGAGATGCTCATCAGGTGGTTCACGCCGGTGCGCGTGAACACCTGCCATTGCGATGGCGGGATGCTGTTCTGGTCGCCGATCGCGAGCGCGCTCAATACCCCGGCATAGGGTGCTGCGCCGAGCGTGGCGTCAAACTTGTCGCGTACCGCTTCGCGCCAGGTCTCGATGCGATAGCCCAGGCCGTCCGCCAGCATGTCGATGCGCCGGTTGTCGCCCTTGTTGTGCACATAGCCCGTCGCGCGGAGGCTGCGCTCCAGCGCCCACAGTTCGAAATCGAAGCCGTGCGGGTTTGCCGTGCCATGCGGCTGCCTGAGGCGCAGCGTGAGCCGCCAGCGCTCTCCGGCCTTGAGTTCGAGCGGCTCCGTTTTTTCGTCGGAATAGGTGCTGAGGTAGATGCGTTGCGGCACGAAGACCTGC
>CAYNYH010000054.1:0-15892 GCA_964401425.1 uncultured Gallionella sp. | reverse complement strand
GTGCTGCAGGCGCAGCATCAGCACCACGTCGACATCTTTCAGACCCTGCGCCATGTCGTGATAGACGCGCACGCCGAGGTTCTCGATCATGGCCGGCAGCAGCGTCTTGGGCGCGATGACGCGCACTTCCGGCACGCCGAGCGTGGTCAGCGCGTGGATCTGCGAGCGCGCCACGCGCGAATGCAGGATGTCGCCGACGATCGCGACGCGCAGGTTGTGGAATTCCTTCTTGTAGTGGCGGATGGTGAACATGTCGAGCAGCGCCTGCGTGGGGTGCGCGTGGCGTCCGTCGCCGGCGTTGATGACATGCACATGCGGCGCGACATGCCGCGCGATGAGGTGCGCCGCGCCGCTTTGCGCGTGGCGCACCACGAACATGTCGGCGTGCATCGCGCACAGGTTGTTCACGGTATCGAGCAGGGTCTCGCCCTTGCTGGTGGAGGACGAGCCGATGTTGAGGTTGACCACGTCCGCGGAGAGGCGCTTGGCGGCGATCTCGAAGGTGGTGCGGGTGCGCGTGCTGTTCTCGAAGAACAGGTTGAACACCGCCTTGCCGTGCAGCAGTGGGACTTTCCTGATCTCGCCCCCGTCGGCGGCTTCGAGGAAAGTCGCGGCGCGGTCGAGGATGTCGCGCACGATCTTTACCGGCAAGCCTTCGGTGGTCAGCAGGTGCTGGAGTTCGCCATCCTTGTTCAGTTGCGGGTTTTTCATTGACACCTCAATAAATCTACTGCGCAGCCCAATTGCTGCGTCGCGTGCTCGTTCAATCCTCGCCTACCTGTGAGGTATGTCTCGTCATTCACTGCGCGGCTCCTTGCACTTGGGCTTGCTCGTCACGATTTCTTGAGGTGTCATCGGATGAGAATTCCCGAAGATGGTTCATCAAAATACGCCTGCAATATCTGCTGCGCGGCATACTGGTCGATCAGGGGCTTCTGCTTTTTGCCATGGACGCCCTGTTCGTTCAAAGCTGCGCTTGCGGAGAGCGAAGTATAACGCTCATCGACCAAAATCACCGGCAAATTGAACCGCCCCTTGAGGCGGTTGGCGAAGCGGCGGCACAGGGCGGTCAGCTCGTGCGGCGTGCCGTCGTCGTTGCTCGGCAGTCCTACCACCAAGGCGCAGGGCTGCCATTCGGCGAGCAAGGCCGCGATCCTGGCGAAGCGCGCATCGGTTTTTTCCTCATCGATGGTGGTCAGCGGATTGGCGCTGCGCAGCAGGGTGTTGCCGACCGCGACGCCGATGCGCCGGGTGCCAAAATCGAATGCGAGGAGCGTGCCTTGGGCGATGAAAGCCGGTGCTTGTTCAGGCATGTCCGGCATTGTCGGCCAGCGAGGCGTAGTCCACGCCGAGCAGCGCCATCGCCGCAGGCAGGCGTTCCTCGGCCGGCAGGTCGAACAGGATATGTTCCGAGGCCGGCACGGTCAGCCAGGAATTCTCGGTCATCTCATGCTCCAGCTGCCCCTGGTCCCAGCCTGCGTAACCCAGGGTGACGAGCAGGTGGCGCGGTCCCTCTCCCTGTCCGACCGCTTCGAGGATATCCCTGGAGGTGGTCAGCGACAGGCTGTCGTTGATGCGCAGCGTGGACTGCCAGTTGCCCGGCGTGTCGTGCAGCACGAAGCCGCGCTCGGTCTGCACCGGCCCGCCGAAATGCACCGGCATCTTCTGCAGATTGGGCTGATGCAATGGAATCTTGATCTGGTCGAACATCTCGCCCAGCGTCAGGCTGATCGGGCGGTTCACCACGATGCCCAGCGCCCCGTTTTCATTGTGTTCGCACACGTAGGTCAGCGTGCCGGCAAAAACCCCTTCCTGCATCGAGGGCATGGCGATGAGGAAGTGATGGGTGAGATTGAAATCGGACATGGCGACATTGTAGCCGTCTGCGCGGTACCGCACAATTATCCACGGCATGGGGCTATCGGCTAGAATGCACCGCATTGATCAACTCGCAGAGCATTATGGTTCCCCATCTCACTACCGCCCTGACCGGGCCGCTGCTCGATCTGGAGCGGCGCTTCCTGGATGCCATGCCGACCATCGAGCACTGGTTCCGCGCGCAATGGCTGGAGCATGCCGTGCCGTTCTACGCCTCGGTGGACTTGCGCAACAGCGGCTTCAAGCTCGCGCCGGTGGACACCAACCTGTTCCCTGCCGGCTTCAACAACCTCAATCCGGATTTCCTGCCGCTGTGCGTTCAGGCGATGCAGAGCGCGGTCGAGAAAGTCTGCCCCGTGGCGCGCGGGGTGCTGCTGATCCCGGAGAGCCACACGCGCAATATGTTCTACCTGCAGAACGTCGCGCAGCTCGTCGCCATCATCAAGCAGGCCGGGATGCACGTGCGCGTCGGCAGCCTGCTGCCGGAGATCACTGCACCCACGCCGATCCAGTTGCCCAACGGCGCGACGCTGACGCTGGAGCCGCTGGTGCGGCGCGGCAACCGGCTCGGGCTGGCGGATTTCGATCCCTGCGTGGTGCTGCTCAACAACGACCTCTCGGGGGGCGTGCCGGCCATCCTGCAGAACCTCGAGCAGGCCGTCTTCCCGCCGCTCTCGGCGGGCTGGCAGACGCGGCGCAAGTCGCGGCACTTTGCCGCCTACGACCGCGTGGCGGGCGAATTCGCCCAACTGCTCGGCATCGACCCGTGGCTGATCAATCCCTACTTTGCGGTCTGCCACCAGATCAATTTCCAGGAGCGCGCCGGCGAGGCCTGCCTCGCCGCGCAAGTGGACGGCGTGCTGCAGAAGATGCGCGCGAAATACGCCGAATACGGCGTGAAGCACGATCCCTTCGTCATCGTCAAACCCGATGCGGGCACCTACGGCATGGGCATCATGACGGTGAAGGACGCGAGCGAGGTCACCGGCCTGAGCCGCCGCCAGCGCAACAAGATGGCGGTGGTCAAGGAGGGCCTGGAAGTCTCCGACGTGCTGGTGCAGGAAGGGGTGTACACCTTCGAGCATATCCATGAGGCGGTGGCCGAGCCGGTGGTCTACATGGTCGACCATTACGTGGTCGGCGGTTTCTATCGCGTGCACACCGAGCGCGGCACAGACGAGAATCTCAATGCGCCGGGGATGTCCTTCGAACCGCTGGCCTTCGAATCCTGCTGCACGCTGCCCAACCCGGACTGCGCGCCGGACGACACGCCCAACCGCTTCTATGCCTACGGCGTGGTGGCGCGGCTGGCGCTGCTCGCCGCGTCGCTGGAAATCGGGCCGCCGGGAACCACTAGATGTCCGGGCTGATCCGCCTTCTATCAATTGCTGCCGTCCTGTTGCTTGCTGCCTGCGAGGGCAAGGAGCCGCTGCATCAGCAGCAGAGCTACGTGTTCGGCACGCTGGTGGACGTCACCGTGTACGGCGAGGACGAGGCGCGCGCGCAGCAGGCGGCGAACGAGGTCATGCAGGAGTTTCAGCGCCTGCACGACATGCTGCACGCGTGGCAGCCGAGCGAACTGAGCGAGCTGAACGCGGCGTTCGCCAAGGGCGAGAGCAAGGCCGTTTCGCCGGAGCTCGCCGCGATGCTGCAGGATGCCGCACAACTCTCGCAACAGTCGCAAGGCCTGTTCAACCCCGCCATCGGCGGGCTGGTGCAGTTGTGGGGATTTCACGCCGACGAGTTCAAGGCGGCCTTGCCGGACGAGAAGCAGCTTGCGCAGTGGGTGGTGGCCAATCCGCAGATGAGCGACATCGTTATCGAACAGGGCAGGGCGCGCAGCCGCAACAAGGCGGTGCGGCTCGATCTGGGCGGCTACGCCAAGGGCTATGCGCTGGACCGCGCCGCCGGGATATTGCGCAAGCAGGGCATCCGCAACGCGCTGGTCAACATCGGCGGCAACGTGCTCGCGCTCGGCCAGCACGGCAAGCGCCCGTGGCGCGTCGGCATCCAGCATCCGCGCAAGCCCGGCGCGCTGGCGACGCTGGAGCTGCGCGACGGCGAGGCCATCGGCACGTCCGGCGACTACCAGCGCTACTTCATGCTGGGCGAGAAACGCTATTGCCACCTGATCGATCCGCGCAGCGGCCGTCCCGCAGAGGGCGTGCAGGCGGTGACTGTGCTGACGCGCGGTGCGCGCGCCGGGGTGCTGTCCGATGCGGTTTCCAAGCCGCTGTTCATCGCCGGAGCCGGCGGCTGGCGCGATGCCGCACAGCGGATGAACCTGTCCGATGCGATGCTGGTGGATGAACAGGGTAACATCCACCTCACAGCCAGCCTGCAGAAACGGCTAGAATTCGCCGACAAGGGCCTGCATGTGGAAGTGCTGCCGTGAGCGATCCGGAAAAGGAGATCGTCGAGCACAAGGTGCGCCGCGCGGCCGGCATTAACGCCTTGCACAAGATCGGCAGGATCGTGGCCGAGGAGCAGCAGGCCGACGAAGAAAAAACCAGGGTGTTGCGCTGGTTCCTGCGCTACGGCTGGTTGATTGCGCCGGGTGCCGTGGTGGCATGGGCTTGGAGCCAATTTCAGTAGGTTTCGTGCCCCGTGTTGGGTCTGGGCGCGGATGGATGCAAGGCGCAGCGCGCCGCCCGCAGTCATTCTGCGGGCAAGCGGTGCAACGCCGCAGACGCCGCGCCCAGACCCAACCCGGAGGGCCATTTGCCTGCGGGCGCATTGCGGCGTTGCGGTCTGCTTGTGGAGAATGACTCCACTGCGCAGCCCGCGCCTTGCACTGCATCCCGCAGGCGAATGGCGCGGGGTACGAAACCTACTGAAATAGGCTCTTAGGACGGGGGTGATCTAGTGGTTGGAATTCTGGTGGTGGCGCACAACGCGCTGGGCGAGAGCCTGGTGGATTGCGTCGAACATGTGCTGGGCGAGGAGCCGAAAAACCTCAGGGTGCTGACGGTGCAGGCCGGCGACGATCCGCAGCTGAAGCTGGCCGAAGGGCAGGTGCTCATCAAGCAGCTCGATACCGGTGGAGGGGTGCTGGTCCTGGCGGATATTTTTGGCGCTACGCCGAGCAACATCGCGCGGCGGCTGTGCCATGCCGAGCACGTGATGGGTGTGGCGGGCGTGAACCTGCCGATGCTGTTGCGCGTGGTGTGCAGTCCCGGCAAGACCCTGCCGGAGCTTGCGAATATCGCCGTCGAGGGCGGCCGCGAATGCATCGTTCACATGAATCATGGTGATTAACGATGCTGCAACAGGACGCTTTGATCATTAACAAACTCGGCCTGCACGCGCGCGCCTCGGCCAAGCTCACGCAGCTGGCTTCCGGTTTCAAATGCGAGGTGATGCTGTCGCGCAACCAGCGCCGCGTGAACGCGAAGAGCATCATGGGCGTGATGATGCTGGCCGCCGCGAAGGGCGCGACCATAGGCATCGAGACCGACGGCGAGGATGAGGCCGATGCGATGCAGGCCATACTGAACCTTATCAACGATAAATTTGGGGAAGGCGAATGATTTCCTCCAATAACCTACTGCGCAGCCAATCTGCGGCGTCGCGTGCTCGTTCACTCCTCGCCTATCCGTTCGATATGTGGCTACGACATAACCTGAAGGTTAGTCTGCGCCGAAACTCGCTCTGCTCGTTTTCTCGTCGTTCACTGCGCGGCTCCTTGCATTCTGGCTTGCTCGCTACGGTTTTTGGAGGAAATCGATGAGTTTTACCCTGCACGGCATCGCGGTCTCCAGCGGCATCGCCATCGGCCATGCGCACCTGGTCTCGCACACCTCGCTGGAGGTGGCGCACTACATTCTGCCCAAACATTTCATCGGCGAGGAGGTCGCGCGCTTCGATGCAGCGCTGCAGGCCACGCGCCAGGAGTTCGCCAGCCTGCGCAGCAACCGCCCCACCCATGCCGCCGCCGAGTTTGACGCCTTCCTCGAGCTGCACCAGATGATCCTGGACGACCCGCTGCTGAGTGCCGCGCCGCGCGACATGATCGCGAGCGAGCATTGCAACGCCGAATGGGCGCTCAAGGTGCAGGTGGAAACCCTGGTCGCGCAATTCGACGAGTTCGAGGATGCCTACCTGCGCGAACGGCAGACCGACGTGAAGCAGGTCGCCGAACGGCTGCTCAAGCGGCTTGCCGGCCACCCCGGGCACCAGCCGCCGCCGGCGCGCCACGACGTCGAGACGATCCTGGTGGCGCACGACCTGAGTCCCGCCGACCTGATCCAGTTCAAGCCGCAGCAATATGCCGCCTTCGTCACCGATGTCGGCGGCGCGACCTCGCATACCGCGATCGTCGCGCGCGGCCTGAACACGCCGTGCGTGGTCGGCCTGCATCATGCGCGCGAACTGGTGCGCGAAAACGACCTGCTGATCCTGGATGGCGAGCAGGGCGTGCTGATCGTCGACCCGGACAAGTCTATCCTCGCCGAATACAAGCTGCGCCAGAGCGCGTGGGAGCTGGAGCGCAAGAAGCTCAAGCGGCTGCGCACCGCGCGCGCCGACACTTTGGACGGCAGCCACATCGAATTGCACGCCAACATCGAGAAGCCGGAGGACATCGCCGAGGTGAAGGAAAACGGCGCGACCGGCATCGGCCTGTTCCGCAGCGAATTCCTGTTCCTCAACCGCGACGAACTGCCGGACGAGGAAGAGCAGTTCGAGGCCTACCGCGCTGTTGCTGCGGGCATGGACGGCCAGCCCGTCACGATCCGCACCTTCGATTTGGGTGCGGACAAACAGCTCAAGGATGCGGAGCGCGTCGCCAACAATCCCGCACTGGGCCTGCGCGCGATCCGCCTGTGCCTGGCCGAGCCGCAGCTGTTCCGCACCCAGCTGCGCGCGCTGCTGCGCGCCACGCATTACGGCAACGTAAAAATCCTGGTGCCGATGCTGTCCAGCGTGTCGGAACTCAACCAGACCCTGCAGTTCATCGCCGCAACCAGGCAAAGCCTGGACGACGAAGGTATCCCCTACGACCGCGGGGTGAAGATCGGCGGCATGATCGAGATTCCCGCCGCCGCGCTGGCGCTGAACGTGTTCGCCAAGAAACTGGATTTCCTGTCCATCGGCACCAACGACCTGATCCAGTACCTGCTGGCCATCGATCGCACCGACGAGGATGTCGCGCACCTGTACGATCCGCTGCACCCCGCCGTGCTGAACCTGCTGGCGCATGTCATCGGTACCGCCAACAAATTCGGCGTGCCGGTCTCGGTATGCGGCGAAATGGCCGGCGAGCTGGCCTACACGCGGCTGCTGCTGGGGCTGGGGCTGCGCCAGTTCTCGATGTTTCCGGCGCAGGTGCCGAGCGTCAAGCAGCGCGTGCTCACCACCAGCCTGTCGGAAATCGCCGTGCTGACGCAGAAGATCCTGCGCGCCGACGATCCGCTCAAGATACGCGAGCTGCTGGACCGGCTCAATGCGTAGGGCAGTGGGCGTATATTCGGTTATATTTGGCTGAATCCATAATCACGACGGCAATCAAATTTTGTCCAACACCACTCCCGAAACGACCCTTTCCGCGCGCAACCTGACGCGCAGCTTCGGCAACCGGCAGGTCATACACGGCGTGTCGCTGGAATTAAGGCGTGGCGAGGTGCTGGGCCTGCTCGGACACAACGGCGCGGGCAAGAGCACCACGCTGCAGATGCTGACCGGCTGTCTGTTGCCGGACAGCGGCGAAATTGAAATCTGCGGCATCGATCTGCTGCGCCGGCCCATGCAGGCCAAGGCGCAGATTGGCTATCTGCCGGAAACCCCGCCGCTGTACCGCGAGCTCAGCGTGGACGATTACCTGATCTTCGCGGCGCGCCTGCGCGGCATGAAGCCGCGCGAGGCCGCCGAAGCGCTTGTGCAGGCCAGGCAGCGCTGCGGTCTGGAGGCGGTCGGCGGGAAGGTCATCGGCACCCTGTCCAAAGGCTACCAGCAGCGCATCGGGATCGCGCAGGCCATCATTCATCGTCCCGCCGTGATCGTGCTGGACGAGCCCACCGTCGGCCTGGACCCCGCGCAGATCCGCGACATCCGCAGCCTGATCCGCGAACTGGGTAACAGCAGCAGCGTGATCCTTTCCACGCACCTGCTCGGCGAGGTGGAAAGCATTTGCGACCGCGTGGAGATCATGCAGAACGGCAAGCTGATCTACGGCGACACCAGCGCGCGCATGCAGAAGTACGGAGGCGTCTCCGGCTTCACCGTCAGCCTGCGCAATCCGCCGCCCCTGGGCGAACTGGAAGCCATCGCGGGCGTCAGCGGCGTGGAGCAGCTCTCCGCCACGCAGTTTCGCGTGCTGCATGAACCGGAGAACAACCCAGGCAGCGCGCTGCTCACCCTGGCCGAACAGCGGGGCTGGCAAGTCGAGCAGCTCACACCGCTGCAGTCCACGCTGGAAGAGGTGTTCGTCAAGATCACCGATGCCGGAAAAAATGCCCCGGGAGAAAACGCATGATCCGCCTGCTCGCCATGCGCGAACTGCGCAGCCTGTTTTCCATGTCTTCGACCTGGTTCGCGCTCGCCGCCCTGCAATTCGTTTTCGCGTGGTTCTTCCTGGCACGGCTCGATGCCTTCCTCGAGATCCAGCCGCAGCTCGCGCAGCTCGCCAATCCGCCCGGTGTGACGATGACCATCGCCGCGCCGCTGTTCAACACGGCCGCGCTGCTGCTGATGATGCTGGCGCCGATGTTCACCATGCGCCTGATCGCCGAGGAGCGCCGCAACCAGACGCTTGCGCTGCTGCTTTCGGCTCCGCTGTCGAGCCGCCAGATCGTGCTCGGCAAGTTCTTCGGTCTGTTGGCTTTCCTCGTCGCCCTGACGGTCGGCGTGCCGCTGATGCTCTACACCCTGGTGCTGGGCACCGCGCTCGATCACGGCCTGATGCTGAGCAACCTGCTCGGCCTGCTGCTGCTCACCGCCAGTTATGTCGCGGTGGGGCTGTATGTTTCCGCGCTCACCACCCAGCCGGTCATTGCCGCGATCGGCGCGCTGGCGGTGCTGGTCGGGCTGTGGCTGGCCGATATCGGCGCGGCGGCGGAAGACTCGCCCTGGCATTTCATCTCGCCGCTGAATCACTTCCAGAATTTCAATGCCGGCCTGCTGGACAGCGGCGATGCCGCCTTCTTTGTGCTGTTCAGCGCGTTCTTCCTGCTGCTGGCGATGCGCCGCATCCACAATAACCGCATCTACGGGTGAGCCATCGTGCGTAAATTCTTGACTCATCCGCTGTTGCGCAACCTGCTGTTCGTGCTGTTGCTGCTGGGCATCGCGTCCGGCCTGGGCTATCTTGCCACGCGCTACCACGTGCAGCGCGACATCACGCACAACGCCGGCAACAGCCTGGAGCCCGCCAGCGTGGAGGTGCTCCGGCAACTGAAAGGCACGGTCAACGTCACGGTGTACGCCACCGAACAGGACGCGCGCCTCGGCGACATCCGCAAGATCATCCGCAACTACCTCGCGCTCTACCAGCGCTACAAGTCCGACATCGTTCTGGCGTTCATCGACCCGGAGAAGGAACCGGAAAAAACCCGCGCGGCGCGCGTCCAGCTCAACGGCGAGATGGTGGTCGAGTACGCCGGGCGCAGCGAGCACCTCACCCAGCTCAACGAGCAGATTTTCACCAGCGCCCTGCTGCGTTTGGCGCACAGCCGCGACCAGACCGTGATGTACCTGGACGGGCACGGCGAGCGCAAGCTGGACGGCATCGCCAACCACGACCTCGGCGATCCCTTCGGTGCGAAGCTCAAACAGAACGGCTTCCGCCTCAACAGCCTGAATCTCGCGCTGGCGCAGGAAGTGCCGCACAACGCCGGCGTGCTGGTCATCACCCAGCCGCAGCTCGATCTGATGCCCGGCGAGGTGGACAAGCTGCTGCGCTACATCGAGCGCGGCGGCAACCTGCTCTGGCTGGTGGATGCCGAGCCGCTGCACGGGCTGGAGCGCCTCGCCGAGAAGCTCGACCTGCTGCTGCCGCCCGGCATCGTGATCGACCCGGCCGCCGCCGGCATGAACGCCCCCGCTACCTGGTCGCTGGGCGCGGCCTATCCGCCGCATGCCATCACGCGCAATTTCAACCTGATCACCGCCTTCCCCTCGGCGCGCCCGCTGGTGTGGAACGAAAATCCGGAATGGCAGCACAGCGTGCTGGTGGAAGCCGCAGCGCGCGGCTGGGTGAGCCGCAATGCATCCGGTGCGCGCTTCGACAAACGGCGCGATACTCCCGGCCCCGCCGTGATCGCGGTCGCGCTGCAGCGCAACATCAACGACCGCGAGCAGCGCATCGTGGTGGTCGGCAGCGGCGCGTTCCTCGCCAACAGCTTCGCCGGCAACGGCGGCAACGTGGACCTGGGCGTGAACATGGTGAACTGGCTGGCCAGCGAGGAGCACCTCATCACCCTGCAGCCGCGCGCCGCGAAGGACAGCAGCCTCACGCTCGGCAAGGCGCAGCTCACCGCCATCGGCCTCGGTTTCCTCGCGGGCTTGCCGCTGCTGCTGGCGGGGGTGGGGGCGGGCATCTGGTGGAAGCGCCGCAAAACCTGAAAAACCGTTCATCCGCAGATTGCACAGATTAAACAGATTAGAGCGGAACCCTCATTGCGATCTGGTCAGTGAATACTGGTGTGGCCTTTGTATGTATTGTTTAATCTGCGTCAATCTGTGTAATCTGCGGACAACAGGTTTTCATAGCGAGAAGCCATGCCTGAGCTTCCTGAAGTAGAAGTCACGCGGCGTGGCCTTGCGCCGCACCTCGAAGGCCAGACGGTCGCAGATGTCGTCATCCGCCACGCCGGCTTGCGCTGGCCGGTTCCGGAAAACCTGCCGAAGCTGTTGCGCGGACAGACCATCCGCGCGCTCAAGCGGCGCGGCAAGTACTTGCTCGCCGGGTTCGATCACGGCACGCTGATCCTGCACCTCGGCATGTCCGGCAGCCTGCGCCTCCTGCCAGCAAAAACGCCGGCCGAGAAACATGACCACTTCGATCTGGTGCTGGGCAACGGCATGCTGGTGCGCCTGCGCGACCCGCGCCGCTTCGGCGCGGTGCTGTGGCATGAAGGCGAGGTTAGCGCTCACCCGCTGCTCGCCGCGCTTGGTCCCGAGCCGCTGGAAGACGGCTTTGATGCGCGCTATCTCTGCGAGGCCGCACGCGGCCGCAGCATTGCCGTCAAGCAGTTCATCATGGACAGCAGCATGGTGGTCGGCGTGGGCAACATCTACGCCAACGAGGCCTTGTTCCGTGCCGGCATCAAACCGCAACTCGCTGCCGGGAAACTCAGCCTGCCGCGCTGCACGCGGCTGGTAAAAGAGATACGCGCCACGCTGACCGAGGCAATCGAAAAAGGCGGCAGCACCCTGCGCGACTTCATCAACAGCGACGGCAAGCCCGGCTACTTCCAGCAGCACTACTGGGTGTACGGGCGGGGCGGCGAGCCTTGCCGCAAGTGCGGCAAACCCATCAGGCAAATCAGGCAGGGACAGCGTTCCAGTTTCTACTGCGGGAGCTGCCAGAAATAAGCGGGAGCTTCGTTCCGGCGAAATAAAACAGGCGGGGCGCGAGATACTTTCATGCGTATCGCGCGCCCCGCCTGTTATCGGGCGTTACCGCCCGAGAGGGATTACTTCGCGGCCGTCAGTTTTTCGTACTTGGCCTGCAGTTGCTCCTTGGTTTCCGCGTGATTCGGGTCCTTGGGGATGCAATCCACCGGGCAGACTTCCACGCATTGCGGCGTGTCGTAGTGGCCTACGCATTCGGTACATTTGTCGGGGTCGATGACATAAATCTCATCACCCTGAGAAATTGCGTCGTTCGGGCATTCCGGCTCGCACACGTCGCAGTTGATACATTCATCGGTAATCATCAGTGCCATGCTTTTCTCCTAAGTTAAATCAAATTTAATATTTCTGCTGCAACCTTGCCGCCACCAAGGGTGAAACGAACTTGCTGACATCGCCGCCGAAGCGGGCCACCTCGCGCACCATGGTAGCCGAGATGAAGGTATATTGTTCCGCCGGAGTCAGGAACAGCGTTTCCATTTCGGGATAGAGATTGCGGTTCATCCCGGCCAATTGAAACTCATATTCGAAATCCGACACCGCACGCAATCCGCGCAACACTACGCGCGCATCATGCGCCCGCACGAAGTTTATCAGTAAACCGTCGAATCCTTCCACCCGCACGTTGGTGAAATCCGTGAAGGCTTCACGCGCCATTTCCACCCGTTCGTCCCGCGTGAACAATGTCTTTGTGCGGCTTTCCGCTACCGCCACGATGACTTCGCCGAACATGCCTGCGGCACGCCGCACTACGTCCTCATGCCCGCGCGTGATGGGATCGAAAGTTCCCGGATAAACCACCTTAATCATCTACGGTAAGACCCAGTAATTGATAATACACCTGCCCAGCCTTGCCTGACTTTAATGCCTGCCAGGGCGGTGCGGCATCAATCGCAACACCCGATTCGACATATACCATGCCATTTTTATTCAAACGTTGCGGCAGGATTTCCAGCAATTTGGGCAGGTAGTCGCTCTGAAACGGCGGATCCAGGAAAATCACGTCATACCGATGCGCATCGCGGCAGGCGAATTCTAACCCATCTTGGCAATATGCGAAAACGTTGGCACAGGCCAATTTTGCAATGTTGTCCCGCAGGGCGCGGAAGACCGCGGGATTCTTTTCCAGCATCACCACCCGTTCCGCGCCGCGCGAAGCGGCCTCGAACCCCAGCGCGCCGCTACCGGCGAATAAATCCAGGCAGGTCCGCCCGTACAGCGTCTGCCCCAGCCAGTTGAACAGCGTCTCGCGCACGCGGTCCGGCGTGGGGCGCAGGCCTTCCGCATCGGGAAAGCTGATGGTGCGGCTGCGATATTCGCCGCCGATGATCCTGAGTTTGTTTATCTCAAACTCCCCATTTGAACCACGAAGAACACGAAGTCACGAAGAAAACCGCGCATCCCCCGAAAACAGGAGCCAGCCTTGCAGATGGGCTTTCAACGTTGCACATTCCAATAATCTTCGTGGTCTTCGTGGTCTTCGTGTCTTCGTGGTGGAGTCTTTCTGGGCTTATTTTGCCGATCCCTCCGGTGCGCCCACGATCACCGTTGCCATTGCCTGCGGGTCGATATGGCGCCTGAACGCATCGCGGACCTGGGCGACCGTGACCTGCTCGACCCTGCGCGTGAAATCGTCCAGGTAGGTCAGCGGCAGGTTATAGAAGCCGATGATGCTCAGGTAATCGAGGATCTTGCGGTTGCTGTCGATGCGCAGCGGGAAGCCGCCGATGATGTTCTGTTTGGCCCCCAGCAATTCCTTTTCCGTCGGGCCCTTGGCGATGAATTCGGCGAGCGTGCCGCGCACCAGTTGCAGCGCCCCGTCGGCCTGATCCTTCTTGGTCTGCAGGCCGATCTGGAACGCGCCCGGCTGTTTCAGCGGCATGAAATAACTATAGACGCTGTAGGCCAGGCCGCGCTTCTCGCGCACCTCGTCCATCAGGCGCGACACGAAGCCGCCGCCGCCGAGGATATGGTTGCCGACATACAGCGGGAAATAGTCGGGGTCGTTGCGCGCCATGCCCGGCGCGCCGACCAGGATGTGGCTCTGGCTGGCGGGATGGGCGATGCGCTGCTCGCTGGCGGGAATCCGCATCGCGACTTCGGGCAGCGCGGCGGGCGCCGCGCCTGCCGGCAATTTTTCGGTGAGCTGCTGCGCGATTGCCTCGGCCTGCGCGCGCGAGATGTCGCCCATGATGGCCACTACCGCGCCGCCGCTTCGGTAGTGCGCGGCGTAAAAATCGCGCAGGTCCTGCACGGTGATCTTCTCCACGCTGGCGACCTCGCCGGAAACCGGCAGCGCATAAGGGTGAGCGCCGAACACCGCCTTGTGGAAGGCCTTGTCGGCGATGTTTTCCGGCTTGGTCTCGGCCTCCTTCAGGGCGGCGACCAGCCGCGCCTTTTCGCGCGCCAGGATCGCCTCGGGGAACAGCGGCCGTTGCAGCACGCGCGCCATGATGTCCAGGGCCTTGTCGCGCTGCGCCGCGCTGCTCAGGGTGCGCAGCGACAAACCGGCGCGGTCCTGGTCAAAGCTGCCGCCGAATTGCGCGCCGAGGTCCGCCATGCCGCGCGCGATGTCGTCCTCGCTCAGCCCTTCCGCGCCCAGGTCGAGCAGGTGATGGGTCAGGCCCGCGACGCCGGACTTGTCCGCGGCATCGAAGCTGCTGCCTGCTGGCAGGCTCACCGCGACGTCTAGGATCGGGATGTCGTGGTTCTCGACGAACAGCACCTTCGCGCCGCCGGCGCTTTGCCAGTGCTGGATGGTGGGGGTGGCGAAGGCGGCGGTTGCCACGCAGCACAGTGCTGTAATAACGACGGATTTAACAAAATCTAAACCACGAAGAACACGAAGTGCGCGAAGAACAGCGGCGGTTTTCTCTTTGAATGCCAGATTGCTTCGCGAACAGCGTGGCGACGGCGAAACGGCTACCGGGCAATCTTCGTGATCTTCGTGACCTTCGTGGTGATATGTTTTTTTCAGGCTAACGAACATGTGCGGCTCCTTGGGGCGCTTTCGGTTTGCCGGAGAGAGGCTGCGGATCGAGCACCGCGACGGTCAGGCTGTCGTCCTGCAGGATTTCCTCCGCAGCCTGCCGCACCTGCTCGGCCGTCACCGCCTGGAGTTTCTCCAGCATCACCGGGATCGCGCGGTGGCCCAGCCCGATGCTCTCCATCTGGCCGATCTGCATCGCCTGGTAGAACAGCGAGTCGCGCTTGTACACCTCGCCTGCCACCACCTGCGCCTTGACGCGCTGCAGCTCTTCCTCGCTCACGCCGTCCTTGAGCAGCAGCGCGATTTCGCGGCGCAGCGCGGCCTCGACGTCGTCCACTGTCCTGCCTTCGCTGGGCGTGGCTTCGAGGGTGAACAGGCTGGGGCCGCGCGAGGTGGCGTCGTAGCCCGCGCCCGCCGCGCTGGCGACCTGCTGCTCGCGCACCAGATGCTTGTTGAGGCGCGCCGACTCGTTGCCGTCCAGCACCCCGGCCAGGATCTGCAATGCGTAAGGCTTCCAGTCCTGTTGCGGGTCCTGCAGCGTGGGCGCGTGGTAGCTCATCACCAGCTGCGGCAGCTCGGCGGGAGCCTTCACCACCATGCGCTTGATGCCTATCTGTTTGGGCTCGATGAAGTTGCGCCGCGGCGGCATGGCGCGCTTCGGGATCGCGCCATAGTGCTTCTGCGCCAACGCAAACACCTCGTCGGCCTTGACGTCGCCGCCGATGACCAGCGTGGCGTTGCCCGGCGAATACCAGCGGTCGTACCACGCCTTGGCGTCGCCCACCGTGAGCGATTCGAGGTCGCTCATCCAGCCGATGATCGGATGCTGGTAGGGATGCTGCTGGTAAATCGTCGCCATCATCTTTTCCTGCAGCAGCGCATGCGCCTCGTCGTCGGTGCGCAGGCGGCGCTCTTCCATGACGACCTTGATCTCCCTGGCGAACTCGTCGGCGGTGAGGTTGAGGTTGCGCATGCGGTCGGCCTCCAGTTGCATCGCCAGCGGCAATTTCGACTTGTGCAGTTGCTGGAAATAGGCGGTGTAGTCGTAGCTGGTGAAGGCATTCTCGCGCCCGCCCGCCGCCGAGATACGCTTGGAAATTCGCCCGCCGGCACGCTATGGGTGCCCTTGAACATCAGGTGCTCCAGCACATGCGCGATGACGGTCACCCCGGTGCGCTCGTCCATGCTGCCCGCCCTGTACCAGATCTGCTGCACCACCACCGGCGCGCGGTGGTCTTCCTTGACGATGACTTTCAGCCCGTTCGCCAGCGTGCGTTCGAACACCTCCGCCTGCGCGGCAGGCTGCATGCCTCCCAGCAGCAGCGCGATGCAAAACAGATAAGCTCTCATGTATCTAGCCCTAAAACATGTAATCGGCATAAAATGCGTGCGCATTATGCCCCATTTTCCTATGCCCCGAATGCATCCCAAATGTTCAGCTTCCTGAAAAAAAAT
>CAYNYH010000053.1:0-16090 GCA_964401425.1 uncultured Gallionella sp. | reverse complement strand
CGGGTTATGAGCCCGACGAGCTACCGAGCTGCTCCACCCCGCGTCAGCGAAGAGGGCGAACTATAGCAAAGCATCCGAGCTTCGTCAAATACTATGTAATTTATTTAATCTGGCACTGCACGGCGATGAATCAATGACACCCCAAGAAGGCCCCGGGTCACCGATTTTCAAAATACCACTTCAAGCCGCACCCCAACTACTAATGCATCCCGCAAGGTTGCATCCATGTTTGGATTGAAAATACGCTGCACCATAGGTTGCACAGACATCCACGGTTTCAACTGCGCACGATAGGTAATTTCGACTACCGTTTCGGACGAATCGGAAGCATTGCCCAGCGCAAGTTGAGCATCACGATACTTGCTGCTGGCATGGCAGGTAGTGACGGCAATACCGGCGGCATCCTCATCGCGCCCGTCAAATAACCCTTGGTAGATCAAGCCGAGGCTTCCGGACCAGTCCGCCTGATAAACGTCCTTGTTAACTGTCCCAAAGCGGACAAAACCGGACAGTCCTTGCGCAGGATCACTCTGCTCGGCACGCAGGGTGCGTTCCGCCAAGAAATAGAACCCCTGGTCCGGGCGACGCAGCGGATTGCCGAGCGCATCCACTTCAGTCAGGTCATCGGCGCGCGCAGTGTAACGCCACAAGCCGATGGCGGTCTTATTAAAGGATTTACCCTCTTCCGACGTATTGGAACCTAGCTCGATGACGGCGAGTGTGCCGTCGCCCTTGTCCAGCCGGACGTGTGTGCCCTGCGGGTTATTGAGATGGCCCGGCACGCCGTCAGTCAATGCCCCCTGCACGTAGTAGCCCGACGAGGCGTATTTCACGCGCATTCCCAGTGCGCCCATCGGGAAGACCGGAGGGCCGTTCTGCCCGGTCTGCGCCATTTCGGCCGACATGCCGTAAGGCGGCTGCAGGAACAGCCCTGAGGTATCGGTGACATAAAATTCCGAGTCGATCGCATACAACCCTGCCAGCACCGACAGGCTGCCGTCAGACGAATTCTTTTGCAGCCATGCCTGGAAGAACTGGCCGGCATTGGTGCTCGACTCGATGTTGTCCACCCCGGCGAAGCTGCCGGTGTAATTATTGATCGACTTGGCACCGTGCTGAACGTGGTACTGGAAGAAGGCGGTAGTGGCATCCCACCCCGTCAATTTACCGAGATCCATATTGACCGCAATCTCGCTGTTCGCCAGCCAGACCGAACCGCGGCTGACGCCGCCCGACGCGTTCGCCAGCAGGTCGCTCTTGTGGGTCAACTCCACCGTGATACCTTTGTCGTAGAGGCTGGAACGCACCCCACCCCAATCGCCCGACAGCGTTTCCGCATTCCAGTCCGGTGCTTTTTCTTCTTCTGCCAACGCGATGTTGCTCACTACCAGCCCGATAAACGCGGCCTTTGCCAATCGATTCACAACCCCTCCCTCTTATAAGTTATTCATTGCGAATACATTGAATCACATCAGATTCTACCCTCACAAGGCTGATTGCGTCACCGCCACCGATGAAACGCGCTATTATTTGGCGCCGAATTTGCGCCGCCTGCGGCTGCATGACCAAGACATCGAAAACTACACCAGTGAACATTACCTCCATCCCGGAAATCAGGCCCGGCCAGTCCATCGAACTGCTCAAGGAACTGCATATCCTAACGCGCGACGGCAAGCTCAACCAGGACAGCCGGCGCAAGCTGAAGCAGGTTTATCACCTGTATCACTTCATTGAGCCGCTGCTCGATGAAGTACTTGCCGAGAGGCAGAACCTGACGCTGGTAGATCACGGCGCGGGCAAGTCCTATCTGGGTTTCATCCTCTACGACCTGTTCCTGAAGGCGCGCGAAGCCGGCCATATCTACGGTATCGAGACCCGCGAGGCGCTGGTTGGTAAGTCCCGCGAACTGGCCAAAAAGCTGGGCTTTGCGCGTATGTCTTTCCTGAATCTGTCGGTGGAGGAATCCATCCACTCACCGCAACTGCCCGAGCAAGTCGATGTCGTCACGGCGCTGCACGCCTGCAACACCGCCACCGACGACGCGATCAAGTTCGCGCTGCACAAGCGGGCGCAGTTCATCGTGCTGGCGCCTTGCTGCCAGGCCGAGGTTGCGTCCGTCTTGAACAAACACAAGAACCAGTCGTTCGGCAAAACCCCGCTCTCGGAAATCTGGCGTCACCCGATCCACACCCGCGAATTCGGCAGCCACCTCACCAACGTGTTGCGCTGCCTGCTGCTGGAGTCACACGGCTACGGGGTGACGGTAACGGAACTGGTCGGATGGGAACACTCGATGAAGAACGAACTCATCATCGCGCGCCGCGGGGATGCGCCGAGAAAGAATGCGCGGGAAAGGCTGGAGCAGATCCTGTGCGAACTGAACCTGGAGGAATTGCGCGGGCGGTTTATTTACTGAGCTGGCGCGCCAATGCCCACGCCACGTGCTCGCGCACCATCTCCGAAGGATGCTCCGCCCGCGATTGTAAAGTTGCGATCACGGCGGCGCTCTGCGGCGCATTGCCCAAGGCCACGGCGATGTTGCGCAGCCACTGCTCGTGGCCGATGCGATAGATCGCAGTGCCCGCCAGCTTGCTGTTGAACTCGGCCTCGTCCCAAGAAAATAACTCGATCAATCCCGCATCGTCCAGCCCGTGGCGCACCGCAAAATCCGGCTCGGCGCTGGCCTGTGCAAAATTATTCCACGGGCAAATTAACTGGCAATCGTCGCAGCCGTAGATGCGGTTGCCGATCAGGGGGCGCAGCTCGACGGGAATACTGCCCCTGAGTTCGATGGTCAGATAGGAGATACAGCGGCGTGCATCGACACGGTACGGCGCGATGATAGCCTGCGTCGGGCAAATATCGATGCAGCGCACACAGGTTCCGCAATACTCCTGCTGCGGTTCACTGACCGGCAGCGGCAGGTTCACGTAAATCTCGCCGAGGAAAAACCGCGAGCCGTGCTCGCGCGACAGCAGCAGGGAATGCTTGCCGCGCCAGCCTATACCAGCCTTGCGTGCCAGCTCCTTTTCCATGACCGGCGCACTGTCGGTGAAGACGCGCCCATCGAACTCGGCTACCTCGACGCGGATTTTATCGGCCAGCTTCGCCATGCGGTTGCGCATCACCTTGTGGTAATCGCGGCCCAGCGCATAGCGCGAAATGAAGGCGCGCTCACCCGCCGCGAGCACCTCCCAGCTGTCGCGCGCGTCGGGCGGCATGTAGTTCATGCGCAGTGAAATCACCCGCAGCGTGCCGGGCAGCAGCTCCGCGGGGCGGCTGCGTTTGGTGCCGTGTTTTGCCATATAATCCATCTCGCCGTGCAGGCCGAGCGCGAGCCATTCCAGCAGGCCGGCTTCCGCCGCCGAGAGATCGGTGTCGCTGATGCCCACGGCCTGGAAGCCGAGCTCCTGTGCCCATGCGCGTATCCGCGCGGCAAGCGCCGCATGATCGATCGATTGAGGAACTACGTTTTGCATAGTCCGGATGATAGCCGAATCATCGCGCGGGCATGGCGATGGCGCCGTATTTGATGATGGAACCCGCCATGCCCGCCCCTCTCCCTAACCCTCTCCCGCAAGCAGGAGAGGGGACGAGCGACCGCTGCGCGAATCTTTCATTCTTCCTCCCCGATGAAAACGCGACCCTCGCGCTGGCGCAACGCCTCGCCGCGCGGCTCAGGCCCGGCATGGTGATCTATCTGCACGGCGATCTCGGCGCGGGCAAGACCACGCTGGTGCGCGGCGTGCTGAATGCGCTGGGCCACGCCGGCCGGGTGAAGAGTCCCACCTACACACTGCTTGAACCCTACCATGCTGCCGGATTAGACTTGCGCCACTTCGACCTGTACCGCCTGCACGACGAGGAGGAATGGGAAGCGGCCGGCTTCCGCGACGAGTTCGACGGGCAGAATATTTTCTTCATCGAATGGCCGGAAAAGGCTCATGGATTGATCCCGCAAGCCGATATGGAAATTGCATTTGAAATCCTGGAGCAAGGCCGCAACGCGGAAATCCATGCCAATACGGAAATGGGTAGGCAATGTTTAAAGCAGTTGTAAGACTCACAACAATCCTGTTCTTCTGCTGGCTACCGCAGGCGCACGCCGCCATTGCCGTCGGCTCGGCGCGCGTCTGGCCCGCGCAGGACTACACGCGCCTGACGCTCGAATCGAAACAGGCCATCCGCCACAACATGTTTACCATGAGCGATCCGGAGCGGCTGGTTATCGACCTGGAGGATGTCGAACCCGGCAGCGCGCTCAACGGCCTGACCAGGCTGATCGGCGCAGATGACCCCTACATCAAGAGCGTGCGCGTCGGACGTTTCAAGCCAGGCGTGGTGCGCCTCGTGCTCGACCTCAAGGGCGAGGCCAAGCCGCAGCTCTTCGTCCTCAAGCCGGTCGGCGAATACGGCTACCGCCTGGTGCTCGATGTGTACCCCGCGCAGCCGCCCGACCCGCTGATGGCCCTGCTCGAAAAGGCGCCCATCCCCGAAGCCGCGAGCGCGCCTGCGGTAACAGAACCGCCCGCCGCGAAAGAACCCGACTCGATAGCATCGTTTGCCGAAGAAAAACCCGAGCCGACCGCCAAGCCCGCGGTCGGCAAGACCGAGACGCAGCCGCCGGCCGCGCCTCCCAGAAAAGTACCCGAACTGCGCGCGCGCACCCTGATCGTCGCCATCGATGCCGGACACGGCGGCGAAGACCCGGGCGCGATCGGCAGGAAAGGCTCGCGCGAAAAGCACGTCACGCTGGCGATTGCGCGCAAGGTGAAGGCGCTGGTGGATGACACGCCGAACATGCGCGGCGTGCTGATCCGCGACGGCGATTACTTCATTCCTCTGGGCAAGCGCATCGACAAGGCGCGCAAGGTCAATGCCGACCTGTTCATCTCCATCCACGCCGATGCCTTCATCAAGAAAACCGCGCGCGGCTCATCGGTGTTCGCGCTCTCCGAGCACGGCGCGACCAGCGCCGCGGCGCGCTGGCTGGCGAAAAAGGAAAACGAGGCCGACCTGATCGGCGGCGTGAACATCGCAGTGAAAGACCCCTACCTCGCACGCACCCTGCTCGACCTCTCGCAGACCGCCACCATCAACGACAGCATGAAACTGGCCAAGCATGTGCTGGGCGAACTGGGCGGCATCAACGACCTGCACCGCGGCCAGGTCGAGCAGGCCGGCTTCGCCGTGCTGAAGTCGCCCGACATCCCGTCCATCCTCGTCGAGACCGCCTTCATCAGCAACCCCAGCGAAGAGCGCCGCCTGAACGACGAGGGCTACCAGATAAAACTCGCGAACGCGATCCTCGGCGGCGTGAAGCGCTACTTCGCGCAGAATCCGGCGCTGTCCAAACCGAAATTCGCGCAGGCGGAGTTCTAAGTGATACTCGTACGGCAAGCCTCTCCAAAATCTATGGCACTCTTATCACCTACATTACGTTAAGGCACATACCCAATGGCTACCGAAAGTGCATTCGTAGAAGTTGCTCAGAAAGTTGCGGAGAAAATTCTTCCGTCTCCGTTGTTTGTTCGGCGAGGTGCGGCGTTGCTGTACCAAGTCACCGTGGATAACCATCTATCACTCACTGTTGAGGTGAAACGTCCAACTCGTGGTAACTCTGCATTCCAAACTGATCTTTGTATTTTTGAAAAAAGAAGCGAAGATGTTTCTATTCCTCGTGTGGTCATGGAATTCAAAACTCGCATCACCACTCACGATGTTCTCACCTACAGCGCAAAGGCTACGAAGCACAAGCAGGTCTACCCATACCTTCGCTATGGCATCGTAGCCTCAAACGAAACATCGGTTCCTGGTCGCCTGTTCACGCATAACGAATCGCTTGATTTCTGCGCCACTGTGGATGGCCTCGAAGGTAAGAAACTTACTGACTTCTTTGCCAAGCTATTGGCTGCTGAAGTGGCATCCTCTCGTCGCCTTGAAGACATCGCATTTGGTTCGGTACGTACCCGCCTATTTCGTAGCGAGGTAACAACCGATGCGCTCTAGCTTGTGTAGGGCGCATTAGCCACGAGGCGTAATGCGCCGGATGTTTGAACCATGCGGCGGGTTACGCTGCGCTAACCCGCCCTACATTAAAAAGACACCTCGAAAAACCGTAGCGAGCGGCTTGAGTGCAAGGCGCACGGAACACAGCGACGAGACATACCTATTGGTAGGCGAGGAAGCGAGTACCGCGCAACGCCGCAATCGAGTCGCGCAGTAGGTTTCCCGAGGTGTCTCTAGGCCGGAAACACGCCAGTAGACAGATAGCGATCCCCCCGGTCGCACACGATGAACGCGATGGTCGCGTTCTCGACCCGCTGCGAGATGCGCAGCGCGACGGCCATTGCGCCGCCGGATGAGATGCCGCAGAAGATGCCTTCCTCGCGCGCCAAGCGGCGCGTCATTTCCTCCGCATCGTGTTGGCTCACGTATTCCAGGCTGTCCACGTTCCTGCCGTCGTAGATTTTCGGCAAATAGGCCGGCGGCCATTTGCGGATGCCGGGAATCTGCGCGCCCTCTTCGGGTTGCACGCCGATGATCCGGATGGCTGGATTCTTTTCCTTGAAGAAGCGCGAGCAGCCCATGATGGTGCCGGTGGTGCCCATGCTGCTGACGAAGTGCGTGAGCCGGCCTTGCGTGTCGCGCCAGATTTCCGGCGCGGTGCCTTCGTAATGCGCGAGCGGATTGTCGGGGTTGGCGAACTGGTCGAGGATGATGCCGCGCCCTTCGGCACGCAGCCTTTCCGCCGTGTCACGCGCCAGTTCCATGCTGCCCTCTTTCGGCGTCAGCAGCAGTTCCGCACCGTAGGCGCGCATGACCTGGCAGCGCTCCACGCTCTGATTATCCGGCATGACCAGGATCATCTTGTAGCCGCGCACCGCCGCCGCCATCGCGAGTGCGATGCCGGTATTGCCGCTGGTCGCCTCGATCAGCGTGTCGCCCGGTTTGATGTCGCCGCGCGCTTCGGCGCGCATGATCATCGACAGCGCCGGACGATCCTTCACCGAGCCTGCGGGATTGTTGCCTTCGAGCTTGGCGAGGATGACGTTCGAGGTGTCGCCGGGGATGCGCTTGAGCCTGACTAAGGGGGTGTTGCCGACAAAGTTCTCTATGGATGAATACATGTCATGCAGCCGCCTTCAGCATCTGCCCCACGTACCTCGCCACGCCCTGCTCGACCGTCAGGAACGGCTCGGCATAGCCGGTGTTGCGTAGCGCCGCCATGTCGGCCTGGGTGTAGCTCTGGTATTTGCCGCGCAAGGCGTCGGGGAACGGGGTGTACTCGATCAGGCCCTGCTGCTGCAGCTCTGCGAGGCTCAGCGCGCTCTTGCCTTCAGCGCTGCGCAGGGCATTGATGGTCGCCGCCGCCACGTCGTTGAAGCTCTGTGCCTGCCCGGTGCCGAGGTTGAAGATGCCGGACTTGTGCGGATTGTCGAGGAAGTACATGTTCACTTTGACCACGTCTTCCACCGAGATGAAGTCGCGCAATTGCCCGCCGTTGGCGTAGCCGTCGCAGCCCTCGAACAGCTTCACCTTGCCCTCGGCGCGATACTGGTTGAAGAAGTGGAACGCGACCGAGGCCATGCGCCCCTTGTGCTGCTCGCGCGGACCGTACACGTTGAAATAGCGCAGGCCGACGATCTGCGCGTTGCGCTTGTGCCAGCGGCGGCGCACGATCTGGTCGAACAGGAATTTGGAGTAGGCGTACACGTTCAGCGGCGCTTCGCATTCGCGGCTTTCCCTGAACGCCTTGCCGCCGCCATACACCGACGCGGACGAGGCATACAGGAACGGAATCTCCTCGTTCTGGCAGTAGTTCAGCAACTCCAGCGAGTACTGGTAGTTGTTGTCCATCATGTAGCGGCCGTCGGTTTCCATGGTGTCGGAGCACGCGCCCTGGTGCAGCACCGCGCTAACCAAGCCGTCGAAGAAACCGTCCTGCAATTTTTTCAGGAAATCTTCCTTGTCGAGGTAATCGGCGATTTCGCAATCGGCCAGGTTCCTGAACTTGTCGGCGTTCTTGAGGTTGTCCACCGCGATGATGTTGTTTTCGCCGCGCTCGTTGAGCGCCTTGACGAGGTTGGAACCGATAAACCCGGCGGCGCCGGTGACGATGTAATACATGTTTATTTCTCCTCTGGATAGGAATTAGGATTTGGGATTTTGGATTTAGGAGAAGCCAATTCCCAATTCCCAGTTCCTAAATCCTGCTTTTCATGTCCTGAATGATCTCTTCGCGCGACACCACCGCGGTGCCCAGCTTGCCGACCACGATGCCCGCCGCGCGATTGGCGATGCGCACCGCATCGGGCAGATCCGCGCCGCTCGCCAGCATCACCGCCAGCGTGGCGATCACGGTGTCGCCCGCGCCGCTGACGTCGAATACCTCGCGCGTCTGCGTCGGTTCGTGCAGCGCCTCGTTGGCGCGGTACAGGCTCATGCCGTCCTCGCTGCGCGTGACCAGCAGCGCGTCGAGCTGCAATTCGGTGCGCAGCTTTTCCGCCTTCGCGTTGAGCTCTGCCTCGGTCTTCCAGCTCCCCGCCACTTCGCGGAACTCGCTGCGGTTCGGCGTGAGCAGCGTCGCGCCGCGGTAGCGCGCGTAATCGTCACCCTTGGGATCGACCAGCACCGGCTTGCCCGCGGCGCGCGCCAGCCGGATCATCTCGCTGATATGCGCAAGGCCCCCTTTGCCGTAGTCGGACAGGATCACCACGTCCGCCTCCGGCAGCTTGATGCGGAAATCCGCGAGCTTCGCATTCAGCACCTCGTGGCTGGGCGGCGTCTCGAAATCGATGCGCAGCAGCTGCTGGTGGCGCGCGACGGCGCGCAGCTTGATGATGGTCGAGATGGTGCTGTCGCGGTGCAGCAGCGCGCTGAGGTTGCCGTACTGATTGAGCAGTTTCTCCAGGCACGCCCCCGCCTCGTCGTCGCCGACCACCGATAGCAGGGTGATTTGCGCGCCGAGCGCGGCGATGTTGCGCGCCACGTTGGCCGCCCCGCCAGGACGCTCCTCGACGCGCTCGACCTTGAGCACCGGCACCGGCGCCTCCGGCGAGATGCGGTTGACGTCGCCAAACCAGTAGCGGTCCAGCATCACGTCGCCGACCACCAGGATTTTTGCGCCGTCGAATTTGGGCAACGCTGTCATAACCGCCCTGCGCTTTTCTGATTCATATCGCTTCTCCGATTTCCCTGTTGATGTCGAGCAGCGCCTGCAGCGGGTCTGCCGCCCTGGTGATCGGGCGGCCGATCACCAGATAGCTGGCACCGGCCTGCAGCGCGGCCAGCGGCGTCATCACGCGCGACTGGTCGTCGAGGCTGGCCTGCGCCGGGCGAATGCCCGGCGTCACCAGACAGAATTCCTTGCCGCACTGCTCGCGCAGCAGCGCGGCCTCCTGCGCAGAACACACCACGCCGTCCAGCCCGCTGTCGCGCGCCAGCACGGCGAGGCGCAGCACCATCTCCGCCGGCGTCGCCGCAATGCCGATGTCGGCGAGGTCTTCCTGCGCCATGCTGGTGAGCATGGTCACGGCGATCAGCTTCGGTCGATGCGCACTGCTGTCCACCGCCTCGCGCGCCGCCTCCAGCATCTTTCGTCCACCGAGCGCGTGCACGTTGACCATCCATACTCCAAGAGCAGCCGCGGCCTTGCAAGCCTGCGCGGTGGTGTTGGGGATGTCGTGGAATTTCAGGTCGAGAAAAATCTCGAAGCCGCGCCGCATGAGCTGCTCCAGCAAGGCCGGGCCGGTCGCGGTGAACAATTCCTTGCCGACTTTCAGGCGGCACAGCGCAGGCTGCAACCGCTCGGCCAATGCCAGCGCCGGGGCGGCGGCAGGGTAGTCCAGCGCGACGATGATCTTCGGGTCGTTCATTCCAAATTCCTCATTTGAACCACGAAGAGCACGAAGCACACAAAGAAAAACCGGAAAACATCCATCGGGCAGCCCTCACTTTGCCGTCATCCCGCAAAGGAAGCCCTCGGTAATTCCTTCGTGATCTTCGTGCCCTTCGTGGTGAGATGTTTTTCTCTTATTCATAAAGCAACTCCGGTTTCTTCGCTGCGGCGCGGCGAGTAGCTGTCCCATGCCTGGCAGGCCGGGCAATGCCAGTAGAACTGGCGCGCCTTGAAGCCGCAATGGGCGCAGTGATACATCGCCAGGTTGCGCGTGCGCTTGTGCACCAGGTCCTTCACCAGTTCGACATCGGCGCGCCGCTCCATCGGCACTTCCAGCAGCCGCGCCTCGAGCAGCTTGTCCAGCCCGAGCAGGGTCGGGTTGCGCTGCAACTCGTCGCGCACCAGCTGGTAGGCGGCGCCCGATCCCTCGTTTTTCAGCACGCCGTCGAACACCACGTTCATCAGGTCCAGCGAGTGGTATTTGCCCAGGTAGTCGCGCAACAGCGCAACACCCTCCGCCTCGCGATCCAGGCTGCGATAGGCATTCAACAGGCGCTCCGCCACCAGCGGCAGATATTGCGCGTCCTGCGCCTCGATGTTCTTCCAGATGGTGATCGCCTCCTCGAGCTTGCCCTCGCTGCCCGCCATATCGCCCAGCATCATGGTGGCGCGCACCGCGTTCGGATAAGTAGCCAGCGCCTGCTGCAGATGCCCGCGCGCCGCGGCGGGGTTGTCATCCGCGATCTCCTCGCTCGCCAGCTCGCAGTAGAAGAAGGCGGCCAGCTTGCCGTAGGACTGTCCGGACACTTCCGCCAGCCGCTGCGCCACCTCGATCGCCTTGAGCCAGTCATGCTCTTTCTGGAACAGCTCCAGCAGGAATTCCAGCGCAGGTTTGGCGTAACGGGTATTCCCCAGCTCGCGGAACAGGCTCTCGGCGCGATCGAAAATGCCCGCCTTCAGATAATCCTGCGCGAGCTCGAAAATCGCCTGCTGGCGCTTGTCGTCATCGAGGTCGGCGCGGTCCACGAGGTTGTGGTGCATGCGCAGGGCGCGATCCACCTCGCCGCGGCGGCGGAACAGGCTGCCCAGCGCGAAGTGCAGCTCGATGGTCTGCGGGTCGACCTTGACCACCTCGATGAAGGCTTCGATGGCCTTGTCCTGCTGCTCGTTGAGCAGGAAGTTCAGCCCCTGAAAATACGATTGCGGCAGCGCGCTCGATTCCGAGAGCAGCTCCTTGATGTCGATGCGCGCGGCCAGCCAGCCCATGCCGAAAAACAGCGGGAAGATCAGCAGCATCCAGGGTTCAAATTCCATACCGAAAAACTATCAGGAGGGTTGTATTGGGATCTGCTGCGTTTCACCGACGCCGGCCAGCTTGTTCTTGACGCGCAGATCGCGCTTCAGGCGCGCAATCTCGCGGCGCTGCTGCAGCACGTTGGTGAGCATCGCGAGCACGCCAACCGCCGCGCCCGCGGCAAAAAATATCAGCAGCACGATCACCAGCGAAGATTGCCACTCATAGCCGAAAAAATAGCGCAGCGTGACCGGCTGGTCGTTTTTGACCGCGAATCCGAGCAGCACGACGAACAACACCGCACGCAAAATCCAATTGAGATAACGCATGGCATCCACCTCGAAAAATCTTTGCAACGATAGCATAAAAAATGGCGGCTATACCTTGCGATATGCCGCCACTTGAACTGCTTCAAACCGGAATCAGGACTTCCGTTCGCAGACCCGCTCCCTCAATTCCTTGCCCGCCTTGAAGTGCGGCACGTACTTGGCCGGCACTTTCACCTTGTCGCCGGTCTTGGGATTGCGCCCCTGGCGCGGCGGCCGGTAATTCAGGCCGAAGCTGCCGAAGCCGCGAATCTCGACCCGCCCGCCACGCGCGAGCGTGGAGGACAGGGTGTCCAGAATCACTTTAACGGCAAACTCGGCATCCTTGGTCAGCAGTTGCGGATGCAACTCGGCAAGTCTGGCAATCAAATCGGAACGGGTCATGGCAATACCTCAAACTCAGGCGTCGGTCTTGCTGCCGCCCATCTTGGCCTTCAGCAATGCGCCAAGGTTGGTGGTGCCGG
The DNA here is from genome assembly GCA_964401425.1 of uncultured Gallionella sp. Lineage (GTDB taxonomy): Bacteria > Pseudomonadota > Gammaproteobacteria > Burkholderiales > Gallionellaceae > Gallionella. The sequence goes on along the minus strand of CAYNYH010000053.1, from coordinate 4,105 downwards.
CACTCGAGCTGCTTTCGGCGGAAAGCTTCTGCATCGCGGCGGATTCCTCAGCCTTGTTGAGCGCCTTGATCGACAGGTTGATGCCGCGATTCTTGCGGTCCACATTGATAATCACGGCAGTCACGCTGTCGCCTTCCTTCAGGTGGGTGCGAATGTCTTCGACGCGGTCGGCAGAGACTTCGGAGGCCTTCAGGTAGGCTTCCACGTCGCCTTCCAGCGCAATCACGGCACCCTTGGCATCCAGCGATTTCACCTTGCCGGTGACGACCGCGCCCTTTTCATTGCCGGCCACGAAGCCGCCGAACGGATCGCCTTCCAGCTGCTTGATGCCCAGCGAAATGCGCTCGCGCTCAACATCGATCGCCAATACCACGGCTTCGACTTCGTCGCCCTTCTTATAGCCGCGCACGGCTTCTTCGCCGGGCTGGCTCCAGGACAGGTCGGACAAATGCACCAAGCCGTCGATACCGCCATCCAGGCCGATGAATACGCCGAAGTCGGTGATGGATTTGATCGCGCCCTTCACCTTGTCGCCCTTCTTGTGGTTGATCGCAAAATCGTCCCACGGGTTGGATTGGCACTGCTTCATGCCCAGGGAGATGCGGCGACGCTGCTCGTCGATCTCGAGGATCATCACTTCCACTTCGTCGCCCAACTGCACGACCTTGGAAGGATGAACGTTCTTGTTGGTCCAGTCCATTTCGGAAACGTGCACCAGGCCTTCGATGCCCTGTTCGATTTCGACAAATGCGCCGTAGTCGGTCAGGTTGGTCACCTTGCCGAACAAACGGGTGCCTTGTGGGTAGCGGCGTGCCAGGCCGTTCCACGGGTCGTCGCCCATCTGCTTGATGCCCAGCGAGACGCGGTTCTTCTCCTGGTCGAACTTGAGGACCTTGGCTTCGACTTCATCGCCGACATTCAGCACTTCGGATGGATGCTTCACGCGGCGCCATGCCAGGTCGGTGATATGCAGCAGGCCGTCGATGCCGCCCAAGTCGACGAACGCGCCGTAGTCGGTGATGTTCTTGACCACGCCCTTGACGATCGCGCCTTCCTTGAGGTTTTCCATGATCGCTTCACGGTCGGCGCCCATGCTGGCTTCCAGCACCGCGCGGCGCGAAACCACCACGTTGTTGCGCTTGCGGTCCAGCTTGATGACCTTGAGTTCCATGTTCTTGTTTTCGTAAGGCGTGGTGTCCTTGACCGGGCGGATGTCCACCAGCGAACCCGGCAGGAACGCGCGGATGCCGTTGACCATCGCGGTCAGGCCGCCCTTGACCTTGCCGCTGACGAAGCCTTCCACGATCTTGCCTTCTTCCATGGCCACTTCCAGATCGTGCCATGCAGCGAGGCGCTTGGCCTTTTCGCGCGACAGCTTGGTCTCGCCATAGCCGTTTTCCAGCGACTCGATCGCGACGGTGACGAAATCGCCCGCCTTGACTTCGATTTCGCCTTTCGCGTCGAGGAATTCCTCGACCGGGATCAAACTTTCGGACTTCAGTCCGGCATTCACGACCACCACGTTGTGGTCGACGCGCACGACTTGTGCGGTAATCAGTTCGCCGGCGCGCATTTCCTTGCGCGTCAGGCTTTCTTCAAACATTGCGGCAAAACTATCGGGGTTTTGTACGGCGGCTGCGGTTGCGGTTGCGTTCATCGGATACACCTAAGAAAAATTCTGCTTACGCAGAGGGTTAGTTAGCGATCCCGCAAGACGGAGGGTCAGGCGGGGCCTATTTCTTCACCTGGTAACGCGAGAGCACTTCGGCAACCGCCTGCTCGATGTTCAGAGCGGTGGTGTCCAGCAGACTCGCATCAGGTGCCTGTTGCAAGGGAGAGGCGCTACGTTGGGAATCCCGCTCGTCGCGCGCCCGTATATCTTGCAAAAGGGCGGCGATATTAGCACTCATTCCTTTTTCCTTCAACTGCTTATAGCGGCGCTCGGCGCGCGCCTCGGCGCTGGCGGTCAGGAATATCTTCAAGGCCGCGTCCGGGAACACCACCGAGCCCATGTCGCGCCCGTCGGCCACCAGCCCCGGCGCGCGGCGGAAGGCGCGCTGCCTTTCCAGCAGCGCGGCGCGCACCAGGGGCAGCGCCGCCACTTTTGAAGCGGCGGCGCCCGCCTCCTCGCTGCGCAACGCGTCCCCCACTTTCGCGCCGTCCAGCCAGATCGTTTCCCCTTCAAAACGGATTTTGATCTGCGCTGCCAAATGGGCCAGCTGCGATTCGGCATCCAGTGCGATGCCACGTCTCGCCGCAGCCAGCCCCAGCAGGCGGTACATCGCGCCGCTGTCGAGAAAATGGAAGCCCAGCACCCGGGCGACGCGCTGCGCCACCGTCCCCTTGCCCGAGGCGGAAGGCCCGTCGATCGCGATCACCGGCACGGCCTGCACCACCTCGCGGAAGCGCGCAAAATAATCCGGGAAGGTCTTGGCCACGCAATCCGGATCGTTGATGCGCATCCCCGCAGCACCGAACGCCGCGAGCGAGAAGCACATCGCCATGCGGTGATCGTCGTAGGTGTCGATGCCTGAGGCAGGATTCAGGATTTTGGATTTAGGATTTAAGGACGAAGCGTCGCCGGTTTTCCCAAATCCCAAATCCGAATTCCAAAATCCTGTTATGCGGATAAAGTCCGCCCCTTCTTCCACCGCCGCGCCGACCTTGCGCAGTTCGGTTGCCATCGCCGCGATGCGGTCGGTCTCCTTGACGCGCCAGCTCGCGATGTTGCGCAGCGTGGTCGTACCCTCGGCGAACAGCGCCGCGACCGCGAGCGTCATCGCCGCGTCGGGAATATGGTTGCAGTCGAGATCGAGGGCCTTGAGCCTGCCATGCAGCGGCGCACGCGCCTCCATCCAGTTCGGCCCCATCGTGATATGCGCGCCCATCAGCGCCAGCGCATCGGCGAAGCGCACGTCGCCCTGGATGCTGTCGCTGCCCACCCCCTCGATGCGCAGCGGCCCGCCGCCGATCGCGCCCGCCGCGAGGAAATACGAGGCCGAAGATGCGTCGCCCTCGACGTGGATCACGCCCGGCGAGACATAGCGGCTGTCCGCCGCGACCGTGAAGCTGCGCCAGCCGTCGCGCCGCACTGTGACGCCAAAGCGCGCCATCATCGCCAGCGTAATCTCGATATAGGGTTTGGAGATCAGCTCGCCGGCCACCTCCACCGTCACCTCGCGACCCAGCAGCGGCAAGGCCATCAGCAAGGCGGTGAGGAACTGGCTCGACACATCGCCGCGCACGCTGACGCGCGCCGCATCACGCGGGGTCGCCGGGGAAATCTGCAACGGCGGGAAGCCATCGTTGCCCAGATAATCGATGTTCGCGCCCAGTGCGCGCAGCGCATCCACCAGGTCGCCGATCGGCCGCTCGTGCATGCGCGCCACACCGGACAATTTGTAGCGGCCACCGGACAAGGCCAGCGCCGCGGTCAGCGGACGAAATGCGGTGCCCGCGTTGCCCAAAAATAATTCTGCTTGCTTGACCGCAAAATTTCCGCCGCAACCCTGCACGCGGAACACATGCTCATCCAGTTGCTCCACGCCGACACCCAGAGTACGCAAGCCGTCCAGCATGCGCTCGGTATCATCGGACAGCAGCACATCGCGCACCTCGGTCGTCCCTCCGGCCAGCGCAGCCAGTAGCAGTACGCGATTGGAAATGCTCTTCGAGCCGGGCAGCGTGATCGTGCCGTGGGCGGACAGCAGAGGGGGGAGGTCGAGGAAATTTGCGGATGTCATTACAATTGAATTGCATAGCGGATTTGCAAGGGCGCGATGATACCGTAAAGTTAAAGACTAGCGATGGGATCGCTATGCCAAACTCATCGGCCGAGCATCCGCTTGAAGCGGGGATGGCTTAATGCAAGACCCCGTTGTTTTTTGTGACCCCGTTGTTTTGGCGGATTGCTACGCCAAAGACTCCAGAAACTCCAGCAACGTATCGCGCTGGCGTGGCTGGAGGCGCGCGAAGGTATTCAACAGCCGCTGTTCCTCCGGCAGCATCCATTCATCGGCGGGCGCCGCTTCGGATACGTAAAGGGTGGGCGGCGGGCGCATCTCGCCGCGTCCGGTGGATAGCCATTCGAACCCCACGTCGAGCA
>CAYNYH010000052.1:0-16134 GCA_964401425.1 uncultured Gallionella sp. | reverse complement strand
CCACACGCCCAGGGCGAAGAAGATGGCGAAGACGACCATGCGCTAGATTAGCGCAAAGCAGGCAAGGGAATGGTCACAAAAAAACCGCAGCGCAGCTTGAGGCGCGGCGGGTTTTTTATCAGGCGATGCGATCCAGCGCTTCGTCGGACAGGGACGTAGGGTCTTCCAGAGGTTCGAGATGGGTGGTCACGTGGGCGCGGGGCACTGCACGCATGATGTCGATCTCGATCTTTTCCAGCCAGTCGTGGCCTTGCTGCACCGTCCAGGCGCCGGGCACCAGCACATGCAGCGTGACGAAGGCGCGCATGCCGGCCTGGCGCGTGCGCAGGGCATGGAAATCCAGCCCCTGCCGGCGGTAATCTTCCAGCACGGCCTCGACCGCCTTGCGCTGCCCCTCGGGAATCGATTCGTCCATCAGCCCGGAAGCGGAGCGGTGCAGCAGTTGCCAGCCGGTCCACACGATGTTCGCGGCCACCAGCAGCGCAATCACCGGGTCGAGCCACAGCCAGCCGGACAGCCAGACCAGGCCGACGCCGAGGATAACGCCCACGGAAGTCCACACGTCTGTGAGCAGGTGGTGGGCGTCCGCTTCCAGCGTGATGGAGTTGTGCTGGCGCCCCACCTTCATCAGGGTGCGCGCGGTCGCGAGGTTGATGAGCGAGGCGACCACCGACACGCCCAGGCCGATGCCGACGGATTCGAGCGCCTGCGGATGGAGCAGGCGGTTCACCGCTGCGTAGCCGATGCTGGCGGCGGCGAGGAGGATGAGGAAGCCTTCAAAGGCGCTGGAGAAGTATTCCGCCTTGCCGTGCCCGTGCGCATGTTCTTCGTCCGCGGGCGCTTCCGCGAGCGACAGCATCGCCAATGCCATCAGCGCGCCCGCCAAGTTGACGAAGGATTCGAGCGCGTCGGAAAGCAAGCCGACCGAGCCGGTCAGCCACCAGGCCACACCCTTGAGCAGGATGGTGGAGAGCGCGGCGGCGATGGAAAGGTAGGCGTAGCGTTTTAACGAGGTAGACGACATATCGGGTGATTGATGAAGCAGATGGGTTGCATATTATTTCATATTTTCGGGCGCTTTTATGGAATTGCGCGGGCAGGGCGGCTGGTAGAATGAATCCATGCGCAAATTCTTCCGCAAATTCGTGCCGCACCACGAGACGGTGAAAAACCATCGCTGGATCAAGCCCTTCGGCAGCTGGCTGCACCATCCCAACCTGTGGCATCTGCATCGCCGTTCGGTGGCGGGTGGGGTGGCGATCGGCCTGTTCTGCGGGCTGATACCCGGGCCGTTGCAGATGATTTCCGCCGCGCTGCTGGCGGTGCTGCTGCGCGTCAATCTGCCGGTGGCGGCATTCACCACGCTTTACACCAACCCCCTTACCATCGTGCCGCTGTATTTGCTCGCATACGAACTCGGCGCGTGGGTAAGCGGCATGCGCAGCGGCGCGGCGGTGGTGCAACCGTCGTTTCCGGAATTGCATTGGTATGACTGGCTGGGCGAGTTGTGGGCTTGGCTGGAGATGCTCGGCAAGCCCTTCCTGGTCGGCTTGCCGCTGCTCGCCTTGGGCCTGGCGATCATCGGATATTTTGCGGTGCGCCTGGCGTGGCGCATGGTGGTGATCTGGAAGTGGCGCGCCAGGAAGCAACGGCGGATGCGCAGCATGCAATAATCCAAAGCCTGCACCACGAAGACACGAAGAGCACGAAGGGTTCCAGCGTATTGCGGCACGGACGCCGCTTCCCCACAATGTGAATCAGTAGCCTGTGCAAGTGCGGTTTTCTTCGCGTTCTTCGTGCCTTCGTGGTGAATGGTTTTTTTCCGGATCATTTGTGCCGGATCAATGACGAGGCAGACATGGCTTACACGAGAGCAACATTCGATTTGCGCGAACTGCTGGAAGCGGTACAGACCCTGCGCGCCGAGGTGGAAAAAACCCAGCAGGACTTGCTGCGCAAGTGGCGTCCGCATCTGAAGAACCGCACCTTCATCCCCAGCGCGACCAATCTCGCCGCCTATGTCGGCCTGCGCCGCCATGACCTGCGCGCCCTGCAGCAGCAGCTTGCCATGCTCGGCCTGTCGTCGCTGGGGCGCTGCGAGGCGCATGTGCTGCCGACGCTGGATTCGGTGATTCAAGTGCTGCGGCACATGGTCGGCGAGGCGCGGCCGGTGCGCTATGTCCCGGATTCGGCGCGCGCCATCGGACGCGAACAGTCCCTGCTGAAACGGCACACCGGCCTGCTGCTGGGCGATGCGCCGCCGAAACGCTGGACACGCTTCATGGTGACGCTGCCGAGCGAGGCGGCCGAGGAATACCTGTATGTACGCGACCTGGTGGTGCGCGGCATGGATTGTGCACGCATCAACTGCGCCCACGACAACGATGCGGCATGGCGCAACATGGCCATGCACGTGCGCCGCGCGGAAAAGGAGACCGGGCGGCCGTGCAGGATACTCATGGACCTGGCCGGGCCCAAATTGCGTACTTCATTTGTGACTGCCGGTCCGGCGGTGCTGCACCTCGGGGTCAAGCGCGATGAGCGCGGCCGGATGGTACAGCCGGCCCGCGTGGTCCTCGATGCATCCGGCGCGCCCGGCTGCGGCGCGGCGGTCAACAAGATCGGCCAGCGCGTTCCGGCGCGCCTCAGCGTTCCTGCCGCGTGGCTGGAAAAAATCAAGCCGGGCGACAGCATCCTGTTCGAGGATTTGCGCAAGCGCGAGCGCCACCTGCTGGTTGCGGAGCGGCTGTCGCCCATCGAGGTGCTGGCCACCTGCGAGGCGGGCGCGTATATCGGCATCGGCACGGCCCTGCGGCATGAGGCCAAACGCAACAAGGGCGCAGCTGCCACAGCATCCAGCGGCGACTTCGTCCCGCCGCCGGCGAAGATACGCGTGTTTCAGGATGACCTGCTGCTGCTGACGCGCGAGGATGTCGCAGGCAAACCGGAAAAGCGCGATGCCGCCGGCAAGGTAACCAAGCCCGCACATATCTCATGCAGCGAGCCCGGCGTGTTCGCCTTTCTCAAGGCCGGGCACAAGGTGTGGATCGACGACGGGCGCATCGGCGCGGCCATCGAGAAAGTGGACAAGAAGGGCGCGTGGCTGCGCATCACGCGCGCGCGCCAGCAGGGGGAGGTCATCGGCGCGGAGAAAGGCCTCAATTTCCCCGACAGCAGGATCGTGCTGCCGATCCTGAACGACGATGACCTGAGCGCGCTGGATTGTGCCGTGGAAATCGCCGACACCGTGGGGCTTTCCTTCGTGCAGGGTGCGGAGGATATGGACAGGCTGAGCGCCGAGCTGAAGGCGCGCGGCAAGCCGGACATGGGCATCGTCGCCAAGATCGAGACGCCCGCTGGGGTGAGGAACCTGCCGGAAATCATTGCTCACGGCGCCGGGCGGCACCCGTTCGGCGTGATGATCGCGCGCGGCGACCTCGCGGTGGAGATCGGCTACGACCGGCTCGCGGAAATCCAGGAGGAAATCCTGTGGCTGTGCGAGGCGGCGCATGTGCCGGTGATCTGGGCGACGCAGGTGCTGGAGAATATGGTCAAGCAGGACATCCCGTCGCGCGCCGAAATCACCGATGCCGCGATGGCGGAGCGTGCTGAGTGCGTGATGCTCAACAAGGGGCCGTACCTCTTTCACGCGCTGGATGTGCTGGACAGCGTGGTGAGCCGCATGCAGCACCACCAGATGAAAAAGACGGCACAATTCCGCGCGCTGCATTGGTGATATATACATGGCGACATAAACCTACTGATGAAACAACTAGCCATCTGACTAAGTTGGCAAAGTACGCCAATTAAGTCATTGGTTATGCGCGAACTGGCATCGGGGTCGCGCGGTGCGCGGCATCCTCATGTACTTCTGTGTACACTCCGGTGCCTGTGCTCCGGGCTCCCCCGATGCCAGTCCGCTCGCTACGATTTCTGTCGTCATGTATAGTTATCCCGAAAGGAGAGCTGCCATGGGTTTGATTGAAAAAATACTGGGTCCGAAATCAAAGTACGACAAGAGTCTGCCCTATACCTACGAGGCAAGGGTGCGTCTGTTCGAGGGGAGCGAGGAATACAACTCCTATCAGGCGGATACGATCTGCGGCCTTGTGGAATACCTGCATAAGAAAGGCATCAAGCCCGGCGAGGTGCAGATCGTCGAGGTCTACCAGGAGCAGGAATTCCCGATCGACGTGACGCGTTTCGCCACGTCCGAGCAGCAGTGGCTTTTCAAGCCGGACATCTGCCATGCGTTCGAGGATCATTACAAGGGGCATATCCAGAACGGCAGTTGCTCGTTCAAGGACAGGGATAATGAGGGTAGCGGCCCTAACGGGCTTTAAAGGCCGTTAGGGAAGCCTGCAGATCCGTTACAGAGGATTCGGGTTGGCGAGTTGCTTTGCGGACGGGTGTTTGCAATAACGCGTATCCCCGAAGGATAGCGTCCACGGGCACCCGATGGTTTTCATCTGGCATTCCACCAGACCGGTGCTGCCGGCCCTGCGTATCTGGCAGTTGAATATCTCGCTATCGGGAGGGTGGGGCGGGGTGTTTTGGTAAGTCAAGTTGCCATCCAGCATCATGCAGATGAATGGCACGATACCGGTAGCATTCCGAAATTGATATGGGTGAATGAGGAAGATCGGCTGTCGGCGTCTGTCTTACAGAGCACGCAGGCATAGCGGGCAATTCTCACTCGCCGTGGAGGTGATACATGCGTGTCGCGATCATCGGTTCCGGGCCTGCGGGCTTCTATGCCGCAGAGGCGCTGCTCAGGCGCACTGATACAGTCGTCCATGTCGACATGTTCGATCGTCTTCCCACCCCGTACGGGCTGGTGCGGGGAGGCGTCGCGCCAGACCATCCGAGCATCAAGACTGTCACCCGCGTTTACGAAAAAACCGCCGCGCGCCCCACGTTCAGGTTTCTGGGCAATGTGTGCCTCGGGCGCGACGTGACGGTGGAGGAGTTGCGCCGGCACTACCACCAGATTGTCTACGCAGTGGGCAGCGAGGCAGACCGCCGCCTCGGCATTCCGGGGGAAGGCATATCGCGCTGCACGCCGGCGACGGTGTTTATCGGCTGGTATAACGGGCATCCCGACTACCGCCATGCGAAGATCGATCTGTCGGTGTCCCGCGTTGCGGTGGTGGGCAACGGCAACGCCGCCATCGATGCCGCCCGGATACTGCTGCGCACCCCTGACGAACTGGAGAAGACCGACATCGCAGCACACGCGTTGGAGGCTCTGCGCAACAGCCGGGTGCGCGAAGTTTTCATTCTCGGACGGCGCGGGCCGGAGCAGGCCTCGTTTACACCGCCCGAACTCAAGGAGTTCGGCGAGATGGAAGATGTCGACCCGATCGTCGCGCCAGAAGAGCTTGAGGGTTGCGCCATTCCGGAAGACGAGGGTAATTCGCAGCAGGAGAAAAACCTGAGGATACTCCAGTCCTATGCTGTGCGGCAGCCCGGTGCAAAAGCAAAGAAGCTCCATCTGCATTTCTGCGTCTCGCCGACTGAGGTGATCGCAGGCGCTGACGGCAAGGTGGCCGGCCTCGTGCTCGAGAAGAACCGCCTCGAGGTTCAGCAGGATGGCGCGGTTATCGCGCGCGGTACCGGCGAATTCGAAACCCTCAATGTCGGGATGGTGCTGCCTGCGATCGGTTTTTCCGCGAAGCTGATTGACGGTGTTCCTTACGACGAAAAAGCGCAGGTCATCGCCAACGAGGACGGGCGCGTTGTCGACCCCGTCAGCCGCACGGTGGTTGGCAACGAATACGTCGTTGGCTGGGCGCGTACCGGATCGCATGGACTCATCGGTTCGCACAAGGGCGCGTCTGCCCATGTCGTGGAGCACATGATCGCCGACGGCGCGGGGCTCGAGGTGCGGGAGCTGCCGGAGCGCGAGGCGATCGATGCACTGTTGCGCGGGCGCGGCGTGCAAATCGTCTCCTTCGACGATTGGAAGCGGCTCGATGACGTGGAGGTGGCGCGCGGGGAGCGGCGCGGCGCGCCCCGCGACAAGATTACCGACGTCGAGGCGATGCTCGCGGTGCTTGGCCGGCACTGAGTTGCGATAGCCGGCGGCCATCTCGTGTGTGGGATGGAAGCCGGAATCGGATATTTCTGTTGCGCGGGGTGATTTTTGCCGCACACTTGGTGTATTCTCCTTCATTGTCATGGCTGGCAAGGTTGAAATTGCCAGCACGCCATTGATAAGGAAGCGTCGTTTCTCTCCGCATTCCAATCAGACCCAAGGGGTATCCTATGATTCGCCTGTTGATTGTCGACGATCATGCCATTGTGCGCGAAGGGCTGAAAAAAGTCCTCGCATTAACCGGGGATATCGCTGTGACGGCAGAAGCGGCCGATGGCGCAGAGGCAATCCAGCACCTGCGCGGCCCTGCGCATTTCGATTTGCTGATGATGGATCTGGTCATGCCTGGCGTCAGCGGCATGGACTTGATCGAACGCATCAAGGCATATCGTGCGTCCTTGCCCATCCTTGTCTTCAGCATGCACAACGAGTCGCAGGTAGCCTCTCGCGCGATCAAGGCCGGGGCTGCCGGCTTCATTGTCAAGGATAGCGATCCGGAAATCCTGTTGGAAGCTATTCGCAAGGTGGCTGGCGGTGGTAAATATATCGATCCGGTGTTGGCCGAACAACTGGCATTCGATGCAGTATTTCCCGAGCAGCGCGCGCCTCATGCCCTGCTTTCGGATCGGGAATTTGAAGTGTTCCGCATGCTGGTTGCCGGGAAGCGTGTCAATGAAATCGCTGACCAGCTTGCCATCAGCAACAAGACGGTGAGCACGCATAAGCAGCATCTGATGGAAAAAATGAAAGCCGACAGCACGGCGGAGCTGGTGCGCTATGCTGTCAAATATGATTTATTCAGCCAATTCAGTTAGTTGACCTATTATTCTGGCTAGGGAAATCCCTATCCCCATCGGCATCTTTGCCGATGGCAGAATCAGTAATCACCGATGTGCCGCTATTGCTGATCCAAGCATAATCAGCCTCCTTTAGAGACATTTTAAATCGCTACACTACCGCTTGTGGCGAATGGATCCGGCAGTTTGCAGCTGGTTTCTCACTGCCGCGACGAAAGGAGCAGGGATATGAACCGCAACACGGGTGAAACTCAGATCAAGGACGCCAGTAAACGGCGTGCCGGGAATATCTGCTGGTCCAGCGAATGGTCGTTTGTCGAGGACGCGGATGTTGTTTTGCAAAAAACGGTGCGCCCCCTGATCAATAAACAGCTACCGGCGGGAAAACATGCCGATGCCAGCCCGGGCTCATCATAATCAGGCTCGTTTTTAATGCGGACGACCAGCCCGCATATTTATTGATGGATGCTCATTGGCCGTTTTGACGGTCTGCCGGGCAAAATCGCAGGGAGGTTCCTGTTTTATCGGCAAGGAGATAGTCACATGGCAACAGGCACGGTTAAATGGTTTAACGATGCAAAGGGTTTTGGTTTCATCACTCCCGATGATGGCGGTGAGGATTTGTTCGCGCACTTTTCCGCGATCAACATGAACGGCTTCAAGTCCCTCAAGGAAGGCCAGAAGGTCAGCTTTGAGGTAGTACAAGGCCCCAAGGGCAAGCAGGCCGCCAACATTCAAGCAGCTCAATGATTGTTTATCGACATCGACAAGGAGAAACAGCATGAACGGCATCACACGCTATGACCCATTCAACGACCTCACGCGCTCCTCACTGCTCAAGCGTTTCGACCCGTTCGGGAGTATGGACGATATTTTCAGCAGATTCATGATGCGTCCGTTATTTCGCGAAGGGGGGGAATTCGAGCCGCAGATCAGGATGGATGTGAAAGAGGCGGATGGAAAATATTTGATCACTGCGGAAATTCCCGGCGTGAATAAGGATGACATCCATGTGACCATCGATGGCAACCGGGTTTCCATCAGCGCCGAGATCAAACAGGAAAAGGAGACCAAAGAAGGCGAGCGGGTTATCCGCTGCGAGCGCAGTTACGGCATGGCCTCGCGCAGTTTCAGCCTGGATGACGAGGTCGATCAGAGCAAGGTTCAGGCCAAATACAGCAACGGCGTGCTCGAACTTACCTTGCCCAGGAAAGCCGGGTCTTCGCGCAAGGAAATTCCCATTTCGTGAAATGTAGTGCCGCCGGAAGGCGCTCGCGGAACGAGATGGTTGCCGCAGCCAATATAGCGGCTGAATGAGATATGCAAGGCACAATTTATCGGAGGAAATCATGTTGAGGCGAACATTGGTGATAACTGCAATAAGCGGTATTTTGGCGTTTACTGGCGGCTCCGCTTTGGCAGACGACAAGGAAGGCACACAGCAGCAATCCAGGGCGCAAAAACAGGAACAGATATACGGCAGCCAATTGATGACGCGGAAAGAGCTCACCGAGCATCGTTCCAAAATGCGCGCTGCGAAAACTGCCGAGGAGCGCGAGCAAATCCGCAAGGAGCATCACGAGCGCATGAAGGAACGAGCCAAGGAACGCGGAGTGACTCTCCCAGACGACCCGCCGGCCAAGGGCGGGGGCATGGGTGGTGGCATGGGTGGGGGTTCCCCCGGCGGCTACTGATCAGCCAAGCCATGAAATGCGGGTAAAAGGCATGGGTGACCATGCGATCAACTATCAGGAGAAATTTATTATGGGACATCCAGCCACTTACGACGGTTTCCGTCAAATTCAACAACATGACGCCCTTTTCAAGGAACGCGTGCATGACGCCTACAAGGCCAAGGGCAAGCTGCCGGAACCTACCGTTTGCTCGCTGTGCGGTGCGGTTTTTCATGAAGGGCGGTGGCAGTGGCTTGCGACTCCGGCAAATGCGCATCAGGAAATCTGCCCTGCCTGCCATCGCATCCACGACCATTACCCCGCCGGTTACCTCACCCTGAGAGGTGAGTTCTTCCAATCTCACCGCGACGAAATCATGCATCTCGTGCGCAACCATGAGAAACACGAACGGGCGGAGCATCCGCTCAAACGCATCATGGCGGTTGAAGAGGAAAAGGATGGCGCCACGCTGGTGACAACCACTGATATTCACCTTGCCCGCGGCATGGGTGAGGCCTTGCATCATGCCTATCAGGGTGAGCTGAAATTTCACTACAACCCGGAACAGAACTTGTTGCGCGTGAGCTGGACGCACTAGGTGAACTGGCTTGTAAAGCCTGTGTTCACCTCTGTAGGAATAGCCCGGGTTTCGCCCCGATTTCCCGCTTGACCGTTTTCCGGAAGCAACCGGGCTGCAGGCAACAGATATTCACCCGGTGAGCATCTTTCATTTTGCACGATGGTGGAAGCCGGAAACAGCAAGCAATTCCTCTCCGGGAGCATGGCAGCCGGTCTGCGCGACGCCATGGCGAGACGGGTCTGAAGGTGGCGGCGCGGCATGATTGCGAGGAGCAAAAGCATGGCACAAGAGCAAACTGGCCTGGCAGACAAACCGATAGACGGTGTCAATTATCTGGCGCCGGCAATGGAGAGGCAACTGGCGCGCGGCAATGTGGTCTTTGCCATGGAAAAGCAGTTGTTGTCGAGAATGATGCGTGCCATCGGCAATCCTCCGGTTCAGATCGTGTTATGGAATGGGCAGGGAATTCCGGCGCATGGGGAAAATGCGATAGCGCGGGTCATCGTTCGCGACCGCGGTGCACTGTTGAAACTGGTTGCCGATCCTGAGCTTTACTTCGGCGAACTGTACTCGGAGCAGCGCGTGGAGGTGCAGGGAAACCTGCTGGATTTCCTCGAGGCGGTCTATCGGGTCTGGCCCCTGCAAACTCAGGAGAAGATCGGGAAAAAACTGCTGGCCCCGTTCTACGACGTGCGACGCAACACGATCCCTGGAGCGCGCCGCAATATCTGCCATCACTACGATATCGGCAACGATTTCTACAGGCTCTGGCTCGACGAGAGAATGGTATACACCTGTGCATACTTTCCCGGTCCGGACGCCAGCCTCGAAGAGGCTCAGCTCGCCAAACTGGATCATGTCTGCCGCAAACTGCGCTTGCAGCCGGGCGAAAAAGTGGTGGAGGCGGGCTGCGGCTGGGGAGCTTTGGCGTTGCACATGGCCAGGCACTACGGCGTGTCGGTGAAAGCCTACAACATATCCAAAGAACAGGTTGCCTTCGCACGGCAGCGCGCCTGCAACGAAGGGCTGGATGGGCAGGTCGAGTTCATCGAGGACGACTACCGCAACCTGCGCGGCGAATTCGATGCCTTTGTCTCCGTCGGCATGCTCGAACATGTGGGGACGAATCACTATCAGGAACTGGGATCAGCCATCGACCGCAGCCTCAAGGATGATGGGCGCGGCTTGATCCACAGCATAGGCCTGAATTACCCCCGCCCGATGGACGCATGGACCGAGCGCCACATTTTCCCCGGTGCCAATCCGCCGAGCCTGGCGCAGATGATGCAGATCTTCGAGCCTTTCGATTTCTCGATTCTGGATGTGGAAAATTTGCGGCTGCACTATGCCATGACACTGGAGCACTGGCTGCGGCGCTATGAGGACAATGCCGCACGCGTGGCAGAAATGTTTGATCCGGCATTCGCGCGGGCATGGCGTCTGTATCTCGCCGGATCGCTCACCGCCTTCAAGGTTGGCGGCATGCAACTGTTCCAGGTGGCTTTCGCCCGCGCAGGCAACAACCGGATTCCATGGACCCGGCGACACCTGTACGAACCGCAGCATGCCTCCGGAGGAGAATCCCATGGAAAGCTGTGACGCGCTTGTCGTCGGAGGAGGCCCCGCAGGCTCAAGCTGTGCCTGGCAACTGCGCCGGCATGGCATGGATGTGGTGGTGATGGACAAGGCGCTGTTCCCGCGCGACAAGGTCTGCGCCGGCTGGATCACTCCGGCGGTGGTGGAGGCACTGCAACTGGATACCGGGGATTATGGCCATCGGCACGTGCTGCAGCCGATCACGGCATTCCGCACCGGACTGATCGATGGTGCGGACATAGAGACGCGGTATCCGGCCACGGTCAGCTACGGCATACGCCGTTACGAACTGGATGACTATCTGCTGCGGCGCTCGGGGGCGCGCCTGCAACTCGGGCAGGCGCTGGAGTCCTTGCGGCGGGATCGCAAGCAATGGATCGTCAACGATGCCATTTCGACCCCCGTGATCATCGGCGCGGGAGGGCATTTCTGCCCGGTGGCGCGCCTCCTGGGAGCGAAGCCCGGGGCGGGTGAGCCGGTCATTGCGGCAAAGGAAATCGAGTTCGAGATGAGCCGGCGGCAACGCTATGACTGCCAGGTGCAGCCGGACACCCCGGAGCTCTATTTCTGCCGCGACCTCAAGGGGTACGGCTGGTGTTTCCGCAAAGGCAATCACCTGAATATCGGGCTGGGCCGGGAGAACAGCCATCACCTTCCGGAACAACTCAAGCAATTCTGCGAATTCCTCAAGCGGCGCGGCAGAATTCCGCAGGATATCCCGGACAGTTTTCACGGCCATGCCTACCTGCTGTACGGGCATACGGCGCGCAAACGGGCCGACGATGGCATGCTGCTCGTCGGCGATGCGGCCGGGCTGGCTTATCCGCAAAGCGGCGAGGGAATACGGCCTGCAGTGGAGTCCGGCCTCATGGCTGCTGCAGCCATTCTGGCAGCAAGGGAAGACTACGGCAGCGATCAACTGCTGCCTTACGCCAAGCGGCTGGACGAGCATTTCGGCCCCGCGGCGGCGCCCAACGGCGCTGTGCCGGAATTCCTGCGCAACTTTCTTGCCGGGATATTGCTGGGCAACAAATGGTTCACCCGCCATGTGGTGCTGGATCGCTGGTTTCTGCATGCCCGTCAGACTGCCATGCAAGCCGATTGAGGATGCGGGAGATTTTAGGGCCGGATCAAAGGGGGGGCTTTTGCCCATCATGATTTTCCGGATACCGGGCGATAAACGAGAGGGAGGTCATCATGCCTGTTGGTGAAATTTGCAACCGCGAAGTCGTCATTGTGCAGGCCGGTAAATCCGCGCTGGAAGCAGCACAGCTCATGCGCCAGCATCACGTCGGCGATGTGGTGGTAGCCGAAGACCGTGGCGGGTTCCGGGTTCCGGTCGGCATCGTCACCGACCGCGACCTGGTGGTGGAAATCGTGGCTCCGGGGCTCGATCCGTCGGTCATCACGGTAGGAGACATCATGGCGCCCGAGCTGGTCACGGTGACGGAAGATATCGGCGTGTTCGAGGCGATCCAGTATATGCGCACCAAGGGCGTACGGCGCCTGCCGGTGGTGGACAGCAACGGCGGGCTGATCGGCATTCTTGCGCTGGACGACCTGCTGGAGCTTCTGGCGGAGGAGATGTCAGCGTTTGCCAGGCTGGTGAAGCGCGAGCAGAAAAAGGAAATAGCGAGCCGTCGTTAACCCGCATCGAATCTGAAGGAGGCACACATGCAGACCCCATTGCAGCTCACTATCCGCGATGTCGACCATTCGGAGGCGCTGGAAACCCATATCCGCGCCAAGGTGGAAAAACTCGAGGAATTTTCCAAGCATATTACCTCCTGCCATGTGGTGGTCGAGGTGCCGCACAGGCATCATCACCAGGGCAAGCAGTTCAATGTGCGCATCGACATCGGCGTGCCGGGCAGCGAGATCGTGGTGAACCGCGACCATGCCGAAGACGTTTACGTGGCCCTGCGCGATGCCTTCGATGCGGCAAAGCGCCGGCTTGAGGACTATGCGCGCAAGATCCGCGGCGACATCAAGGCGCACGAACCGAGGCGCGCGGGGGAAAGCAATGAGACGGAGGCTGAAGAATAGGCTGTGCTGAGCTGTACCGCTGCATATCCTTTTTTAACTTTGAAACAAGGGGCATGGCCATGCTGGATTCACTGAAAGAGGCGGGAAAAAATATCGGGCGCGAGCTTGGACGCACTTGGGAAAACCTGTCGGAAGGCTGGCGCGAATTATTGAGCCGTAGCAGCGATGCACTGACGCATTTCTCACTAGGCAAGAGCGAGGCCCGGCCGGAGAGCGGCGCGCTTGCTGCCTTTCCGCGCTGGAGCCTGCTGGCGGGAGAAGTGGAGGAAACGGACAAGGAAATCGTGGTGCGGGTAGAGGCACCGGGCATGGAGAAGGATGATTGCCGCATCACGATCGAGGGCAACATGCTCCACCTGAGCGGGGAAAAACGCTTTGCGCGCGAAACCTGCGGCAGCACCTACCATATCATGGAGCGTGCCTACGGCTCATTCCGGCGCACCATCCCCTTGCCCCGCAATGTGGATGCGGACAGGGCGGAAGCGAACTACAAGAACGGCGTATTGAGCGTCCGCCTGCCGAAGGTGGCAAGTGAAAAAGGCAGGGCTATTCCGGTGTCCTGAAGCATGGAAACCGGGTGTCTGCGTGCTCGCTGGATATGGGCGGTCATTCCGGGAATCGCGCTCACCTGTATCTCCGCCACGGCAGCCGGCCTGCCGGCGGGCGGGAAGGAGAAGGCGGACATGTCTATGACCCTCAAATCGCCATCGTTTGCGCATGACCGAGCGATTCCTGCGCGCCACACCTGCGATGGCCTGAACGTTTCCCCGCCGCTCGCCTGGGCCGGCGTACCGGTCGAGGCAAAAAGCCTGGCGCTGATCGTTGATGATCCGGATGCGCCCGATCCGGCTTCGCCCAAGATGACCTGGGTGCACTGGGTGCTGTACAACATTCCAGCCAGCGCAGCCGGTTTGGCGGAGGGGATTGCGGTGCAGGGCGGCCAAAGCGGAATCCTGCAGGGGCTCAACGACTGGCAGCGCACCGGCTACGGCGGGCCATGTCCGCCTATCGGCGAGCATCGCTATTTTTTCAAACTGTATGCGCTGGATGCAGTGCTGCCGGATTTGAAACATCCCACCAAGGCGGCTCTGGAAAAGGCCATGCAGGGCCATGTGCTTGCCCGGTCCGAACTGGTCGGGTTGTACCGGCGATGACCCCGCCCGATGAGACGTAGCATGCACCCATCGCTGCATCGGACGGGATGCGACAGCAAAAACACTACTCGATGGACGATCCGGCAATCATGAAACACCGTCTCGCCCTGGGTGCAATCCTCTTCTTCTGCTGCGCCTTTCCATCGCAGGGAGGGTGGTTCGATACGGAGCGCCGCAAAATGGTGGAGGAGGTGGTAGCCGATACTACCGCCACCGCCTCATACAGCGGCAGCTCCGCGCTCAGCCCGGCCGTCATCGCGGCGATGGAAAAAGTGGAGCGCCACCGCTTCGTGCCCGGCGCGCTTGCCACCCTTGCCTATCTCAACCGCCCGCTGCCGATCGGCCACGGGCAGACGATTTCGCAGCCTTTCATCGTGGCGCTGATGACCGACCTGATGAAGGTCAAGGCGGGCGACAGGGTGCTCGAGATCGGCACTGGCTCCGGCTACCAGGCGGCGGTTCTGGCCGAACTGGCCAAGTCGGTTTACAGCATCGAAATCATCGAACCGCTCGGGATAGAAGCGGGCGAACGGCTGAAGACGCTCGGCTACCGCAACGTGCAGACCAGGGTGGGCGACGGCTACTACGGCTGGCCGGAAGCGGCGCCGTTCGACGCGATCATGGTCACGGCTGCCGCCAGCCATGTGCCGCCGCCCCTGATAAAACAGCTCAAACCGGGCGGCCGCATGGTGATCCCGCTCGGCACGCAATTCATGACCCAGTACCTGATGCTGGTGGAGAAACAGCAGGACGGCTCACTGACCAACCGACAGATATTGCCGGTGCGTTTCGTTCCGCTGACCGGCGGGCACTAATTCCGATTTTTCAGATGAACCGCGAAGAAACACGAAGGACGCGAAGGGAAAAAAACCGATACTCCAAAAATGGGAGCGCCCGCAAGTGGGTACACCGAAGGGCGCTCTGCCGAATGCCATGAAGCATTCTTCGTGGCCTTCGTGTTCTTCGTGGTGAAACAGGTTTTCCAGGGTCAATCATGAATCGTCCGCCGTTCATCGCCATCGGCCTGCTCTCCGCCTGCGTGCTGGCCTACGAGGTGCTGCTGACGCGATTGTTCGGCATCGTGCTGTGGCACCACTTCGCCTACATGATCATCAGCGCGGCGATGCTGGGTTACGGGGCGAGCGGCACGGCGCTGACGCTGCTGAAGGAAAAAATCGCCCCGCACTTCGGCACGGCGTACGTGGTGGCCGCTGCGGCATTGGCTGTGCTGATGCCTGCGGCGTTCCTGCTGGCGCAACAGGTGCCCTTCAATCCGCTCGAACTGCTGTGGGATCAGACCCAGCCCGCCAGATTGCTCGCCGTCTATCTGCTGATGATGCTGCCGTTCTTCTGCGGCGGGCTGGGCATCGGCCTCGTCTTCTCGCGCTTCGGCAAACAGGCATCGCGCATCTACGCCTGCGACATTCTCGGTGCGGGGGCGGGCAGCCTGGGCGTCATCGGCGCGCTGTTCCTCGTGCCGCCCCGGCAAGTGCTGTCCGTCCTCACTGCATTGGCGTTGCTGGCTGCGGCCACCGCCGTCGCCGAACTGAAAGTGCGGCCGAAATGGCTGATGGAATTGTTCGTCGGGCTGGCCGTGCTGGCGGCCGTGGCGCTACCCGATATCCCGGTGCATCCCTCGCCTTACAAGGATATGAGCCAGGCCATGAACATCGCCGGGGCGCGGGTGGTCGAGGAACGCAGCAGTCCATTGGGGCAGGTCACGGTGGTGGAGAACACACGTGTGCCGTTGCGCCATGCGCCGGGGATGAGCCTCAACGCCACGGACGAACCGCCGCCGCAGTTGGGCGTGTTCGTGGACGGTGACGGGCCGTCGGCGTTGACGAAGTTCGACGGCAATCTCGCGCCGCTGGCCTATCTCGACCAGCTCACCTCGGCGCTGCCCTACCACATGCTGGGACGGCCCCGCGTGCTGGTGCTGGGCGCCGGTGCCGGCAGCGATGTGCTGCAGGCGCTTTACCACCGCAGCGCCGCAATCGATGCGGTGGAACTGGATCGCAACGTCACCGGCCTGGTCAGCCAACGTTTTCGCGACTACGCGGGCAAGCTTTACCAACAGCCCGGCGTGCAGGTGTACGAGGCCGAGGCGCGCGGCTTCGTCAACGCCAGCGATAAGCACTACGACCTGATCCAGGTGGCGCTGCTCGATTCATTCGGCACCGCCTCGGCCGGA
>CAYNYH010000051.1:8805-16218 GCA_964401425.1 uncultured Gallionella sp. | reverse complement strand
CTGAAGCGCGGCATCGACAAGGCGGTGATAACTGCCGTGGGCGAACTTAAGAAAATGTCCAAGCCCTGCACCACGTCCACCGAGATCGCACAGGTTGGCTCAATCTCCGCCAACTCTGACGCCGATATCGGCAAGATCATCTCCGACGCGATGGATAAGGTCGGCAAGGAAGGCGTGATCACCGTCGAAGACGGGAAGTCGCTGAACAACGAACTGGAAGTGGTCGAGGGGATGCAGTTCGACCGCGGTTACCTGTCGCCTTACTTCATCAACAACCCCGACAAGCAGATCGCGGCGATGGAGAATCCCTTCATCCTGTTGCACGACAAGAAAATATCCAACATTCGCGACCTGCTGCCCGTACTGGAGCAAATCGCCAAGTCCGGCCGCCCGCTGCTGATCATCGCCGAAGACGTGGAAGGCGAAGCGCTGGCCACGCTGGTGGTGAACAACATCCGCGGCATCCTGAAGACCGTCGCGGTCAAGGCTCCGGGTTTCGGCGACCGCCGCAAGGCCATGCTGGAAGACATCGCCATCCTGACCGGCGGCACCGTGATCGCCGAGGAAGTCGGCCTGACGCTGGAGAAGGCGACCTTGGCCGAGTTGGGCCAGGCCAAGCGTATCGAGGTGGGCAAGGAAAACACCACCATCATCGACGGCGCAGGCAAGCATGATGCGATTCTGGCGCGCACGACCCAGATCAAGAAGCAGGTCGAGGAGTCGAGCAGCGACTACGACAAGGAGAAGCTGCAGGAGCGCATGGCCAAGCTGTCCGGCGGCGTGGCGGTAATCAAGGTCGGTGCTGCAACCGAAGTCGAAATGAAAGAGAAAAAGGCTCGCGTGGAAGATGCATTGCATGCGACCCGCGCTGCCGTGGAAGAAGGTATCGTGGCCGGCGGCGGCGTGGCGCTACTGCGCGCCAAGGCTGCCGTTGCCAAGCTGAAAGGCGACAACCACGACCAGGACGCCGGCATCACCATCGTGTTGCGCGCGATGGAATCGCCGCTGCGCGCCATCGTGGCCAATGCCGGCGACGAGCCGTCCGTGGTGGTGAACAAGGTGATGGAAGGCAAGGGCAGCTTCGGCTACAACGCCGCGACCAGCGAATACGGCGACATGCTCGCGATGGGCGTGGTCGACCCGACCAAGGTGACCCGCACGGCGCTGCAGAACGCTTCCTCCATCGCCGGCCTGATGCTGACCACCGCCTGTATGGTGGCTGAACTGCCGGAAGACAAGCCTGCTGCCGGCGGCATGGGCGGCGACATGGGCGGTATGGGTGGCATGGGCGGCATGATGTAATTTACATTTGCTTCATGGGCTGTTCATTTCGCAGCACTCTTGCAAACCCCGCCTCGGCGGGGTTTGTCATTTGGTGCGTTACCGGTATAATGCGCGGCTTCCGAAGTTGGCCGGTTCGTTTGGCCGACAGGGAAAATGCAGTAAAAATGGCCTGGTAGCTCAGTCGGTAGAGCAGAGGACTGAAAATCCTTGTGTCGGTGGTTCGATTCCGCCCCGGGCCACCAAATTTCGCGTGCGGCAGCACGCAAAATCAACCAGATGGTTGATTGGTATCAATTGAAAAATGCCCGATCCGTTCGGGCATTTGTTTTTCACAACACATAACATCCATGAGCGAACTCGTAGGTGACGATTCGATAGACACCCCAGATGCGGCAACAGCCGATGCTGCGATTGCGCGCGAGGTCAAGCGCCGCCGCACTTTTGCGATCATCTCCCACCCCGACGCTGGCAAGACCACACTGACCGAAAAGCTGCTGCTGTTCGGCGGCGCGATCCAGATGGCGGGAACGGTGAAGGCGCGCAAGAGCGGTCGCCATGCAACCTCCGACTGGCTGGAGATCGAGAAACAGCGCGGCATCTCGGTGGCCAGTTCGGTGATGCAGTTCACCTACGACGATTGCGTGATCAACCTGCTCGACACCCCCGGCCACCAGGATTTTTCCGAGGACACTTATCGCGTGCTGACCGCCGTGGATGCGGCGGTGATGGTGGTGGATGCGGCCAAGGGTGTGGAAGAGCAGACCATCAAGCTGCTCGAGGTATGCCGCCTGCGCAACACCCCGATCATCACCTTCATCAACAAGATGGACCGCGAGGTGCGCGACCCGCTGGAAGTGCTGGACGAGATCGAGTCGGTGCTGAAGATACACTGTGCGCCAGTGACTTGGCCGATCGGCATGGGCAAGCGCTTTCAGGGTGTGTACCACCTGCTCAACGACTCCGTGCTGCGCTTCACGCCCGGCGAAGAGAAGGCCGGCCAGGAAGTCGAAGTGCTGCAGGGCGCGCAGATCGAGAAGCTGGCCGAGCTGTGCCCTAGCGAGATGCAGACCATGCGCGACGAGACTGAGCTGGTGATGGGCGCGGGCGCGTCGTTCGACCTGCAGGAATTCCTCAAGGGCAAACAGACCCCGGTGTTCTTTGGCTCCGGCATCAACAACTTCGGCGTGCGCGAAGTGCTACGCGCGCTGGTCGACTGGGCGCCTTCCCCGCTGCCGCGCGAAACCGACAAGCGCATGGTGCAGCCGACCGAATCCGCCTTCACCGGCTTCGTGTTCAAGATTCAGGCCAACATGGATCCGAATCACCGCGACCGCATCGCCTTCCTGCGCGTGTGCTCCGGCAAATACGCTTCGGGCATGAAGGTCAAACACCGGCGCAGCGGCAAGGAGATGAAGCTCGCCAATGCGGTGACCTTTATGGCCAACGAGCGTACGCGCATGGACGAAGCCTATGCGGGCGACATCATCGGCATCCACAATCACGGCCAGTTGCAGATTGGCGACGTGCTCACCGAAGGTGAGGCACTGACCTTCAAGGGCATCCCCTACTTTGCGCCGGAGCTATTCAGCCGCGCGCGCCTGCGCGACCCGATGAAAGCCAAGCAACTGGAAAAGGGGCTGCGTCAGCTCGGCGAAGAAGGCGCGGTGCAGGTGTTCTCGCCGCTGGTGGACAATACGCCGCTGATTGGTGCGGTGGGGCAGCTGCAGTTCGAAGTGGTCGAGCACCGCCTGAAAGCCGAATACGGCGTGGATGCGGTGTTCGAACGCGCCGGCATCCACACCGCGCGCTGGATAACCTGCCCAGATGTGGCGCATTTCAACGAATTCATCAAAGCCAACCAAGCGCGCCTGGCGAAGGACGTGGACGGCAACTATGCCTACCTCGCCGACACCGGCGTGAATCTGCGCCTCGCGATGGAGCGCTGGCCGAAGGTGCAGTTCCACGCCACGCGCGAACACGGGCAGCAACTGGGCTGAGTGGCCTTGCTTGATCAGCGGGATGGCAGAAAAACAAAAGCGGCCAAAAGGCCGCTTTTGTTTGGCAGTCTGGCTATTTACCAGGCCGTCGGCGATGCTGAATTGCAGGCATCATTATTTGTATGCCACTGACGCAGGCCGTTCTCCTGAATGGTGAGGCATCCGTCGCCCACCTGCTTTCCCCCCGCAACCGGTGTGGCGGTAATGGTATAGGTTTGACCGGGGGCAACGACGGCGAAGGTGTATTTGCCATCCGTCGTCAGTCCACTGGTTTTGCCGAGTCCGCCTGCTGAGGTGCCATTGTATGCAGTCGTTATGCTGGCGGTGTAGGCACTGGAATTGAGATATATCTTTTCCTGCAAACTCGCCAGCTCCAGCAGTTCAGTCTGCGCGGCGGCACGCGAGCCGCGTATCACATAGTTGCTGTAGCTCGGCATGGCAATGGCGGCGAGGATGCCAACGATGACTACAGCGACCATCAATTCGATCAGGCTGAATCCGTTAATACGATGAAATTTCATTATTTGCTCCTTAAGGTTAAGGGGTGCGGGGATGGAAAAGTTGCTCTCTGCTTTCCACTCCCAATAATTATTCCCTGATCAACTCGTGCCAAGATACGCGGCCGGTACGCGCCCGTGTGCCGCGCTCGTCGCCACCCGTTAAAATATTTCCAGTAGGGGGTTGGATAATTTCGGTAACCCCGGTACAGCCAGCACCCGCCGTCACGCAATCCGCATCGCGGGTGACGATGGTGATGGTGCCATCCGTGTTGGCGGTGCGGGTGATGGTCGCTGTTTTGCCCGTGCTGTAGGTGATGGTGGTGGTCGTCACATTGCCCGTGACGACGCGGGTCACGCTGGTCACCGAACCGCCGCCGCTGCCACTCAAATCGCCCAGCTTGGGATCGGTCGAATCCGCCGCCGGGGCCGTGGGTGTGCTGGCTCCGTTATCCGCTCCGGGTGCCTTGGTCCAGCCCGCTGCACCGTAACAGCCATTGGTCGGATGATGCCAGTAGGTGGTGTATTCCACCAGCACGTAGGCGGCATGATCCCCGCTCTTGACGCGCCAACCGTATTCCGGCCGACCCGCCACGTTCTGTTCGATGGCGCTTTGCGGCGTGGTGTCCTTGATGATCTGGACGGTCAATGCCCCGCCATGCCGCGCTCCCGTTGAATTGAGGGAAACCGTGGAGGCCGACCAGCCATTGATCCCGGGCCCGTCCACGCCATTGGCGGGCGGAATCACCGGTTGATACATATTGCCATCCGTCGTACTGCCATCGCGTCCGCCGCAGCCAGGGTTGATCGGATGCACCCCCACGCGCACGTCGCCGTTGCCCCACCAGTCCTTGGCGCTCAGCGCATCGGTCGGCATGTTGAATACCAGGCTGCCGATCGGCTGGAACCCGGTGCCGGTCGTGCCGGTGGAATTGGAAGTGCCGTTATAGGTGGGCAGCGCCGTCACATCCAGCGTAGCGGAGGTCAGATAATCCTTGACTGATACATAACCATGATCCACGCTGGGAGCGTAGGTCGCATCACCGATGTGGAGCTTTATCGCCGGGTTGAGATACTGGTTATGCACCAGCACCTTGTACTTGGTCGCGGTGGAGGTAATCGCGTTGGACAGCTTTTTATTGGTATCGCTCGGATTGAGCATGTCCACGCCGGTGCGGTCGTATTTATCATCGTACTGGTGGGTGTGCGCGCCCGTAGCACCGTTCCCTGCTTTGCAACTGGAGGTGGTTGTGACATTGGTCAGCGCATCCGCTCCGCCAGAGAATGTTGTTACTGTCAGCGCAGGCTTGAAGTTGCTCCAGCCCGTGGCAGGTGTCGCAGGAACCGCCGGGCTGCCTGGCGTACCGCCGGCGGTCGCCGTCACCGTATAAGTCTGGCTGCCCGGAAGTGAGATAGTACCGAGAGACACGGTGCTGCCGTTGGTATATGTCGAGGTGTCAACCAGGCAGACCACCTTATTGCTGGTCTGTGCCGCGCAAAGCGGCGTGAGGTTACAACCACTATCAGTAGCCCTGCAGGCCTTGATAGTGCCCCCGGTGCCGATGGCATTGGCGATGGCAAGCGCGGATTCGCGCTCGCGCTTGTCCCTGCCTATCGTGATAGACGTCGATTTGGCGACAATGGAGCCGACTGTTACGCTGGCCGGTCCGGCCAGATCGGCGGCAAGCACACTACCGGGGTTGGTGTCGGCGGTTCTGCCGCCGCTGAAGGTGATCAGAGCGGTCGGATAGGTCGCGGGCATGGCCGGTGAACCGGGTGTGCCGGGCGACCCCGCTTGGGAGGTGCCGTCCAGTACGATTAAGGTCTTGCCGTTGTAACTGGGTCCCGTAGCAGGCGCAGCGATGGTGATCACATTGCCCGACACGGTGGCGGTGTAGCCACCCGTTACCTTGTTCTTGATCGTGGTGGCGTTGGCGGTGGTGGCCGTGCCATCGGTGATGTCTGCGATGGCCAGCGCGGGTATGACGGTGACGCCATCCACCGTGATGCCGCCCAGTGTGGCGGGCAGGTTGGCGGTCTGGCCGCTGGTGCCCACCGTGATCGTGGCGGTGGCCTTGGCGGCAGGGACATTGACCCCGGTGTTGGTGGTGCAGAGGTTGCCGATGCTGCCATTGTAGAAAATATCCACGTCAAAGTGGCCGCCCGTCACCCCGTAGGTGATTTCGGTCACCGGGAAGACGACATCCGAATTCTGGTTGAAAAAGGTGGTGTTCAAGGTCTGTAATTGCACCAGAATTGGCTGCGACAGCGCGCCGTTGGAGAGGAACTTGCCGACCGGAATGCCATCTGTGCCAGCGATGAAATCACCCACGGCCTTGCCGCTCGGCAGTGGTGTGTCGGTGGCGATGTATTTGATGCGGTCGCTATCGTTCAGCAACTGATTGTCGTCCAGATCGAGGAACGGGCTGTTCTTGCTGCCGCCCGACAGGTAGTCCAGTTCCATCAGCCAGTTCTCACCCTTGACCGTGGTGCCGGTACTCAACGCGGCGGTCGCCGTCGCGCCGCTGCCATTGCCGGTGATCGTCACCGTAGGCGCAGAGGTATAACCGGTTCCGGACGAGGTGATTTTAATAGCAGTGACGGCTCCGGCGCTGACGGTCGCCGTGGCGCTCGCGCCGCTGCCGCCACCACCGGAGAAGCTGACGCTGGCCGAGGTGTAGCCCGACCCGCCGGCCGTCACCGTGGACGAGACCACGGTGGTTGCGCCAGTCAGCACGGAAACCGTCGGATTGTGGCTGGCAAAGTAGAAACGGCCGCTCTCGATGAAGCTACCATCGCCGACTATTTTTTCTCCAGCGGGTAAGGCAACCTGCCAGCCCTTGTGGATGCTCCAGTTCGGTGTGGGGATGCCGGTGCTGCGGCGCACCCGGGTGGTCACCCCGTTATAGACGTAGGCGCGTTCTTCAAGGATTGCGGGTGGCGACATCATGCTGGTACCCGGCGCGCCATCCCAGATGCCGTAAACGTAATGCACGGTATTGTTCGTGGTGTCGGCTGTATCCAGCATGGAGCCGGTGCCGAAGGTCACCATATAACCGCCATTCGGGTGTAACGCAACGCCGGGCGTGGAAATAATGGGTTGCAACGGGGACGTGACATGCAGCGCGCTAGCTGTCCAGCTTGCCGCTGTGGCGCTGGAAAGATCGAACTTCCACAGCGTGCCTTTCAGGTCGCCCGCATACACCCGGTCGGCTTTTCCATCACCATTGGTATCAACGGCAACCGAGTTGAGCAAGCCGTTGGGGCTGGAGGCTGAACCCGATGTACCGGCCGGAATCGCCTTGATCAATTGCCCGGTCGCAGCCTCGATCACATACAGGTAGGCTTGGTAGTCACCCAACGCGTTATTGTTGTAGCCATTGCCAATGACCACGGCATCCACGCCGCCGGCATTGACCTTGACCAGCAGCGGCGCGCCATAGGTAAAACCGAGATTGTCGTAGGCAGTCGAAACGGTGGGCGTGGTATTGTTCACGTCGCCGTCATTTCCATTGATCTCCCATAACGCCTTGTTAACGACATCCGCCTCGCTGCCCGCTGCAAGCCCCGCGCTGCCGTCAATCTTGAGCGCGAACAAGCCCTTGCCGCCCGCGCCCAGTCCGCCGACCAGAATG
>CAYNYH010000051.1:0-8795 GCA_964401425.1 uncultured Gallionella sp. | reverse complement strand
GGCCTCATCTACCGCGGCCCCAAGCTCGTCTGCGAATGCGTGTCGGCGTACCGCTGATGCTGACCGTGCCGACGTTAATCCGGCCATCCACAAAATAGTCGTGCGGGTTGGTCACGGTGCCGTAGGGTTTCGCAAGGTTGATCATCTTGGAGAGCAGCATGGAAGGCACGTAAGCCCAGCGCTCCGCGCCGGTGGTCGCGTTGAACGCGTGCAACATGCCGTCATTGGCGCCGACGAACACGGTCGGATTGGTGGCGTCCGCCACATAGTAAGGACGCGAGTGGATGATGTCGCCCAGCGTAGGGCCGCCGCTGCCGTTCGCCTCGGCAGAGCGGTTGCGCATACCGGTAGGGCTCTCATTGACGCGCTCGCCGCGCAGGAAGTTGACGATTTGTGTGCCGGTGTAACTGGTGGTGTTGATCATGGTGGCGGGGAACATGGATTGTTGCGTGCCCGACAAACTCGCGTAGCGGAACGGGATGCCCACCGAAGGCGTGGCATCGTTCCGGGTGGCAATATAGCGGCCGGCATCCCAGTTCTGCGTAGCGAGCGGTGTCGCCGCCCCGTTCACTCCCCACGGCTCGGCAGTGAAGTCGATGTTTCCCGCCGCACTTACCGGATAAACGTAAAGGGTGCCGCTCCAAAATTCCCGTTCGTAGCTCGGACGGTAAATCCGCTCGTTGCCGCTGGTCAGGTTGAAATTGGTGGCTTCATCCTGCGCCACATACCCCACCGGCTGGTCTTGCGGCGTGAATGCGGTATTAGCCGCAGTAATCGCCAGCGCGAGGCTGACCGCCATTCCGGCGAGAAGCAACATGACCAGCCATTGCATCGGTTCAAATTTAACAGCGGAGAATTTGCTCATGATGTGCTCCCGGTTAACAAGTCGTTAATACGCTGAAATAGGACTGGACATATTTGGTGGCGCCGCGTGCACTGGCGCCGCGCGCGGTGATGCGGTAGGTGTTGACCTTGTTGCAAGCGTAGCTGAGAGGTCCGCCCACCGTTGCGCTGGATCCGATCATGACATTGCTGGTGGACATCAATTCGATGATGTAGCGTCCGGTTCCGCTGGCGGCGAGTGCGGAATCACTACTATTCCAGGCAGTGTTCAGCGGGTCAATCGCAGAGCCGGCTGGATATAAGCCAGAGCTGGATGCGGTTACCGACGAAGCAGCAAAAAAATCGGCGTGGTTGTAATTGATCGTTCCCGCCTTCAGTGCGTTTTCCTCTTCGCTTAACACGGCTTCGCCGGCGTTTATTGCGTTGTTTTCAAACTGTAGGTTGCCCGCCAATTTATAAGCTGTATCGGAGGTCATCATCGCCGTCACACCAAGCAGCATCAGGATGATCAGGATAATCAGGCTGATTATCAGGGTGGAACCGTGTTGGGTATGGCTGGTCATGTCACGTTCCTCATTCGGTGTGAAAGTTACGCAGTTGCACA
The DNA here is from genome assembly GCA_964401425.1 of uncultured Gallionella sp. Classification (GTDB taxonomy): domain Bacteria; phylum Pseudomonadota; class Gammaproteobacteria; order Burkholderiales; family Gallionellaceae; genus Gallionella. The sequence continues at coordinate 7,348 of CAYNYH010000051.1, read as the reverse complement.
ACGGTGGTGAACAGTTGTCGGCGGAAACTGTCGGTCATTGGTCCGTAAGTGATGTCGCCCATCGCATAACTACTGGTGTTGCTATAACCACTCTCCGCTTGGGAGTTGCGCGCCAGCAGCCAGATGCGCACTGAACTTACGTCTTCCCAATCAGTCGCCGACGTAATCTGATCGGCGGGGTAAAACTGCGTGGTACCGCTGCTCAATGGGGTGCGCCCATACTGCATGTGCATCTGCTCGATGCCGCTTACTACCATTTCCTTTGCCATCGTACCTCCGCCCAGAGCAAGTCGGCATAATGCGGGAATGCTCGCCGTGCCGCCGCCGTTACAATCACCCTGCCCGATGTAGTACACATACTCCCGCACCAGAAAATCCGCCAACGGCTCGCCGAATGGGGTGCCGTCGGTATTATTGGGTGCGCCGGTAGCTGCTATTGCACCGGCACCGGCCTGAAACATTTGGCCCTTGATGAAAGTTGAACGGAAATACAGTTCTCCATTGACCAGCGGAGTCGGCGGTGTCAGGGCGGTATTTGACACACGGCGGATGACCAGCACATCGCCCCGCAAGTAACCGCTGTTCAAGCAATTAGCCGCGTATGGGTTGCTGCCGTTAGCCCCCCATATCCCTTGACTCAGATTATTCACAAAAGAACCGGCAACAGCCGCGATCTCGAGACACTCGTTGGCAATAGCAACTGCGGATGTGTTTGGAGTCATCCACGTATAGCCGCGATAATCGGCATGGCGCAGTTCGCGCTTGAGGTGATCCAGCGCGTAGCGCCCGTTGCTTTGCAACTCGGAAGTGCGTTCGTTGGTCTTGCTGCTGCGCGAATTGCTGACCAGCACACCGGTCAATGCGGTGATGATCATCAGCCCGATGGTGATCGAAACCATCATCTCCACCAGGCTGAAGCCGCGTTCAACCACGCGCACCATGTTCTTTATCTCCTGTCTTGTGGTCGTCATGGCTAGTTGCTCACGGTTCGTGTCGCAGTATAGGAAAAAGTCTCACCGTGGCTGGTTTTGACGGAACTGCGGTCAGACCAACTGATTACGATGGTATAGGTGCTTGGGTTGCCAGTCGTTGTTTGGGCGATTTGCCAGCTTGCCTGCGGCAACCCCACGGCTATGATCGCATTTTCCCATTCGCTGATGTCCCAGCTTGCCAGCGTCGCGATATCGCAGGCACTTGTCGCGCAATCAGTGGCAGCAGCGCTGGGTGAACTGGCTGCAGCGACCGCATAATTTCCGGCAACAGCCGCTGTCTTATTCGCTTCCATGCGTTCGGCAATATCGGAAGCCAGAAATACCGCTTGGGTGCGGAACTGGCCACTTTGACCCACGCGCAAGGCATACATCTGCAGGCCGGCGGTGCCAAGCAGCGCAGTGGCGATGATCACCAGGGTGATCAAGACTTCCAGCATGGAGAAACCATGCTGTTTTACGCCGGGGACAGGGAGGTGAGAATGGCTGCGCATGCGTGCACCTATGGGTTGGATACGGAGATGTTGCCGGTCGCGACAATGTTGGCGGTTCTGGATTTAGCGCCCGAGACGAGATTCAGTGTACCCGGCCCGCCCGTGCCATTGGGATTAAAGCGAATGAAAGCTGCACTGCCAGTAAGTGTAAAGTTTGCGTTGATGGCTTGATGTACCGTGATCGGATTTGGGTTGGCTGCGGTGCTGGCGTCGCACGCGTTGTTCGGCTCGCTGTCGTGGCACACCAGCCAGCCATTTCTCCAGTTTGTCCCACAGACAGTGTTGCTACTGCGTGCGCAAACTAATACCCATGAATTGCGCTTGATGGCTTCACTGCGGGCGCGATTCAAGTCGCTGGACAATTGCGTCATGGTGGAAGTCAGGCGCGTGTTGTCGATAAAATCGCTGAATGATGGGGCGGCAAGGGCCGCCAGTATGGCGGCAATTGCCACGACGATCATTAGTTCTACCATTGTTACACCAGTTTGTCGTTGTTTGGATTGCATTGCTGCTCCCGATTCAGATGAGTGCACTTTAATCAATACGATGCAGACGAGTAAACCGCGAGCCGATAATCGGGGAGATTGCGGGTGCGAACGGCAGGCTTACCGATGAACGGTCAGTTGAGGGGGAGCCAGAGGTGGCTTGCTACTTTGCAGCAAGAACTCCTTGAATGCCGATGCGGCGCTGGACAGGCGCTTGTTGCTGCGGTGTGCGACGAACCAGTGGCGCAGCAGCGGGAAGTGTTCGACATTGAGCATGGCGAGCCGCCTGGTTTCCAGTTCCAGTTCGATGCTGTGCAGCGACAGGATGCCCAGGCCCATGCCGGCCTGTACGGCCTGTTTGATGGCTTCGTTGGTTTCCACTTCCATGCCGATGCGCGGCTGGATCTGGTGTTCCGCGAAGACGCGCTCCATGGCGCTGCGCGTGCCTGAGCCCGGTTCGCGCGACAGGAAGGTTTCCTGCGCGAGTTGCGCGAGTTTGACGCGCTTGAGCCTGGTGAGCGGATGATCGGGTGCGGCGATCACCACCAGCGGGTTATCCATGAAGGATTCCGCGCTGATGTCCAGCCCGTCCGGCGGGCGCCCCATGATGGCGAGGTCGGTGCTGTTGTCGGCAAGCTGCTTGAGCACGGCATCACGGTTGGCGACCTGCAGGGTCACGTTGATATGGGGATGTAGCCGGCAGAATTTCGCCAGCAGCCGCGGGGCGAAAGAGTTGGCGGTGTTGACCACCGACAGGGTGAGCCTGCCCTGCTCCAGCCCCTTCATCTCGTCGAACACCGTTTTCATCTCGGCGAGCTGTTGCGTGATGTTGCGGCTGTAGTGGAACAGCTCGCGGCCGGCCTCGGTGAGAAAAATCTTCTTGCCCATCTGCTCGAATAGCGGCAGGCCGATATTTTCCTCCAACTGCTTGATTTGCATGGACACTGCAGGTTGCGATAGGTATAGTTCCTCGGCGGCGCGCGAGTAGTTCAGATGGCTGGCCACCTTTTCGAAGACCTGAAGCTGGCGCAGGGTGATGGGGAGCATGGCGCAGGGTGTGAATGGGATGGCGCGATTATAGCAGTCTATAAGCAATATTTATGGTTTTTATAAAAACAATTGACTATTGTTTATATGTGGATGCCTCTATAGTGATCGCCATTGCAACTTGAAACCGATCGTTATTACAGGAGAAAAGCCATGGATCAATCGAATCGTTATGCGGACCTGAGCCTGAAAGAGGAAGACCTGATCAAGGGCGGCAACCATGTCCTGGTGGCCTACACCATGGAGCCCGCAGCAGGCCATGGCTACTTGGAAGCGGCCGCTCACTTTGCCGCCGAATCGTCTACCGGCACCAACGTGGAAGTGTCGACCACCGACGACTTCACCAAGGGTGTGGACGCGCTGGTGTACTATATCGACGAGGCCAAGGGCATCATGAAGATCGCCTACCCGATCGACCTGTTCGACCGCAACATCATCGATGGCCGCGCGATGCTGGTTTCCTTCCTGACCCTGTGCATCGGCAACAATCAGGGCATGTCCGACATCAAGAACTCGCAGATGCAGGACTTCTACATGCCGCCGCGCATGCTGCAACTGTTCGACGGCCCCGCCAAAAACATCTCCGACCTGTGGCGCATTCTCGGCCGCCCGGTGGAAAACGGCGGCTACATTTCTGGCACGATCATCAAGCCCAAGCTTGGGCTGCGCCCCGAGCCGTTCGCGCAGGCCGCGTACCAGTTCTGGCTGGGCGGCGACTTCATCAAGAACGACGAGCCGCAGGGTAACCAGGTCTTCTCTCCGCTGAAGAAGACCATCCCGCTGGTGTACGACGCGATGAAGCGCGCGCAGGACGAGACCGGCGAGGCCAAGCTGTTCTCCGCCAACATTACCGCCGACGACCACTATGAGATGTGCGCGCGCGCCGACTTCATCCTGGGAACCTTCGGCCCGGATGCGGACAAGGTCGCGTTCCTCGTGGACGGCTTCGTCGGCGGCCCCGGCGCGATCACCACCGCACGCCGCCAGTACCCGAACCAGTTCCTGCACTACCACCGTGCCGGCCACGGCATGGTGACTTCGCCCTCCTCGAAGCGCGGCTACACCGCGTTCGTGCTGGCCAAGATGTCGCGCCTGCAGGGCGCCTCCGGCATCCACGTCGGCACCATGGGCTACGGCAAGATGGAAGGCGGCAAGGACGACCGCATCATCGCCTACATGATCGAGCGCGATAGCTGCACCGGCCCGTTCTACCATCAGGAGTGGTATGGCATGAAGCCGACTACGCCAATCATCTCCGGCGGCATGAACGCGCTGCGTCTGCCCGGCTTCTTCGAAAACCTCGGCCACGGCAACGTGATCAATACCGCCGGTGGCGGCTCCTATGGCCATATCGACTCTCCGGCGGCCGGCGCCAAATCGCTGCGCCAGGCCTACGAATGCTGGAAGGCCGGCGCTGACCCGATCGAGTGGGCCAAGAGCCACAAGGAATTTGCGCGCGCGTTTGAGTCTTTCCCGAAAGATGCGGACAAGATATTCCCGGGCTGGCGCGAAAAGCTGGGCGTGCACAAGTAAGCGCGTAGCCGGCGTAGGGTGCATTCCATGCACCATGATGCGCGAAGCGCACCCTACTGTTGCAACCCTCAATGCCCCCGGTCCACTGGGGGCATTGCTGTTTATAGGGACACAAAATGACCAACATAGATCAATATAAAGTCCACCAAGAACCGTTCTACCAGGCGCAAGGCGACGAGATCGCGCTCTACGAAGCCGCCTACGCGGCGCGCCTGCCGGTGATGTTGAAGGGGCCGACCGGCTGCGGCAAGTCGCGTTTCGTCGAATATATGGCGTGGAAACTGGACAAGCCGCTGATCACCGTGGCGTGCAACGAAGACATGACCGCCAGCGATCTGGTCGGGCGTTATCTGCTCGATGCCAACGGCACGCGCTGGCTGGATGGCCCGCTGACCACGGCGGCGCGCATCGGCGCAATCTGCTATCTCGACGAAATCGTCGAGGCGCGCCAGGACACCACCGTGGTGATCCACCCGCTGACCGACCATCGCCGCACCCTGCCGCTGGACAAGAAGGGCGAACTGCTCGAGGCGCATCCCGATTTTCAGATGGTGATCTCCTACAACCCCGGCTACCAAAGCCTGCTGAAGGACTTGAAGCAATCCACCAAGCAGCGCTTCACCGCATTCGATTTCGATTATCCGGCACCCGCTATCGAGGCGGAGATTCTCGGCAAGGAAACCGGCATTGAAGCCGGACTGTCCGCGCAACTGGTAAAAATCGGCGGTGCGGCGCGCAACCTGAAAGGGCACGGGCTGGATGAAGGGATATCGACGCGCCTGCTGGTGTATGCGGCCACGCTGATCAAGGGCGGAGTCGAGCCACGTGCCGCGTGCCGCATGGCCCTGGTGCGCCCGATCACCGATGATGCGGACATCCGCGATACGCTGGATCATGCGATCGATGCGGTATTTGGGTAGGTACGGATTCATCCGCACTGCACTATTCAGGCAACAATAATTGTGCGAATGAATTCGCACCTACGCAGATCGCAACCCACACTTTTTTGCTCACAGCTTGCTGAAAAAGATCATGACAACCGCAACCACACCAAGCGAACTGGAAGACTACTGGGAACAGCTGGACTGCGGCTTCCCGCGCGTCAAACCGGTGTTTGCGGATTGCATGCGCGAGGCTTTGGCGACGCTTTCCGGGCAGGGCGTGGAAGCCTATATCAGTAATGCGCGCTTTCTCGGCAAGATGGGGCGCGGCGCGGAGCCTATCCTGATTTTTCTCGAGGAATGGCCGACGGTGGCCAGCAGGCTGGGTGAAGAGGCGCTGCCCGCCATCATGGAGTGCATCCGCCGCATGACGAAGTCGCCCAACGGCAACGCCATTACGCCATTCCTGCAATCGTTGCCGGTCACCGCGCGGCGCCTGCAATCGCCGCAACAACTGCGCGACTACCTGGATATCGTGCTGGATTTCATGGAGCGCACCACCGGCTCGATCCACGGCATTCACCAGACTTTCCCCAGCCCGGGGCTGCCGGAGTTTTTCAAGAAGATTCCGCTGCTGCTCGGCCAGCTCTCTCTGGAGGGGCTGAAAAACTGGGTGGAATACGGCGTGCGCTATTACAACGATCATCCCGACCGGCAGATTGATTACTTCAGCCTGCAGTCGGCGGACAGCCGCGCGGTGCTGCAGCGCGAGCGGCACGGTACGCTGCTCGCGGATAACGAGCGCAGGCTGGACATGTATTTGCGCGGGCTGTGGCGCGATGAAGGGCCGCTGATCCCTTATTCCGGCGCGTTCGACGAATTGCGCAAGCCGGTTCCCTATTACGACAAGCTCGGCATCCGCGTGCCGGATGCGTATGACGACTTCATCTCCCCTCTCCCGCCTGCGGGAGAGGGGGCGGGGGGAGAGGGAGCGCAAGAAAACCCTCTCTCCAACTCTCTCCCGTTGGACTGGAGAGAGAGCAATCGCCTCCCTGCGGGAGAAATCGTTATATCCGGATTGGACCGCTACCGTGCGGTGCTGGCTCATGTTGCCGCGCACCGGCGCTGGACGACGGCGATCTTCGCAGACAATTTCAGCCCGTTGCAGCGCATGGCGGTGGAGTTTCTCGAGGACAGCCGCGTGGAATATCTGGCGATGCGCGAGTATCCCGGCCTGCGCCGCATCTTCGCGGCCTTGCACCCCATTCCTGCCGAGGACGCCTGCGATCCCGAGTTGGAATCCGGCGTGCGCCACCGACTCGCGATGTTGTCGCGCGCGATTCTTGACCCGCAGCATTCCTACCGGAATCCGCATGTCGTCGAGTTCGCACGGCGCTTCCACGACCTGATGCGGCACGGCGATTCAAGCACGCCGGAGATGGCCGAGTTGGCGGTTTCCTTCATTGCCCGGACGCACTGCCCGAGCGACCAGTTCGCCAGGATGCACTTCAATGACACGGTGGTGGATTACCGCGATGACAACCGCCAGATGTGGAAATTCATCGAGGAGGGCGACGAGGAGGAAGCATTCGACGAGCCGCGCAAGATCGAGCCGGGCGAGGAAGTCAGCGGCCTGCCGCCGCGCCACTACCACGAATGGGATTATCTCAACCAGAGCTACCGCCCGGACTGGGTCAGCGTGTATGAAGCCTTGCATCCGCCCGGCAACGCGGCGGACATCGACCGGCTGCTGGCCAAGCACGGTGCGCTGGCCAAGCAACTGAAGAAGATGCTCGACCTGCTCAAGCCGCAGGACAAGGTGCGCATCCGCTATCAGGAAGACGGCAGCGAGCTGGATCTCGATATCGCGCTGCGTTCGCTGATCGACTACCAGAGCGGCGCGACGCCCGATCCGCGCA
>CAYNYH010000050.1:0-16476 GCA_964401425.1 uncultured Gallionella sp. | reverse complement strand
GCTACGGCGGTAACTGCTTTGGAGAAGAACGGCGTACCCAATCCCGCCGCGCGGCTGGCGATGATTCGCGGCTGGAAGACTGTCACGCTGCTGGTGAAGAACGGCGATTTCACCGCGAGTGAAATCGCGGCAATCAAAGAGTTCAGCCGCGCGCGTTCTTTCGATCTGGCCTGGTACCCCGGCATGCGCGCCGATGAGGCCAACAGGTACAACATTTTGCCGCAGCCCTATTTTTTCGAGGGCGCCGTTGCGCTGCTGGGTGCGCAGCGCCAGGACTTCATCGACCGGTACAAGTTCTACATCGAGCCGGCGACCGACGACCGCCCGCATTTCTTCCGCTTCTTCAAATGGAAGGCCGCAGAAGAAATTTTCTCCTTGCGCGAACAGGGCGGCATGTCGCTGTTCGACTGGAGTTACCCGCTGCTGGTCGCGACGCTGGTGCAGGCGATTGCGGCAAGCGTCCTGCTGATCCTCGCGCCGCTGCTCCTGTCGAGTTGCCGGCGCAGCCTGCCCGGCGCGCCGGTGGCGCTGTATTTCCTCGCGATCGGTTTCGCCTTCATGTTCATGGAAATCGCCTTCATCCAGAAATTCGTGCTGTTCCTGTCACATCCGCTGTACGCGGTGGCGGTCGTGCTGTGCGCCTTCCTGGTGTTCGCCTCGGCGGGAAGCTGGCTTGCCGGGCGTTGGCAGACGGCGAACAAGGTCGTCGTTGCGGTGATCGCGATGGGCGTTCTGGCGCTGCTCTATTTAGCAGTCCTGCCGGGCTTGTTCCGCACGCTGAGCCATCTCCCCGACGCGGCGAAGATCATCATCTCCGTCGTGCTGATCGCGCCGCTGGCGACATGCATGGGCGTGCCGTTCCCGACCGGCATGATGCGGCTGGCGGGCACTGCCGAGGGAGCCATTCCCTGGGCGTGGGCGATCAACGGCTTCGCCTCGGTGGTGGGCGCGGTCCTCGCCACGCTGCTGGCGATACATCTGGGTTTTGCCGTGGTGATCCTGCTGGCGGTGCTGATTTACGGGGTGGCCTGTGCTGCCTTGGGGAAGTTCGCCTGAACAGTTTGCTCGGGAAGTTGTGCTCCGGGTCTAGCCTTCCAGCAGCACGCCATCCAGCAGCCGCAGGCGGCGCTGCATGCGCCCCGCCAGTTCGTAGTCGTGGGTGACGACGATGAAGCTGGTATCGAATTTCTCGTTGAGTTGCTGCATCAATTCAAACAGCGCCTGCGCACTGTTGCGGTCGAGGTTGCCGGTGGGTTCGTCGGCCAGCACGCAGGCCGGTTCGGTGACCAGTGCGCGCGCCACGGCGACGCGCTGGCGCTCGCCGCCGGAGAGTTCCGCGGGGTGGTGGCGCAGGCGGTGCGCCAGCCCGACCTGTTCCAGCATCGCCGCGGCGCGCGGCTCGGCCTCGGGTTTTTTCATGCCGCGGATCAGCAGCGGCATCGCGACGTTTTCCAGCGCGGTGAATTCCGGCAGCAGGTGGTGAAACTGGTAGACGAAGCCGAGCGCGCGGTTGCGCAACTCGCCGCGCTGCGCCTCGTTCATCTGCTCCACTTCCTGGCCGAGCACCTGCACGTTGCCGCCGCTGGCCTTGTCCAGCCCGCCGAGCAGGTGCAGCAGCGTGCTCTTGCCCGAACCGGACGCGCCGACGATGGCGACGCGCTCGCCGCGCCGCACGTCGAGATCGACGCCCTTGAGCACCGGCACGTCCTCCTTGCCGATGGTGAAGGTCTTGCGCAGGCCGCGGCAGGAGATCACGTTCCCCGCATCCTGTATCCCGAATCCTGAATCCTGCTTCTTATTCATAGCGCAGCGCCTCCGCCGGCTGGGTCTGCGAGGCCCGGTAACTCGGGTAGAGCGTCGCAAGCAGGCTGATCAGGAAGGACATGGAAGCGACCACCGCAACCTCGGGATAGCGCAGATCGGACGGCAGCTCGGTGATGTAGTAAACATCCTTGGCGAGGAACTGCACGCCGAACAGGCGCTCGATGAACGGCACCACTACGTCGAGATTCAGCGCCAGCACGATGCCGCCGAGGCTGCCGAGCAGCGTACCGATCACGCCGATCACCACCCCCTGCACGATGAAGATTTTCATGATGCTGCGCGGCGACGCGCCGAGGGTGCGCAGGATGGCGATGTCGGCCTGCTTGTCGGTGACCGCCATCACCAGCGTGGAGACGATGTTGAACGCGGCCACCGCGACGATCAGCGACAGGATGATGAACATCATTTTCTTTTCCATCTGCACCGCGCGGAAGTAGTTGCTGTTCTGATGCGTCCAGTCGTTGGCGTATAAATCGGCCGGCAATTCGCTTTGCAGTTCGCGCGCCACACTCGGGGCGAGGTCGATGTCGCGCAGTTTGGCGCTGATGCCGGTCACCGCATCGCCGAATTGAAACAGTTTTTGCGCGTCGTTGAGGTGGATCAGCGCGAGGCTGTTGTCATAGGGCGCCATGCCGATCTCGAAGATGCCCGCCACGCGGAACTGCTTGAGGCGCGGCATCATGCCGGCGGGCGTGATCTGCCCCTGCGGGGCGATCAGCATGATCTTGTCGTTGAGTTTCACGCCGAGCGCGCGCGCAAGGTCGGAACCGATCACGATGGTGAATTCCCCGCCGTGCAGATCGCTCAGTGCGCCAACCTTCATCTTGCCGGAGAGCCCGGTGATCGCAGTTTCCCGCTGCGGGTCGATGCCGCGCACCATCACGCCCTGCACGCTCTGGCCGAACGACAGCATGCCCTGCCCGGCGACATACGGCGCGGCGGCGGACACCTGTGGATGCTGCGCGACATGGTCCAGGACGGCCTGCCAGCCATGCAACTGCCCGCCGTCCGCCACTACTTCCAGGTGCGGCGACACGCCCAGCATGCGCGCGCGGATTTCCTTCTGGAAACCGTTCATCACCGACAGCACCACGATCAGCGCCATCACGCCCAGCCCCATGCCCAGCATGGAAATCAGCGAGATGAACGAGATGAAGTGGTTGCGCCGCTTGGCACGGGTATAGCGCAGGCCGATGAACAGTTCGTAGGGTCGCAAGTTAAGGCTGCCGGGGGGTTGGAACGGGCGTAAGTGTGCCATAAGGCGGCGAGGGAAGCACTCTTTTGCCAAGCTGCGCGGAGCGCGACGCTGGGGAGAGGCCCCTTGTGGGTATCTCCTCAGCGTCCCGTTCCGGTCAGAGCACAAATCCCAATCTGCTAAACTATCGAGAGACGAGAACAAGAAGCGGTTTATAGGTTCCGGTCAGAGCACAAATCCCAATCTGCTAAACTGCTCTATATCTTCTCACCAAGCACGGCCAAGTTCCGGTCAGAGCACAAATCCCAATCTGCTAAACTAACTGATCGACCAGCCCGGCAACCCGGCCAGTTCCGGTCAGAGCACAAATCCCAATCTGCTAAACTCTGCTGCAGCCTATCCTGTTGAATACGGTCGTTCCGGTCAGAGCACAAATCCCAATCTGCTAAACTAACAAGCTGGCGGTCGAAGATGGCGCGCTGGTTCCGGTCAGAGCACAAATCCCAATCTGCTAAACTATGGCCGGCATGGTTGCCTGCACGCGCAAAGTTCCGGTCAGAGCACAAATCCCAATCTGCTAAACTCTATTTCACCTGGACAACCTACTGCAACTAGTTCCGGTCAGAGCACAAATCCCAATCTGCTAAACTACAATCAACGCGCCCTTGTGCGATTCATAAGTTCCGGTCAGAGCACAAATCCCAATCTGCTAAACTAACCGAGGCGCAGATACGCGATGCGATCGCGTTCCGGTCAGAGCACAAATCCCAATCTGCTAAACTCAAAGCTGCGCGAATAGTCCCACTGCACCAGTTCCGGTCAGAGCACAAATCCCAATCTGCTAAACTTTCGCCCTCGTTATTTGGATGCTCTTAACAGTTCCGGTCAGAGCACAAATCCCAATCTGCTAAACTATGATGACGGCGCGCACCAGCCTGTCCGCCGTTCCGGTCAGAGCACAAATCCCAATCTGCTAAACTTGGTAGTACAGGCGGGCGCGGTCGAGATCGGTTCCGGTCAGAGCACAAATCCCAATCTGCTAAACTGCGCATGCACGAGGGGTACCGCGCGAACGAGTTCCGGTCAGAGCACAAATCCCAATCTGCTAAACTGGTTGGGATGTTTAACTGCTGCCGCTACAAGTTCCGGTCAGAGCACAAATCCCAATCTGCTAAACTGCTGGCACCTGAGTTTGCAAGCGTCATTGAGTTCCGGTCAGAGCACAAATCCCAATCTGCTAAACTCTCGGCGAGATTTAACAGATGAGCGAATCCGTTCCGGTCAGAGCACAAATCCCAATCTGCTAAACTACGTCGCCCATCGTATCGCGCGCGCGCGCGGTTCCGGTCAGAGCACAAATCCCAATCTGCTAAACTATCAACCCGCTCAACGCGCAGAACGTTAATGTTCCGGTCAGAGCACAAATCCCAATCTGCTAAACTGAAGACGCGAAAGCCAAACTTCGCAGCCAAGTTCCGGTCAGAGCACAAATCCCAATCTGCTAAACTCTCAAGGCCGACAACTCAACCGGCGCGGCCGTTCCGGTCAGAGCACAAATCCCAATCTGCTAAACTTGGAATGACGATCGGTTGGGGCGTGGTTAAGTTCCGGTCAGAGCACAAATCCCAATCTGCTAAACTACGTCGCCTGTGCAGATAATGAACCGTTGCTGTTCCGGTCAGAGCACAAATCCCAATCTGCTAAACTCCAAGCGAATGACCAACTGTCCGCCCTGCTGTTCCGGTCAGAGCACAAATCCCAATCTGCTAAACTCGCAGCACCGCAACCGCATGATTCGTCAGGCGGTTGTTGTGTTTTGAGCAATTGAAAATGTAAGTTTTCATCAGAAAAGATTGAACTGATCGGGCGATTTATTGGCGGCTTGCTTGGACTTTCCATTGAAAGTGATGATGCGCTCGTATTGCTTATCGGTGAACTGAAGGATATTCACTTTGCCGCCCGCAGGCAAACACTTTTCCACCATGCCGCAGTAGGTGTCTATCTGGACTTGGCTGCTACAGAAGCGCATATAGACCGAGAACTGCGACATCTCGAAACCCATGTCAAGCAGGGCATTGCGAAAATCTGTTGCGGCCTTGCGTTCAACCTTTTCCACTACCGGCAAATCGAACATTACGACGATCCACATCAGGCGGTATCCCGAAAGCATGCTGGTGTCAGTTGTCTTGCAGTGAGGCCGCAAGGCTTAAGGGTAATCCAGGCAGAGGCAGGTCGAGTTTGTCCTTTTCGCCCATGAAGACTTGCGCCAGCGAGGTGGCGAGTTTTTGCGTGCAGACCATGACCGGCGTGGCGCCCGCGCCGGTCTGCATGTCGTCGTAGAGCGTGTGTACCAGGGCGCGTTTGGTGTCCGGCGTTACTTCACTTTCGCCTTGTCTGTTGAGGTGCCACACTTTGAGATCGATCACCGGGCGGAAGGGTTCCATCAGGTCATCTACCAGTCGCATGGCATTGCCTTCGTTGCTGTGGTGCAAGCCGATGGTGGGGTGCAACCCCGCAGCAACTACTGCGCGAGCTGTGGCTGCGCGCAACACGGTATAGCCGTAATTGAGCAGTGCGTTCAATCCGCCGCCATTCTGCTCGCGCCTGAAGTTGTCGCCGAATAGCAGCCCCCAATAGCGCCGCGCACCCTGCGCCTCGAAATTGTCCGGGTCGCCTGAGCGCACCTTGCGCACGAGGGCTTGCAGTGGAACATGCGGTGCACCTGCGGCTTCCAATGCTGCTGCCTGCTGCTGAAGTTTTGATTTTACGATCTCCGCCCACAGCCGCTTGATGAGCGACTGGCTGGCCGCGATCTGCGCGTCGTAACGCTTGGCCTGCTGGTAGTTTCCTTCTATGGGTAACACCATGCCGACGGCGTTGTGGTTGGCGGCGCATAGCACGAATGGAGCGCAACGTTCGGCCAGTGCGACCAGCAGGTTATTGGTGTAGCTCAAACCGTGCGCATTGGCGATGACAGCAGCAATGTCATCCACCGGCACCTGCCCCAACTCTTTGCGTTCGCCCTCGGTGTCCTGCACCACCAGAAAGCCTCGCGAGAGGAACAAATGCCGCTTGTCATCTGCCACTTCGACGATGCGGCCTATCATCGTGCCTATTCCTTGAAGCCAGGGTCGCGCAGTTCGCCGATGGGTGAAACTGAAACCCGTCGTGCCTTTGCTGATTGAAGCGAGCCTGCTTGTTTATAGGTATATCGCCAATTGCCGTCTTTATCCCTATTTCTGGCATCGGTGTTTGCTTCTTGATGATTGGCTAAGGTTAAACGTCCTGCAGAGTTTATTGAGGCAATCTGGAAGATGCGAGTTGTTCCATCAGTGCCTAGCCTTACGTAGTCGAATTTCGTTAATCGCATTACCAATGGCTTTCCGCCCACACTCAATTTCGGGTGGTGCAGCCGCTCAATGCCATGCTGCCTTGCTATCTGGTAAGCATCAAACGTGGAAATGACTTCTCCTTCCCATCTGCCTTTTTCATTGCATACGATTTCAATGCAATAGTTGCTGTCGCCTTTGTAGCCCTTGTAGGGTTTTGGCTGCCCGTCCGGCAACAAACCATGCCGCTCATTAGTTTTGGTGCAAGTCATTTCGATGACCTTGAGATTTTCCTCGTTGCGTTCCCGCACGCCATCCACTGTCTTGTGCGTAACGACCTTGCCGTTCTCGCGCAAACCATATGCGGTGTCGTTGTGCATTGCACCTTCGTGGCTATGATCCGGCTTGTGGCTGACCCAAATTCGTTCTACTGCCCGTTGCACATGCTCCCGATAACTATCCCAAGGCAGCGGCATGGATTCCACCAAGCGGTTGAGTTGTTGTTCGCGCGCACTGGCGCTGGCCTTGGCGAAGCGTTGCAGCAGGCCTTGGTCGGTTACGCCGATTACGCAGGCATCTACGGCGTGATGGCGATGGTCGTTGCGGTTCTTCTCGCCATGCAGTCCCAGCACACCGTTAAGTCCGAACTTAGCGCGCAGCATGGCGGTCATGCGGCCGGGGATGACGCGTGTATCGGGGCAGATGAGCTTGAGATACTCGAATGCGACACGGCTCAGATGGCGTGTGTCGTTCAGGGCGCGCGGCAGGAAACCTCTGTCGTCCTTGAGCCAGCGCTGGTAGCCATCCTCCGCGAAGCGATAACGCTTAGACTGAGGCATCTGCTCCGCCCTTACCAGCATGTCCTCATGCTTCCATCCCTGCGCGGTGAAGTCGTTGCGCGCCTCCCATGGGGTGCGGTTGCCCTTGATGCGGTTCGCCTGACGTAGAGCCACGGTTTTGTTGTTGAGGCTGTCGTCCAGCGTTTGCGAGAATGGCAGGATGTGTTCGATCTCCACTTCATCGGAGAGCAGCATCGCCATGCTGACTTGCGCGCCGGAATAGGGGCAGCGTCGATCTGCGGCATTCTTCTCGTTCAACTCTTCCCACAGGATCATTTTCTCGATGTCGTCGCGCGATACGCGCTCTTCGCTGATTTTCAGTGCGGATGCGATATCTGCGCGTATGCGTGCGTTGCGTTTCTGGTTATCGGCTTGATGCTGTTGCTCTTCCTTGCGTTGTTCGTGGCTTTGCTTCAGTTCGCGCGCCAGTTCCACGATGATTTCGCTGGGGTGGCCGTAGCGCTTGATGAGTGCGTTCACCACCAGTCGTACCTGGTTCAGGCCAATATGCACGGTGGGATTGGCGATCTTGCCGTAGCGTTTTTCCGGTACGTCTTCCGGTTTGCCGCTACCGAAACCGACATGCCGTTGCAGCACCTCGCCATAGTAGGGCAGTTCGTGAAAGAGATGGAATGCCTTGATCTCGCCGGTTTCCGTATTGGTGCGCTCTACGGGGAAGGTTCGACCGGGAATCTCTTGATTGTCATTTAGCTGGCTATGGTGAAAACCCGCCAGCTTGGCCGCTTTGTCATAGGTGATGACCTCTCGCTTCAGTTCCGGCAGGATACGCGCCAGCGCTTTTTCGCACAGGCTGCCGTAACCCTCCGGCAGGCTGGCATTGGCAATCGCTTCGGCGCGCTGTTCGTCCACGCCGGTCTCATCCTGTAACCAGCGGATGAGCTTGGCTTCGTTCTCTTCCTTGACCAATTGCATCACGATGGCATCCTGCTTCGCTTCGTCGAACTTGAACCATGCTTCGCCGAAGTGTTCTGCCTTGCCCAGAATGGCACTAGTGGTGTTGCCCTTGAGTTCCTGCCGTTTTGGGTCTTCAAAATTGAACTGCACGGCGCCACCCACACCGAGCAGTTTCTTGATTTGCGTGAATGAGAGTTTGCTTTTGCCTTCCAGCGCGGCAATCAGATCGTTACGCTGTTTGAGTGTCAGCGGTTCTTCTTTCAACCTTTCGCGCAGGATGCGCAGGTTGTTCACTTCCTGATACATGCGGAAGCGTTGCGTGCTGGGTAGGGCAAGCGGTGCGCGTTCTTCTTCCGGCATGAAAGTGCAGCGTCCGGCCTTGACTGGTTTGAGTTTGCGCTGGAACAGCAGCGCACCCTTCAGGTCGGCACACGCCTTTTCATTGAAAAGGTCAGGATTGAGTTCACTCTGTTTCTTCCACAACTCCTCGAATTCGTGCTCGATCATGCTACGGTCTATATAGAGGTCGTAATACTTGTTGATTTTGTTCTTGCCGTCTTCCTTTAGCATTTTTTCCTGGCGGTAGCGGGCGCGCACGGGCTGTCCGGCAATATCGCGTTTGTGCAGCCATTCCCCGACGGTGCGGCAATTTTCTGCGATGAGCGTCTCATGCACTTTCTTGATGGCAGATTTCAGCGCACCACTATCGTTTTCTTTCTTGTCCGTCTTGCGGTTACTCTTGAAGCCGCGCCGTTGGTTGATATGGAACAGGGCGCGGGCGAATTCACCGGGCGTCAGCGCTTCATCCAGCCCTTTGGCGCGCAGGGCGTAGGGATTCAGTGTTTCCAGCGCTTTGCGCTGCGCTTCGTCGGTGGAGAAGAAGCCGTGTTCGATGAGCGCACGCATCATGCGCGCTTTGCGCTTCAGCAAGCGGTCGCGGCGGCGGCGCATGGCGCGTGCTGCGCGGCGGGTGACGGCAAGTGAAGAGCCATCTTTCGGATTTCGCCCGTCCGAGAAGATACGGACGCCGGCCTTGATGACGGCGTCCGGCACATTGTTGGCAGTGAGCCGCAGCACGGCCCAGCCGAGTGAAGTTGATCCCAAATCGAGAGCCAAACGATAGCGCATCTTTTGCTGCATGATTTTCTCTCCTTTGTTGGAATGGGCATTTTATGCCGAATCGCTTGACGATATAAACCTTACTGTCTAGGATGCGTCTTACCAGTAGATTGGGATTTGTGCTCTGGACGCTAACAAGCTGAAAGATGCACCAAATGGAAGGGCCGCTAGATGCGGCCCTTTGCTTTTCGTGTGACGCATTGCTGCAGCTTGGCGCAAGCGTTGCTTTGTTTCTGTACCTGGGTTGTGAAAATGTATCGTGGATGTGCCGCGCGATTCGTTGCGGTGCGGCAATGGGTAGTTCACGTTATCGAAATGATAAACTCGCTGCCATGAGAAAAGTTCATCTGGTAGTTTGCGATTTGTTTTTGCCGGCGGATTTTGCCGCCGAGGTCTGCGCGGATTTGTGCTTGCCCGCACTGGAAAAAATGCTGGCGCGGGGTGCTTCGACAGGCCCAGACCCTTCGACAGGCACGGGGCGCGCGGGTGGTGGTGCTTTGCTGGAAAATCATCTGTGCGGGTTGTTCGGCGTGCCCTGCGAGGCGGGTGCGCCGATTGCGCCGATTTCCGCCGCTTTCGACGGACTCGGCGAGGGGTGCTGGCTGCGCGCCGATCCGGTGCATCTGCGCTTGCAGCGCGATCAACTGGTCTTGCTGCCTGAGGTGGAGGTCAGCGTGGACGAGGCTGCACAACTGTGCACCGCGCTGAACGAACACTTTGCCGGGCAGGGCATGGAATTTTTCGCTCCACACCCGCAGCGCTGGTATATGCGGCTCGACCGGCTGCCCGACATCGAAACCGTGCTGCTGTCGCAGGCTGCCGGGCACAACGTGCGCGGCCTGCTGCCCAGGGGTAAAGAGGCGGCGCACTGGCATCGGCTGTTCAACGAAATCCAGATGCTGCTGTTCGCGCATCCCGCAAACGATGCCCGCGAGGCGCGCGGCGAATTGCCGGTCAACAGTCTGTGGCTGTGGGGCGGCGGCTGTACGGCGAACGTGCCGCCGCAAAAAAATTATGATCTCGTCAGTTCGGATGAGGTGCTGGCCGGGATGTTCGCCATGGCGGCGGAGATTCCGTTTGCGGAGTGGCCGGCGCAATGGCGTGACGATGAGGGTGATGGCAGGCAACTGCTGGTCTGGACGGGTTTGCGTTCGGCGCTACGGCGCGGCGATCTGGCTGCCTGGCGCACCGCCTTGCAGGCATTCGAGACAGGCTATGCGCAGCCGTTGTGGCAGGCGTTGCGCGCCGGAAAGGTTGCGCAATTGCAGGTGGATATTCTCGGCGGGGAACATGCCCGGCGCCTGTTTCTGACCCGCGCCGATGCCTGGGCATTCTGGCGGCGCACCCAGCCGCTTGCCCGATATTTGATGGTGTAGAATACCGCTTGGGTATATTGATCAGTCCCGTGTATCCATTCACATTTGGACAGGCTTGATGCGAACGGATTCATGGGTTTTCGACAAGCTTGCCCCGAGCCTGATCTGGAGGGCTCGGTCCGGGCGGTGGTGAGTTCCCTGTGCAGAATCTGTAAGGAATAAATATGCCTTTCTTGAATACCGCAATGCAGTTTTTCTGGCGCGAGGAGTCGCTGCCGGTGCTGGTGATGACGCTGGGGCTGGCCTTCCTGCTGTTCCATTTCCTGAAAGAGGAGCGCAAGAGCGTCCTGAATACGCTGGCCTTCTTTTTCGCCAGCCTGGTGCTGCAATTCATCAGCGGCCTGATCCAGGCGCTGCAATTTGCCTCCGTTGCCGCGGTGTTCCACGAAGCGGGCCTGATCGGGGGCGGCATCGCGGTGATCCGCCTGTGGGGGCTGCTGGTGTTCCGCATCATCCTGCCGCGGATGCACATCATGCCGCCGCGCATTGCCGAAGACCTCTTCGTCATCATCGGCTATATCGCCTGGGGGCTGGTGCGGCTGCGCTATGCCGGGCTGGATCTGGGCAGCATCGTCGCGACGTCGGCGATGATCACCGCCGTGGTGGCGTTCGCCATGCAGGATACGCTGGGCAACATTCTCGGCGGCCTGGCCTTGCAACTGGACAACTCCATCGAGATCGGCGACTGGATCAAGGTGGACGATATTTCCGGCCGCGTCGTGGACATCCGCTGGCGCTCCACGCTGGTCGAGACGCGCAACTGGGAAACCGTGGTGTTTCCCAACAGCCAGTTGATGAAGAACAAATTCCTGGTGCTGGGGCGGCGCACCGACCAGCCTGTGCAATGGCGGCGCTGGGTATGGTTCAACGTCAACCTGGGCGTGACGCCGACCCGGGTGGTCAATGCGGTGGAAAATGCCATCCTGCAGGCGGAAATCGACAATGTGTCCAAGAATCCCCAGCCGAGTTGCGTGCTCATGGAAATGGACAAGGGCTGCGCGCGCTATGCGCTGCGCTACTGGCTGACCGACCTGGCGGCGGATGATTCCACCGATGCGGCGGTGCGCTGGCATGTCTACACCGCGCTTGAGCGCGCCGGCATCAAGCTTGCCGTGGAAGAGCAGAACGTCCATTACATCAAGGAAAGCGAGAAATACGAGGAGGCGATGCGCCAGCGCGAATTGCTGCGCCGCATCAAGACGCTCAAGCGCGTCGAGTTGTTTGCGCAGATGACGGACGACGAGTTGCGCAAGCTGGCCGAGCGCCTCAGGTATGCGCCATTCGCCAAGGGCAACGTCATCGCCAGGCAGGGCACGCCCGCACAGCACTGGCTGTTCATCATCATCAGCGGCGAGGCGGAGGTTTACCTGGAGGGTGCCGGCGGCGAGAAGCGCAGCCTGAACGTGCTTTCCAACGGGGCCTTCTTCGGCGAGATGAGCCTGATGACCGGCTCGCCGCGCGTGGCGACGGTCATTGCGAGGACCGATGTGGAATGCTACCGCCTCGACAAGGAAGCCTTCGAGGAAATCCTGCTGGCGCGACCGAGTATCGCCGAGGAGGTGTCGCATGTGCTGGTGGCGCGCCGCATGCAACTGGACAGCGCGATGCAGAACCTGGACGAGGAATCCAAGCACAAGGTGATCCATCACCAGCACAACGAAGTGCTGGCAACCATCAAGCGGTTCTTCGGTTTGTAGTATCATCGCGCCGCATAAAAGAGCAACACAGGATCAAACATGAAAGTATCGTTTCTGGATTTCGAAAGCCCCATTGCCGAGCTGGAAGACAAGATCGAGCAACTGCGCTATGTGCAGGACGATTCGGCGCTCGACATTGCCGATGAAATCTCGCGCCTGTCCAAGAAGAGCGAGGCGCTGACCAAGGACATCTACGCCAAGCTCACGCCCTGGCAGATATCGCAGGTGTCGCGCCATCCGCAGCGCCCTTACACGCTGGATTACGTCGAGCACCTGTTCACCGATTTCGAGGAACTGCACGGCGACCGCGCCTATGCCGACGACAAGGCCATCGTGGGCGGGCTGGCGCGCTTCAACGGCCAGAGCGTGATGGTGATCGGCCACCAGAAGGGCCGCGACACCAAGGAAAAGATCGCGCGCAACTTCGGCATGCCGCGCCCCGAGGGCTACCGCAAGGCCCTGCGCCTGATGCGCCTCGCGGAAAAATTCGGCATTCCCATCATGACTTTCATCGACACCCCGGGTGCCTATCCCGGCGTGGGTGCGGAAGAGCGCGGCCAGTCCGAGGCGATCGGGCGCAACCTCTACGAGATGACCGAATTGCGCGTGCCGGTCATCTGCACCGTGATCGGCGAGGGCGGCTCGGGCGGCGCGCTGGCGATCGCGGTGGGCGACGCCTTGCTGATGCTGCAATACAGCACCTACTCGGTGATCTCGCCGGAAGGCTGCGCCTCGATCCTGTGGAAGAGTGCGGAAAAGGCGCCGGATGCCGCAGAGACGCTGGGCATCACCGCGACGCGCCTGAAAACGCTGGGGCTGGTGGACAAGATCATCAGCGAGCCGCTCGGCGGCGCGCACCGCGACTACGCGGCGACCATGCAGAACGTGAAGAAGGCGCTGCAGGACGCGCTGAAAACGGCGCAGAACAAGCCGACAACCAACCTGCTGCAGGACCGCTTCAACCGCCTGATGAGCTATGGCAAGTTCAAGGAAGTCACGCTTCACTAACCTGCTGCGCGACCCGATAGCGGCGTTGCGCAGGATGTCTGCCTGTGTCACATAATCACCTCGCCGAACGCCTCGCGGCGCAGCTTGCGCCGCTGATCCCTGCGCAGAGCTCCATCCTGGTCGGCCTGAGCGGCGGGGTCGATTCCGTCGTGCTGCTGCATCTGCTGCACGAACTCGCGCCGCGCTTCTCCTGGCAACTCTCCGCCCTGCACGTCCATCACGGCATCAGCCCCAACGCCGATAGCTGGGCCGCGTTCTGTACCGAACTCTGCGCAGGTTACGCCATCCCATTGCAGGTCGAGCATGTGGACATCACCCCGCTGCGCGAACACGGCATCGAGGCGGCGGCGCGCAAACTGCGCCATGCGGCGTTCGCGAGGCAGGCGGCGGACTTCGTCGCGCTCGCGCATCACGCCGACGACCAGGCCGAGACCCTGCTGCTGCAACTGCTGCGCGGCGCGGGCGTCAAGGGGGCGGCATCCATGCCGCTGCTTGCAGAAAGGGCTGGCTCGCCAAGTGTATTGCGCCCCTTGTTGCACTGCTCGCGCCGGGAAATCTTCGACTACGCCGCCGCGCAAGGCCTGCGCTGGATCGAGGACGAGAGCAACGCCGACGACAGCTACCCGCGTAACTTCCTGCGCCACCGCGTGCTGCCGCTGCTGGAAGAAAGGTTCCCCGCCTGCCGCGACACCCTCGCGCGCAGCGCGCAACATTTCGCCGAGGCGAGCGAACTGCTGGATGTGCTGGCGGAGCAGGATGCGCAGGACGGGTTCGATGGCGCAACCCTTTCAGCAGGGCGCTTGGCCGAACTCGATACGGCGCGCGCCAAGAATTTATTGCGCTGGTTCCTGCACCAGCGCGGCGCGCCGATGCCGCAAACTGCGCAACTCGACGACATGCTGCGTCAGCTATGCGATGCGCGACAGGATGCGGCGGTGTGCGTAGCCTACGGTCGCGGCTACGATACGTTAGTGGAGCCGACCGTTCAGGGGAGTAGCCGCGCCGCCGCCCTTGATGAAACTACTAGCCATTCGACTAGGCCACCACAAAACGGTGGCCAAGTCGCTGGTTATCCCGCACCAGAGGGCTGCGCCCCACCGTGTCCGGGCGGCTACTGGGAAGTGCGCCGCTATCAGGGCAGGGTGTATGCGCTGCCGGCATTGGGCGAATTCGACCGGAATCTGGTGTTGCCGTGGCAGGGCGAAGAAGAAATGGCCCTGCCACAACTGGGCTGCGTGCTGAATTTTGTGCGCAGTACGGGGGAGGGCATGAGCCTGGAAAAACTCGCCGCCGCCCCGGTCACCATCCGCCTGCGCAGCGGCAGCGAAACCCTGCGCCCCCACCCGAATGCCGCGACGCGCACCCTGAAGAACCTGCTGCAGGAACGCCATATCCCGCCCTGGCGGCGCGAGCGCCTGCCGCTGCTGTATTGCGGCGAGAAACTGGTCTGCGTGCCGGGCGTGGCTGTTGCGGCGGAATATCAGGCTGCGAAAGGTGAGGCAGGGGTTATGGTGAATTTGCAGGATTGAACAAGGCGTTTCGTCCGCCTGCAATATCAAGATAATTCGAGTCTGGCCCCTTTAGCTCTATGCAATTTCAAAATAATTTGAGTCCGCCCCCTTTTAACTTATCATCCTGCGCTGCAACTTTGAGGGGAGACCTCAGAGCTTGGCCCCTTTAAGGCCGTTACATGTGCAAATGAAATTGGCATTAATGGCATATAGAAAAAACCCCGCCGAGGCGGGGTTAAGATTGCTACTTCAATTGCACATTGAGTGGAGGTTGAAAAGCACGAATCAACATTTGCTCGATAATGTCGCGATCGCGTTGATAATTCACTACCATTGCATGGATGTGTGTTGCGCCTCGACGTACAGCTTCAGCCCAGCGCTCATGTCCTGTAAGTCGATCAGACAAGGAGGATGCCTGCCCAATATACAAGGGTACCCATTTGCTTGCCTGATTCAGGCCTGCAAAAATGTATATTCCAGGGACATCATGCCAAGAAACAGAAGGTGAATGAACTTCAAATTCATGAGAAGCCCAGTTAATTTTCATGGTATTTTCCTTACAAATGCAACCTCACGGGAGATATTGACGATATGGTCAATATGCTTCACCATTCGGTTGCCGTTAACGAATGTGTAAATGGCCCATCGGCTCGACTCTGGATTTATCCCCGCGAAGGTGCTCCAGTTTCGGGCCGTTGTTTTAGCTCTTATGGGGCCGGGCCAAGCACACCACAAGAGCGCAATTTCTTCTTTTCATAAAACTCTCCCTTGATTGGAACCACAATATCTAGTGGTTCGCACACAAATTTCGACTAATTCTAGTGTGCCGTTTTATTTTTGCAAGGGTTATTTGGCACTTTGAACGCTAGAGTGCTAATTTGGCTTATTCGTCTAATATCAATACGATAGATGATGATTGCTTGGTTGCTTCAAATTTCTGAACTTTGACTAATCCATTGGATTATAATATTTATTATGATCACAGTTGCAGAAGTGCCGGAATACATTCGCCAAGCCGATAAGCTGCTGACCTCAGAAGAGCGGCAAGACATCGTGAATTACTTGGCTGCGCATCCGAAGTCCGGCGATCTGATCGAAGGAACTGGCGGTATTCGCAAGTTACGTTGGGGTAGAGGCGGCCGCGGCAAGAGTGGTGGTGTACGGGTAATTTACTACCACCACAGTGAAGTGATGCCGCTTTATCTGCTGGCGATGTTTGCCAAGAATGAACAGGCTAACTTGAGCAAGGCCGACCGCAACGGCTTGGCGAAGCTGGTGGATGCGTTGGTTGCGGTATGGATTGAGGGGTAAAAAATGGGAAAAGCTTTTGACAGCATTGCGCGTGGATTGAATGAGGCCATCGCTCACGGGAAGGGCGAGAAGGTCGCGGTCAAGGTTTACAAGCCGGAGTCGGTAGACGTTTCCGCATTGCGTCGTCGCATGAGAGTTACGCAAGAACAGTTTGCTGGACGTTTTGGTTTCTCTGTTGCGACGTTGCGCCACTGGGAGCGCGGGGATCGTTCACCACAGGGGGCAGCATTAGTGTTCCTTAATGTTATCAAGCATGCCCCCAATCTTGTCGAAATGGCTTTGAACGCGTCGCTGAAACCAGCAGCCAAACGGGCAGCAGCTAAGCCAGCAGCCAAACGGGCAGCAGCTAAGC